>JAVFAO010000020.1:0-33069 GCA_034002465.1 Myxococcota bacterium
GGCGTAGTCGTTGCAACGCGGCGAGCGCTCGCCCGTGTTGCGGAGCGAAGCTGCTTTGGTGCACCGGATTGGGGACCCGCAGCGCGACAGCAAAGGAGAGCTGTTGATGATGGGCAATGATGAGGTATCGGGCGCGCTGCGCATGCAGATTGTGGTGGACAATCAGCTTTCGAAGGAGGCGTCGACGGCGACGGCGACGCCGTTGGGTACCGAACATGGTTTCGCCGTGTGGGTGGAGTTCGGGGGGAGGTGCTTGCTCTTCGATACCGGGCAAGGTGGGGTTCTGGCGGAGAACCTGGCTGCCTTGGGGCTCTCGGCGTCGGCGCTGGATGGGGTGCTGCTCAGTCATGGGCACTATGATCACGCTGGTGGCTTGCCGTGGGTGATGCAGCAGGCGCCGCAGGCTGAGCTGTACTTGCATCCTGCGGCGGTTTCGGCGCGCTATGCCGTGCGGCCAACTGGGGTGAAGTCCATTGGCATGCCGCAAGCGGCCCGGGAGACTGTCGCCTCCCTGCCGGCTTCGCGCCTTCATCGCGTGTCGACGCCACTGCGCCTCGGCGCGGCGATGGGGCTGACAGGGTCGATTCCCCGGCGAGAGGCGCTCGAGACCACGGGCGGCCCGTTTTTTCTGGACGAGCAGGGGCGCGAGCCCGACCCCATCGTGGATGACCTGGCGCTGTGGATTCGGAGCTCGCGAGGTCTGGTGGTGCTGCTTGGCTGTGGGCACTCTGGGGTGTTGAACAGCATCGACGAGGCGATGCGCCAGAGCTGCGCCGAGTCTGTGTATGCGGTGATAGGCGGCTTTCACCTCAACGCGGCGAGCGAAGCGCGGCTGCAGCGCACCGTGGAGGGACTGCGTGCGTGGGACCCAGCGCTGCTCGTTCCCTGTCATTGCACCGGTGAGGAGGCCACGGCGTATTTGGCTGCGCAGCTTGGTGAGCGCGTGAAAAGAGGTGGCGTGGGCTGGACTCTGTCGCTTTCGTGAAGAACGTGAACATTCAGCGGGGCAGCGAGCGCCTTCGGTGACTCGCCGTCGCGCTCGACGAGGATGATTCGAAGACTGGCCCGAGAGCCTCGCTCTCCTGCACGGCCTCCCATCGCTCGCCATCAAGTGGCACCGGCAAGCTCACGTCAGCTTCGCCAAGCAATGACGTGAAAGAAAACGAATTCCAAAGGGCTCGCCCTTTGGCGGGGTGTGGGGCAGCGGCCCACGCGCGGACTGGATTGCCGCAACACCTCGCCTTCGCGCTGCGCAAGCCCAAAAATACAGAGGAGGAGGCCATGTTGGAGGCGTGGTTGCTGCTGCGGCATGCGCTCATCATCAGCGCTTTCGTCGCGGTGATGATGTTGCTGATCGAGTATTCGAACGTCGTCACCCGCGGTCTGGTGCTGCGGACCTTGGGGCGCAGCCGTTGGCGGCAGTACCTGGTGGGCGCGGCGTTGGGTGCGATCCCAGGTTGCCTAGGTGCTTTCGTGGCGGTGAACCTGTATTCGCACCGGGCGCTGAGCTTGGGAGCCGTGGTGGCCACGATGGTGGCCACCATGGGCGACGAGACCTTCGTGATGTTGGCGCTGGTGCCTGAGACTGCGCTGTGGATGATCCCTGCCCTGGCGGTCTTGGGCGTGCTGGCGGCGTGGCTCACGGATCTGCTCTTGCCTCGCCATTTGACTCACCCTCCGGGCTGTTGTGAAGGTGCCTTCGAGCTGCACGGTGAGCATGACGAGCAGGCGTGGCTGCCCTTCTCGCGTCTGCCCGAGCTGTGGCGAAAGCCGCAGCCGCACCGGGTCATCCTGACGGTGCTCTTGGGCGCGTTGACGCTGGGCATCATGCTCGGGGGGCTTGGCCCCAAAGACTGGAACTGGGTTCGCGTGACGCTGCTGGTGGTGATGCTCTTTGGGCTCTTCGTGGTGAGCACCGTCTCTGAGCACTTCCTCGACGAGCACTTGTGGAAGCATGTGTTCGTCGGCCATTTGCCGCGGATCTTTCTCTGGACCTTGGGCAGCTTGGTGCTGCTGCACTGGCTCGACTCGGCGCTGGACCTCTCTTCACTGCTCGCCGACAACACCTGGACGGTGCTGGGTATCGCCCTGCTCGTCGGCTTCATCCCGGAGTCTGGGCCACACCTCTTCTTCGTCACCATGTTTGCCTCGGGTCACCTGCCCTTGGCCGTGTTGATGGCCAGCTCCATCGCCCAGGATGGGCACGGGATGCTGCCGATGCTCGCTCACTCGCGCCGCACTTTCCTCCTGGTCAAAGGGCTGAACGTCGCCTTCGGTGGGCTGGTGGGAGCGCTGCTGCTGTGGTTGAGCTAGGCTCGCTGCTGTGGACCGAAGAAGCAACGGTCAGATTTCGTTGGGCTGCTCAGAGCCCCAGCTCGAAATCGACGCAGAGCCCCGCACCGAAGCGAGCGAGCTGCGCTTCGGCCATGAACTGCGCGTTGGTGAAGAGGCCGAGCCGACCCCAGTCCCAACCCCACACCCACCCGTCGAGCTCGACGGCGTACGCCAAGACCCAGGTGTCCGGCGAAATCTCACGACCTGCCACCTTGGACTCGACCATCAAGTCGCTCAGCCCAATCATCAACACCAGTCGCACCGGTCCGAGCTCGATGGCAGGCCCGAGTAGCAGGTCCAGCGCGCTCAAGCTGTTCTCCACCTCAACCACGCCAAAGGGGGGACCCAGGTCTTGCGAGCGCTGCTCCGAGGCCAGCGTGCTGTAGCCGAGCTGCAGCACGGGAGAGAGGAAGTAGTCGGACTCGAAGCTGAGCACCGCCGCAAAGCTCGGTGCGTTGCCAATGAGCGCCCACTGCTGGTGCGCCGTCCCCCAGCCCAGTCGCAGGCCGAGGGCAAGCGCGTAGGAGTCCTCTGGCTCAGGTCGCTGGCTGTGCGCGCACTCGCTCACCCTTCGTCTTGCCTGGGCACAGCTCGGAGGCGCGCCGTCGGATGCTGCCTCGGACGTGGCGTTTGGCGGAGCCTCCTGCGCCCAGGCCTGCGCTGCTTCGCCCAGGCAGAGGGCGGTCAGCAGGCCAAGCATGCTGGCCCAGCGGGCGGCCGCGCTTGGTCTTGAGCAACAGAGCATGGAGAAGCGTGGGCTCATGGGAAGGGGAAGGGCTCCGGTCCCGGCGGGCTCTCTCCCAGTCGCTGATAGCGCTCGAAGACCAGCCAGGGGCGGTTGGTGAGCAGGGCGTTGGGCTTGGAGTCTTGGAGGAAGTGGTCGATGAAGTCAGTCTCGTCGAGGGTCCAGAAGGCGACCACCAGGCCATCCTGCTGCGCTTCGCTGACTTTGTCGGGCATGCTGCCGCGGGTCCAACGCGGTGCCCAGACCTGGCAGCCGAGCTCGATGGCGTCCTTGCGACCAAGCTCGACCAAGCAAGAGGCGCCATCGGGCTTGATGGCCGCCCGGTAGGCATCCATCATCTCCTCGGAATATAGACCGTAGACCAGGCTCAACGCACGTCCCTGCGATTCGGCGCGCTGTCGGGCCTGCTCGCCAAGGTCGATGGCAGCCTGCATCGAGCGCGCATCTTTGATATCGAGCCAGACCCCACCCAGCTCGGTCTCGTCGATGATCGTGTCGAGCGCCTCCTCCAGCGTGGGGACCCTCTCACCCTGTTCGAGCGTGCAGAGGGCGCGCACGTGGGCCAGGGTGAACTCGGAGACCGGCCCGTAGCAGTAGGGGCCGTTCACCAGCCGCGCGCTGAAGGCGAGGTCGTGGAAGAGGATGGGCACGCCATCGGCGGTGCTGAGCACGTCGACTTCGACGGCGTCGGCTCCAAAGCGCGCAGCCAGCTTGATGACCTCCAGGCTGTTTTCGGAAGCGCCACAGTAGTCGCTGCTGCGGCAGCCGCCGCGGTGGGCGAGGATGAAGAAGCGGGGCATTTCGCGCTTGGGACGCCAGTCTCCCCACTCAATGCTGTGCTGTCCGTCCTCACCGCGTTCGTCGTGCCAACCTTCGAGGCGCATTTCAGTGCGGGCGCGCTCGTCGAGCAGCGCTCCGGCGCAGAGCTGTGCGGCGGCGTCCCCCCGGACGAAGAGCTGCAGCAGGCCCGTGCGCGTGCTGGGTGCTTCGCGCCAGTATCCTTCGAGCACCAGCTCGCCGCTCTCTAGGCAACCCGCATCCAGCAGCGCATAGGCGTTGTGCGGCGTGAAGAGCGAGATGCCCCCTTGACGCACGACGAGGCTGAGCGAATCTCCCCAAAACGCATCGGCGTCGTCGCTCTGCAGCGTCCAGCGCCCCTCGAGCTGTCTCAGGCTCGCCGGTTCCATGGGTGTCGCCTCGCTCAGCAGGCTGTCTTCGTCGAAGCTCGGGATGGGCACCTTCTGGGCGCAAGACGACAGCAACAAGAGAAGGACGACCGCACCTGGAAGTGGGCGCGGAGGGCGACTCAATTTCTTCGCCGCGACCCTGGCCGATGCTAGTAAGACCTCAGAATTCATAGGCGACTCGCAGGCGCGTAGCCAACAGTTTCTCAGGGCTGTCGGAGAAGGCGAACCAGAGTAGCTCGTCGGGTTCGGAATACGACAGCTCGACCCCGTAGAGGATGAAGTCGTCGCCGAGAGGTGATTCGACGAAGAGGCCCGAGTCGAGGGCGGTCCAGACATAGCCGCTCTTGGAGATGCTCCAGTCGGCAAGCGTTTGCTGTTGAAAAACGGCCAGTCGCACGTCGACGTTGAGGCTCAGGAAGCTGCCGTCCAGCTCCACGCCGACCGAGAGGCCAGGTTCGTTGTACAGGCCCCAGGCCAGCACATCGAAGGCGGCGACGCCCACCCAACCGAAGTGCACGCCCAGCGGCCAGCGCAGCGCCCAGGAGACGGGACCCGTGTCGATGCTCCAGCTTGGTCCCAGAGCAAAGCGGTTGTCGACGAGCAGCACCGAGGCTTCCGCTTCCAGCCCGAAGCCCCAGGGCAGTCCCCACTCGACGGCGGTGCTGAGGCGCGGGAAGTAGCGCCACTCGGACTCCATCAGCACCAGTGGCAAAAGCTCGAGCTCGAGGCCCAGCGACCAGCGCCATTGCCAAGGGCCAGTGCCTGCGGGGTGCTGCATCGGTCCAGGGTCGTCGTGCAGGGCGAAGGACTCGAGCCGCGACTGGCCTTCGCAGTCCTCTGCGCGAGGTGCTTCCGTCTGAGGCGCTTGTTCCGCGAGCGCGCTTGGCCCTTGGAGGAGCAAGAGCAGCGGGAGCGCGCACACAAGTGTCAGTCCCAACCGTGGCTTGGGGCGCCGGTTGGTGGGATGGCTGCAGACGCTGTGTTGGTGTTGACACATCTTGAAGGACACCGTTGGGGCGTGTCGCGAAGAGGACGGAAGCAATGGTGCGTATGGACCTCACTGCCTGCAACCAGCGATGCCTCACCTGGCTTTGTAGCACAGACAGAGCGCCGAGAGGTACAGCATCGCCAACGCTCTCGCGCACCGACCCCACTCGATGAGCTGAGGGACTGTCTTTGCCTCACTTTCGAGGCCAAAGCTTGCTGGCCACCAAGGCTTGGGTCTGCAGCTGAGCCCACCGATGGAGAGCGCCAGGCGTGCTCAATCCTTGTTCCACTGCAGCAGACGCTGCTCACCTTGCAAGGCGCGGATGCCGCTGACCTCTTGACTGAGCTCGAGGCACCCTCGGTATTGGCCTGCCTCGTCGCGGAGGGCAAAGTAGCGGATGTGGACGAAGAGGCCCTTGAGCTGCAGCCAAAACTCGGCCACGCTTTGCGTTCCAGCTCTGAAGCTGTCGAGGATCTCTTGGACGGTGGAGACGCTGTCGGGTGGGTGGCAGTTTTGGACCTTTCTGCCGATGACGGCGGGACTGCGTGGGAAGATGCGCTGTGGGCCTTCCGAGTAGAAGCGCACCTCGTCGTTCTCGTCGACGAAGGAGAGATCGACGGGCAGGTTGGTGAGGATGAGGTTGAGCTGCTCGAGGCTGATGGCCCCAGTCTTGACGTCGAGCAGCCCCGGCTTGGTCGCTCGAGGCGAGGGGGCAGAAGCAGTGGCTGTGCCCGCAGCGGGCCAGTGGGCGGCGGGCATGGCGAGGACGTAGCCGAGCTCGTCTTCGCCGCGTCGGATTTCTGCCCAGTCGGCGTCGTCGAAGGTCTGAAGGCAGAGAGGGAAGAGCACCTTCTCCTCTTTATAGACCATCTCGATGACGTCGCGTGCGAATGCGGGAGCATGGCTACAGAAAGCCTCGACGTCACGTTGTGCGATGGCTTCTCGCACGCTCTTGAGGCTGGCGCGGATTTGGTCGTGGACGCCCCACATGACCTTGGGTGGGCCGCTGATGTCAGCCCTCTCTAGCAGCGAAAAGAGTTGGTTTTCCTTGCGGACGTAGTGGTTGTCGAGGCCGCCGAAGGCCTGTCCGAGGCGCTCGGCCCGAGACCACTCCTCGTCGCTTGGAGTGCGTTCGCCAAAGCTGCGGGCGAGCGCGCCGAGCTGGTCACAGAGCAGCTCGAGGCTGCGGTTGGCGGCCATGTAGGTGTGTACCGGGTGTCCCGGTGGCAGGTCGAGGGTCTCGTGTTGGTCGAGCGCTTCGCGAAAGGCACCGACGTGCACGTCACAAAGCCGTTGGACCTCGGAGACGGGCAGGCCCCCGCGAATCAGCTCCTCTTCCATGGCTGCGATTTCACTCGCCTCCACGTCCTCTACGGCGGCTGCGAAGCGCTGCCGAGCCGACTCGAGGTCGCCGCCGTCGTGTAAAAAACGAATGATTTCGGCGAGCTCACGCTGTCTGCCTTCGCGATCGAGGGCCTCCCTGTTGAGCTCGGTCTGCACGTTTTGGCCGGTGTGTCTCTCGAGCTCCTTGGCGATGGCTTGGAGCAGCTCAGCGACGTCGATGCCAGCGATTCCGGCAGCAGCCCTCAGGGTTGCGACGCGGCCGATGGTGGCGCGGGCCATGCGATTGCGGAGCATCTCGAACTTGGGGTGGTAGGCGACGAGGAAGTCTTCGAGAAATGGGTGCTCCAAGAGCAGAGTGTGGAGCTTGGTGGATTCGGTGATGATCATCTCAACTCCGGGTGAGTGGTTTCAGAATCGGACCTGACGGGTGTTCCAGTTGTCCCGATAGCTGGCGTAGTCAGGATCCTCACGCCAGGGTGAGTCGGGTGCAGGGTAGGACGTCATGCCGTGAAAGGGAAGGGGCTCGATGCTCTCGGTGCATTTGCCCAGCGGATGGTATTTGAGGGTGTACCAGACATCGGCTTCGAGGAAGACTCGGCGCGTGGTGTTGGGGGTGACAGGAGGGGCGACGAAGTCGAGCTCGAGGACGTCACCGTGGCTCATGATGACGAAGCGGTCGTCGGCCTCTTCGAGCAGCGGGCTGATGTCGCCGTAGCGGGTGAAATTGCCTTCGAGCAGCGCGACCGGGTTGAGGGGGAGCTGCTCGTCGCTGGCGCGGATGCGTCGGCTCAGGCTGCTGGGGTCGACGCGGGTGGAGCCGCCGTAGCCGAGCTCGGCGCGGTGGGGGGCGAGGCGATGCACCGTGAAGGGCTGGGGTGGGCTGTCGTCGAGCTGCACCGCGTCGAGGACATCGAGAACGGTGGGTTGGTGGGCCAGCGTCAAGCGAATCCGCGTGTCCGAGGCGCTGAGCAAGCCGCTAATGTCGATGACCCAGGAGCGAAGGTCACCCGCGGCTTTTCCGGCGGTCTTTCGGAGTGTCCAAGTGCCATCAACATCCATCGTTTCGATGCTGATACCTGCGGAATAGGGCGGCTGCTGCAGCTCGCGCAGGTCGGCGTAGGTGCTCCAGGCCGAGATGACGAGCTTGGCGTGTTCAGGGTATTCAATGGGCCCGAAGTCGAGCACGACTTGGCTGAGCTCCGAGGGATTGACTGCCATGGGCAGACCATCCCGGGTCGAGACCTCGGCAAGCACCTCCCTTCCCTGACTATCAGTGGCTGAGAGGGGTGGTCGCGGTTGGTGGAGGGTGAAGAAGTCCAAAGAGGGATGCTCGCCGAGCTGTGAAGTGAAGCTCCAAGCGTTCAGGACCTCGTATTCTTCAGGAGCGTCAACCACGAGCAAGGCGAGCTCGTCGACGTAGGAGCCCTCGAAGATCACCTCGCGCAGCTTCATACGGTAGAGGCCATCGACGGCTGAGAACCCACCGAGCTCGTAGACGTTGCTGCCATAGAATTCGGGGCGAAAGAAGGGCAGGCCCGCGGCGATGGGCGAGCCGGAGAGGTCCGTGTAGTAGTGGTAGTCGTTGCCGTCCCAGAGGAAAACGTAGGGGCAGCTACCGCGACCGCGCTGGTAGTAGAAGTCCGTCTCCTGTGGCCGGTGTACGCACTCGGACCAGTCCCATCGGCAGTCCTTGTTGCAGCGCACTTTTCCGCCGTCCATGCCTGCTTTCTCGCAGCGCCAGGAGGCGCTCCCTTTGTCGCATTCCTCGTATTCCTCAACCTTGCCGTCACCGCAGACCGAGACGACCGGGTCGCAGTCGTCTCCGACCCTGTCTCCATCGTCGTCACGTTGCTCTGGGTTGGCGACGCTGGGGCAGTTGTCTTGGACGTCGATGATGCCGTCTTGGTCGTCGTCGTTGTCGCAGTCGTCGCCGATGCCGTCGCCGTCGACATCGGCTTGTTCGTACTCGAAGAGCAGCGGGCAGAGATCGACCTCGTTGGGGACGCCGACGCCATCGAGGTCGAGGTCGCAGTCGTCGCCCAGGTTGTCGCCGTCGCTGTCGTGTTGTGTTTGCTGGAAGAGGGTGGGACAGTTGTCGGCGCCGTTGGGGACGCCGTCGCCGTCGACGTCGCCATCGCAGGGGTCACCGATCCCGTCTGCGTCTGCGTCGGCCTGGTTGGGGTCGTAGATTTGGGGACAGAGGTCCTGCTCGTCTGGGATGCCATCTTGGTCGCTGTCGAGCGGCGGGGGTGGCGGCTCGACGATTCTCTCCACCTCCGGTTGCTTGCCGCAGCCGAAGAGCAGCGTGAACAGCGCTGCCATGCAGAGCAGGCGCAGTTGGCGCTTCCTCAAGGAAAGAGCACAGCTCTCGCGCATCGGTCTTCTTCCTGTTTCTTCCTGGAGCTGCAACTCAACATGCTGTTGAGATGGCCAGGTTTTCGCGATTTCGTATGTAGAATTTGTGTGTTGTTGAGTTCCGAATATGTTTGTGGGGCGCTGCTCCACGACCCGCCAAAGAGCTTCGCCCTTTGGAATCCCTTTTCTTTCAGATCGTTGCAGATGTGGTGCGAACGGCTCATTCGGCGCGCCAGCTCTCTCCGTTTCCATCCATGACATAGACGAAGAGCTCGCGCACCGGAGAGCGCTTGGCACTGAAAGAGAAGAACCCGGCGATACCTTGGATGCGTGCGCCGCTGGCGAGCCCTTGGAGTACGCATTCGCGGCTGGGCGAGTCGGGGCAGCGTCGCAGCGCTTGGGAGAGGTAGAGCGCGGCGTCACCGAGCTGCGCCTCGAAGTCGGTGGGCATGCGTTCTTCTCGATCGTAGAAGTCCTGGACCCAATTGCTGACCGAGCTGTGTTCGGCGTCGAAGAGGCGCAGGAGCATGGCGCCTTCCAGACGACCCTCGGCGGCGCTGGTCTGCCCTGTGAGCCAGGCGCTGGTACCGAGGAGGGGGATCTGCGCGCCGCCACCCATGCTCAGACCTGCAAGCTCGAGATAGGGCGCGATGCGCGCCAGTTCACCGCCGTCGTCAGGGATGAAGAGCACGTCGAAGTCGAGCTTTGCTCGCTTCTGTTTGACCGTCTTGAACTCGCCCTCATCACTCGCCTTGCGGATGCGCTTGCCTGTGAGCAGCTCCGCTTCCTTTTGAACCTTGTGTTCGTCGGCAGGATAGGGCTCCACTGGCCCCGGCTCGAGCCCCATGGTCTGCAGCTCGCCGGTAAAGGCGAGCATACACGACCTGCCATAGTCGTCATCAGGGTAGAATACTGCTGCGCGCTCTTTCTCCAGCACATCGATGGCGAAGCGGGCGAGTGCTCTGGACTGTTCTT
The DNA here is from genome assembly GCA_034002465.1 of Myxococcota bacterium. GTDB lineage: Bacteria > Myxococcota_A > Bradymonadia > UBA4248 > JAVFAO01 > JAVFAO01. The sequence goes on from JAVFAO010000020.1 coordinate 9,929, forward strand.
CGGCGGAGACGCGGGCGCGGAAGATGTGTGAGGCGGTCTCTTCGATGCCATCGGCGCTGGAGAGGACGATGATGGGGAGCTGTGTGTCACTCAGGGCGCTCACCACCTGTCGCGATTCCTCCTGCCCCACGGGCCCGAACAGTGCGATGAAGTCCGGATTCTCGGCGATTTCTTTGGACAACTCGGTGGCGATTGAGGCCTCGCCTTTGGTGTCGAAGTAGACCCACTCGATGGGCAGCAAGAGCTCGCCGTCGACCCACTCGAGGGCGTCGCGAACGGCCTTGCCCAGCGAACTGTAGTTGCCTGAGAGCGGCGCGAGGACGGCGACCTTTGGCGTGGATTGAGCCAAGGCCTGAGGGCTGCTCGAGAGCAGGCAGACCGTGAACAAGAACGCAACAGCGGCTTTCGCGCTCATCCTTTGCCCCGTTGTGACAGCGCTTGGGCAAAGGCCTGGCGCCTGGGAAAGAGGTTGGGGGCGCACGCATCTCGAGCGGCCTGCAGCTGTGAGGTGGTCTCATCCGAAAGGGTCTTGGCACCTTCCACGATGAGCTCGACAAAGAGCTCGGCGCGGCCGCCGCCTGCCCTGGGGAGACCGCGCCCGCTCAGTCGGAGGCGAGTGTCACTGTCGCTACCAGGAGGGAGGAGAATACGAGATTTGCCTTCCGGTGTGGGGATCCAGAGTTCAGCACCGAGGAGCAGCTCGAAGGGGCTGATGATGACGCTGAGCCAGAGCTCGTCGCCTCGCCGACGAAAGATGGGGTGAGCTTGGATGCTGACCTGGTATTGCTGGCCGCCGAAGTTGAGGCGCTCGCCTTCGTAGTGCATGCCCGGCAGCTCGAAGCGCAGCTTGTGCTGGTTAGGCCAAGCGCCACCGACGACGGCCTGCTCGATGCTCAGGCTGAGCAGGAGGGGCTTGCGTCGACCCTCGAGGATGCGGTGGGCGAAGCGGCCAAGGGCGTAGGCAGCGCTGGCTGGTTCTTGTTGATTGGGCTTTTGGCCTGTTCCCCCAAGTTCTTGTCGATTGGGCTTTTGGCCTGTTCCCCCTACTTCTAGGGGAGTGGTGGCCTGGGCTTTGGCGAAGGCGTAGGCCTCGTTGAGCTCGGCGAAGGCGCGACCGTCGTCGTGGCTGCGATCGGGGTGCAGCTCGCTTGCTCGGCGGCGGTAGGCGGCCTTGAGCTCGTCGAGGCTCGTCGTGCTGTCGATGCCGAGCAGCCGATACGGGCAGTGGGCTGCTTCGGCGTTGTTCGGCAGCACCGCATTGGAGTCGTCCTGCTGCGGCGCTGGTGGGGTTTTACTCGCCATCCTGTGCTCTTGGGCTGGGCTTGGCGAAGGCGAAAGCTCAGCTCTGCTCGTCTTGGTACATCATCTCGGCGTACATGGCCTCGGCGACCTGACCTGCCGCCTGTTCGAGCAGCGCGGAGATTTCCTCGAGGTCTTCAGGGGATGCAGAATCGGGGAATTCGAGCACGTCCTTGGCGCGGGTGATGGTTCTGTCGATGGTGATGATATCGGATTTCTTGAGGTAGGCTGCGTATTCTTTGACCGACTTTTCAGTGGTGTAGAGCAGGCCCTTGATCTTGTTGCTGAGCTCGACGCGCAGCTTGCGTTCCCTGTCGGCCTCGCGCTGGGCCTCGGCCTCGGAGATCATGTTCTCGATCTCGCGCTCGTTGAGTCCGCCCGAGGCGACGACGCGGATGGACTGTTCCTTGCCGCTGAGCAGGTCTTTGGCGGAGACGGAGACCATGCCATTGACGTCGATGTTGAAGGTGACCTCGATCTGGGGTTGGCCGCGTGGTGCGGGTGGGATGCCAAAGAGATCGAAGCGGGCGAGCGAGTGGTTGTCCTTGGCGAGCGGTCGTTCACCCTGCAAGACATGCACGCTGACCATGTCCTGGAAATCGATGGTTGTCGTAAAGATTTCGCTGGCCTGTGTAGGGATTGGCGAGTTTCTGTCGATGAGCTTGGTGAAGACGCCACCCATGGTCTCGATACCCAGCGAGAGCGGGGTCACGTCGAGCAGGATGACCTCTTCGACCTCGCCGCGTAGCACGGCGCCTTGGACGGCGGCGCCGACGGCGACGACCTCATCGGGGTTGACCTTGAGCGAGGGCTGCTTGCCGAAGAACTGGGAGACGCGCTGTTGCACGAGGGGCATGCGGGTCATGCCGCCGACGAGCACGACCTGAGTGATGTCCGAGGCGCGCAGTCCCGAGTCGGCGAGGGCCTTGCGGCAGGGGTCGAGGGAGCGGTCGACGAGGCCGCCGACCAGGTTCTCGAGTTCGGTTCGGCTCATCGTGCGGTTGAGGTGGATGGGCTGGTTGTTTTTGGCGATGAGGAAGGGCAGGTTGATGGCGGTCTCTTTGCTGACCGAGAGCTCATGCTTGGCGCGTTCGGCTGCTTCCTTGAGGCGCTGCAGGCTGGCGGCCTCGTTGCGCGGGTCGACGCCGTGCTGCTCGAGGAATTCCGAGGCGAGCATGTCGATGATGACGTTGTCGAAGTCTTCGCCGCCGAGGTAGGTGTCACCGTTGGTGGCGAGCACCTGGTAGAGTCCGCTGCCGAGCTGCAGAATGGAGATATCGAAGGTGCCACCACCCAAGTCGTAGACGGCGATGATTTCGTCGCTGGCTTCCTCGCCGAAGCCGTAGGCGAGGGAGGCGGCGGTGGGCTCGTTGATGACGCGCAGGACGTTGAGACCGGCGATGCGGCCGGCGTCACGGGTGGCTTGTCGCTGGCTGTCGTTGAAGTAGGCGGGGACGGTGACCACGGCATCGGTGACGGGCTCGCCGAGGTAGTCCTCGGCGATCTCGCGCATGGTGGTGAGCACGATGGCGGAGATTTCGGCGGGGGAGTAGTCGCGCGAGGGGAGGCGGATCCAGGCGTCGTGGTTGGAGGCCTGGACGATGTCGAAGGACGAGAGCTTGCGGGCGTGCTGCACCTCGTCGTCGTCGAAGCGGCGGCCGATGAGCCGCTTGACGGCGTAGATGGTTTGCTTGGGGTTGGTGACGGCCTGCCGTTTGGCGATTTGCCCCACCAGCCGTTCGCCCTCTGGGGTGAACGCGATGACCGAGGGCGTGGTGCGTGAGCCCTCGGAGTTGGGGATGACCACAGGATTGCCTGCATCGAGGACGGCTACACAGGAATTGGTCGTTCCTAAATCGATTCCAATGACTCGCCCCATGCCTTCTCCTCACCGTCGAGGTGCTCTTCCGAATTCTTGTTGATTGGGCGCTTGGCCTGTTCCCCCAACTTCTTGTCGATTGGGCGCTTGGCCTGTTTCCCCAAGTTATTTCGGTTCGCTACCCCAAGTTCTTGTCGATTGGGCGCTTGGCCCGATTCCCACAACTTCTTGTCCATTGGGCGCTTGGCCCGATTCCCACAACTTCTTGTTGATTGGGCGCTTGGCCCGATTCCCACAACTTCTTGTTGATTGGGCGCTTGGCCCGATTCCCACAACTTCTTGTCCATTGGGCACTTGCCTGGTTTCCCCAACTTGTTTCGGGAATACTCACACTCCATCGCTTGATTAGGCCTTTTGGTCGGTCTGGTCAAGCTGCAGCAGACAGGGTGTGCTAGCCGCCCTCCTCGTCGCTCTTGTCCCTGGACACCCAGGCTTCGCCGCTGGGTTCGACGGCGATGGGCGCTTCGTCAGGAAGCTCGGCGTCGCTCTCGGTGCTTTGCTCGGTGCTGCGCGGAGCTGCTTTGGCAGGTCCGGGGCCTTTGGAGACGACGACCAGCGCGGCGCGCAGTAAGTGATCGTTGAGGACATAGCCGCGGTGGTACTCTTCAAGCACGACATTCACTGGATAGAGCTCGCTCTCCATCTGCTGAATCGCTTCGTGGCGCTGAGGATCGAAGGGCATGCCCACCGAATCGAAAGGCGCACAACCATGTCGTCCCAGCACGTTCACGAGCTGCTTCTGCACCATTTCTACACCTTGCACCAGACTTTCACGATCGTCCGAGCTCTTCACATGCCCCAGCGCTCGCTCGAGGTTGTCGTTAACGGGAAGGATGTCGAGCAAGACGCGCTCCGTCAAGAGGCGACGTTGATCTTCTCGTTCTCGTTCGATCCGGCGCTTGTAGTTGTCGAAATCTGCGGCCAAGCGGGCGAGTCGCTGTTGGCTCATGCGAAGCTCGGCTTGGACGCGTAGACACTCCTCTTGCAAGTTGTCGCGTTCGCTGGCCAGCTGTGTATGCTCAGTGCGCAAGCTCTGGTGTTGCTCGTGCAAGGCGTCGTGTTCGCTGCGTGACACCGTCTCGCTGGGCGCTTCGTCGTCGAAGTCGGCTACCTCGAGGAAATCGACGTCACCTTCGGTCACCTCGACCAGCGCTGCGGTCAGTTCCGGAGAAGGAGGCTCGCTGTTGTCGCTCAGGACCTCGATGTCCTCGAAGGCATCTTCGTCCATCGCGATTTCCTCCGGGGAGAGCGGATCTTCGGCCCATTCGAGGGTCTCCGACGCGGGCTTTGAGTCGTCGACGATCTCGACCTCTGGGGTCAGCACTTCCGTATTCTCAGCCATTTCTGAACCTGCGCTCACACTGTGGATGAGGTGGTCGAGCACGCCACGACCGCTCAGCTTCGCATTCGAGAGCGTCCTCGTCAACGCAGTGGCGCGCTGGCGCAACGCGACGCTGCCTCATTGATCCCCGATCCATGCTCGGTGCGCAAGTTCTTGTTGATTGGGCGCTTGGCCTGTTCCCCCAGCTTCCTTCGGAGCATTCGAAACAGCGAGCAGGATTCGCTCACGACGAGCGCACTGCCCATTGCTGCATTTCGACGTTACACTGAGCGTGGCCCCGCTGTTCGAAGACCATTGAGAGGGGCTAGCGAGGTGCAGATGCGACAGCTCACATTGTCTTGGATGCTGCTGAGCAGCTTGTGGCTCGCTGCTTGCCAGGCCAAGTCCAGCACTCCCCTCGAGTCGACACCGACAGCGCCCCCTCCTGAGCAGTCTGGACCCGAAGTGTCCGTGGCAGCTACAGACCCTGAGCCGCTCTCCGATGCCGTACCGACTGCCCAAGAGCCCGAACAGCAGGAGCCGCCGCCCGCGGTCAGCGTGGCTCAGGCCTGCGCCGAGCTCTTTCCCGAGGAGCCCGAGCGCGCCTTGGAGCTGCTCCGCGCGTGTCCGACTGAGGCCAGAGAGAGCGTTCGCTGCCTCATCGAGGCGCGCTATGCCGAAGATGAACAAGCGCAAAAGCTCGCCGTGGAGCTCTGGCAGCGCTACGAGACCTTGGTGGGTGTCGAGAAGGCCTATACCGCCGAGGTGGGCTGGCGCGGTGTCATCGACTTCGTACCTGAGCTCCCAGTGGGCAAGTACCGCGAGCATCTGGTGTGGACGGCGGCTGCTCTGGAGGAGCTGGATCGCGTGATGACGGGCCTGCAGGAGGCTGCGAGCGCGAGCTCCGATGAGGCAGCAGCGCGCTTCGATTATCGCTGGAAAGGGCTGCGGCTGCGCTTCTTTCGCTCCGTGGAGCGGACGACCCCCTCGGCCTATGCCCAGGGCTGGACGGTGGCTTACAACGTCGTGGGCTCCCTTCTGAAGAGCGAGTCAGGCGTGCGCGAGACCATGGTGCACGAAATCTTCCACCTCAACGATGACGCGCATGGCGATTGGTCCATCGCCACCCTCGAAGAACTCCACGAGAGCCTCATCGCGCGCTGTACCCCCAAGGGCGAGACCGCGCCCAAGAGCTCCTGTCTCAAGCCCTACGCGCCAGGGAGCACCAAGGTGAAGGGCGGAACGTACTATGCGTTTCAACCCGGAAACGATGTCCGTGAATACGCAGCAGAGCTTGCAGTGCGCTATTTCCAGGAGCAGCGCGCTGCCCTCGACGGAAAGACCGTCAAGAAGCCCTTCAAATGTGGCCCCGAGGAGAACGCCCAAGCTTGGTCGCTGTTCATCGACGAGTTCTTTGCGGGCGTGGACTTGCTGCCGCCCTGCGCGCCCTGAGCGTTTCCAGTAGGGGCACGGCATGCCGTGCCCGACCCTGTTCGGCTTCCTTCATGCTCAGCTCGCCTCGGCCATGCGCTCCTGGAGCTGGGCTCGAATCTCGTCGGCGTTTTCGGGCAGCAGCTCGAGCGCCCGCTCCAGCGCCTGACGGGCTTCCTTCTTGCGCTTCTTCAAGAGATGCGCTCGGGCGATGCCTGAATACATCGACGCCGCCGCCAAACCATCGGTGATCGAGAGCATGGCGTGGAACAGGTCGATCGCGCGGTCGGGTTTTTTCTTGAGCTCCAGATAAATCTGCGCCGCGCCCAGCGCGCTCACCGGGTCGAAGACCAGCTCATGGCTCTCGGGATCGAGGTTCCACTGCTGCTTCAGCACCGCCTCGAAGTAGCCCAGCGCCTGCTCCAGATGCCCGCTGGCTTGGTGTAGCTGACCCGCCATCCGCAGCAAACCCATGTTGTGCGGATCCTCCTCGAGCATCAGCTCCACCGCCTCTATCCCTGGTTCGAAGTCACCAGAGCGCAGCGCGTGCTCTCCAATGGCCCGAAACACCTTGTGCTCACTGGGATCGAGATCATGCGCCGCCTGCAAGACCTGCTCGGCCTCGTCGAAGCGCTTCAGCGCCCACAGCGCCTCCACGCGCAGGAGCTTGATATAAATACTGGAATCATGCGCCTTGTCGGCCTTGGAGAGCTGACGCGCGGCGTCTTCGTCCCGGTCTTTGGCCAGATAGGCGCGGCCGAGCTCGGCCATCACGAAAGCGTCTTTGCCATGCTTTTGCTGTGCCTTCTCGAGGTGGCGAATCGCCGCATCGAAATCTCCTTGTCGAAGCGCGACGAATCCCTTCTTGAAGGCGCTACCCAGCTCTTCATAGTGGCTCGCTTGGTCGCTGTCCATGCCCGCCAAGTGCAATGAAAAGGCGTCGTCCACGCCGTCCTGCTCGGCACTGCCGTGTAGCCGCGCGGCTGCCCGAACGGGGTCTGCATGGCCTCCTTCCTCGGCACGCCGAAGGGCAGCTCGTAGCTTCTCGATTTCCGCCTTCTCCTCATCGCTCGTGCTCAAGCCCAAGGCGGACTCCAGCGCTGCGCGGGCCGGCTCGTACTGCGCCGCCTCCTGGAGGTCACGCGCGCGCGCCAGGTGCTCACCGCGAAGGATACTCGACACTGCCACAATCTTGGCGTTCAGCTCCTCGCGCTCGGCCTCGCTGCCTTCGAACTTGCTCAGCGCCACTCGAAACTCCTGCAGCGCGAGACCGTTCTCACCGCGGGTTTGCAGCGCGCTCCCTTTGTCCATGTAGGTCTTCCAGTTGCGACCCAAGAGCTTGTCCAAGAAGCCCATGCTCTCCCTCCCGGTGTGCTCGTCCGCACCAGCGGCAGCGCGCGAAAGGTAGCGCAACGGGAGCGCTCTGACCAGCTTGGTTTGGTGGTGGTGGTGGTGGCGGTTTGGGGGCTCTTCGCTCGAGACTCCGCCCGAGCGCGCGTAGAAAGGATTATTTCGACAATTCGAAGGAGTCATGCTTGTATCGACTGTGGGGCCCGTGCTGCTGTCTCTCCTCATCCAGTGCACGAGAAGACGTATGCATCAGTCTGAATTCAGCATCCTCGTCGTTCATCCGCAAAGTGATGAGCCTGGGCAGCTCAGCGAGCTGCTGCGAACACAGTTTTCACGCGCACAGGTGCTGCATCTCCGAACCCCCGAGAAAGCGGTCGAGTCAGCGCAGCTCGTCGATCCGAGCATCATCTTCGTCGAGCTCTCGCCCCAGGATGAACGCTCACTCTGCACCATCCTGAAGGCCGATCCGGTGACCTGCGATATCCCCATCGTCGTGGTCTGCCAGGTCGACCGCACGCTCGCAGACGACCAGCTCGCCCTCGAGCGAGGGGCAGAAGCCTTCATCAGGCGGCCCATCAGGTCCGCTGAGCTTAGCGCACAGGTCGCGGCCATGCTCAAAATCAAGGCCGCCGCCCAGCTCCGCCGCCGCAAAAACGAGCAACTCGCCTCCCTCGTCGCCGAGCGTACCAGGGAGCTCGAGGAGAGCCGCGCCGCTGCACTCAGCCTTCTCGAAGCGCTCCAAGAGGAGAACGACGCCAAACGTCGCAGCGAGGCTGCGCTTCGTGAGAGCGAAACCCACTTCCGAACCCTCGCCGACTCCGTTCCCGCGCTGATCCGAAGCACGGATGAAGAGATGCAATGCGACTACTGCAACCATCGCTGGCTGCACTTCACTGGCGGCACCCTCGAGGCACAACTCGGTGAGGGCTGGATAGGTGCGCTGCATCCCGATGACAGAGCTCCCTGGCTCGCCCGTTTCCAGGCAGCAGCCAGCAAGCGCGAAAACTACGCCCTCAGCTTCCGACTTCGACACCACAGCGGTCGATATCGCTGGATCGAAGAGATTGGCTGCCCGCGCTTCGACAGCAGGCAAGCCTTTGTCGGCTACATCATGCACGGCCTCGATGTGCACGAACGACGCGCGGTCGAAATCGAGCGAGAGAAACTCCTCGCCGCCATCGAACAAGCCGGAGAGGCCTTCTGTGTGACCGACGAGAAGGGGGTCATCGAATACGTCAATCCAGCCTTCGAGCGCAACTCTGGCTACTCCAGAGCGGAGCTGCTCGGCAGCAACCCGCGGGTCCTCAAGAGCGGCAAACAGCACGACGCCTTCTATCAGCGCATGTGGGAGAAACTGCTCAACCGCCACACTTGGACGGGGCAGCTCGTCAACCGGCGAAAAGACGGTACCCTCTTCACCGAGGAGGCGAGCATCTCGCCGGTCTGCGACGAGAACGGCAAGATCATCCACTTCGTGGCGGTCAAACGCGACATCACCCAACAAATCGCGCTCTCCGAGCAGCTCCTCGCCGCCCAGAAGATGGAGGCCATCGGGCGGCTCGCTGGTGGCGTCGCCCACGACTTCAACAACCACCTCGCGGTGATTCTGGGCTACCTTGGCTTCGCTGGAGAGGGGCTTCGTGAGGGTGACCCGCTCAAGGAAGACCTCGACGAAATTCGCAAAGCTGCCGAGAGCGCCAAGGGCCTCATTCGGCAACTGCTCGCCTTTAGCCGGAAACAGGTGCTCGAGCCGCAGGTCATCGACCTGAACGAGATCGTCAAAGGACTCGAGAGAATCTTGCGCCGCCTCATTAGCGAAGACGTGGAGCTCGTGCTCGAGCTCGGGGAGCGCATCGGCAGGGTGCTCGCGGATCCGGGGCAGATCGAGCAGGTCATCATGAACCTGGTCATCAACGCCCGAGACGCCATTCAGGGAGACGGCAGGGTGGTGCTCCAGACCAGCAGGACCAGTGTGGGCGAGAGCGACGCCTTGCGCCATCCGGGACTAAGACCAGGTGACTTCGTCTTGCTCTCCGTGTGCGACAGCGGCACTGGGATGGATGCAAACACCCTGGAGCACATCTTCGAGCCCTTCTTCAGCACCAAGGAGAAGGGCAAGGGCACTGGTCTGGGGCTTTCCACGGTGCATGGCATCGTCAAGCAGAGCGGCGGCGAGGTGCTGGTTGAAAGTGAGCTCGGAAGGGGCTCCTGCTTTCGCGTGCTTCTGCCTCGCGTTGCTGAAGGCTTCGGGCGCATGCGCACCAGAACCCCTATCAAGCGACCGCGCTTTGGTCACGAGACGGTGCTCTTGGTGGAGGACGACCCATCGGTCCGCAAGGTTGCCGTGCGCACCTTACGCAGATTGGGCTACCAGGTGTTGCCCGCAGCCAATGGCGGCGAAGCGCTGCTGCTGTGCGAGCGCTTCGAAGGTCAAATACATCTGCTCATCACCGATGTCGTGATGCCGCGGATGAGCGGTCCCGAGCTCGCCGACCGTTTGCGGCTCCTGAAGCCCCAGCTTCCTGTGCTCTTCATGTCGGGCTACACCGACGACGCCATCGCGCACCACGGCATCCATGATCCGACCTTGAATCTGCTGCAGAAACCCTTCAACGCTCAGGAGTTGTCGGCGAAGATCCGTGAGATCCTGGATACCTGAACGTGCTGCAACGGCCGAAGAGGAGGATGGCGCCTGGCTGGAGCGAGGGCGAAGAGCAGCCAGGAGTCTCCTGCGCAGTACCGAGGCTTCGGTTGACGTTCGATCGGGGAGCTCACGCAAAGGCGCCAAGTCGCAAAGAGGGCATTGATGGCCAGGGCGAAGCCCAAGTAGGGGCAGACCTGCGTGTCTGCCCTCCCCCGATTCTGCATACACTCGGGCCGTCTATCATCACAACCTGCGGTCCCAGTGGCGGCCACCGTGTCCCACCGTGTCCCACCGTGTCCTGCCCCTACGAGCGAGATAGCATCAGGCGCTTGGCTTCGCATTCAAGGCGTTGATGCGCAGCTGCAGCAGCTTGCGAACGGCATCCAAGCTCTCGAGCTGGCACAGCCTGTCGTATTCGGACTCACTCATCAACGACCGAGCAAGCAAGAGCAGCGCGGCGCGTTCGCCTTCCTGTCTTCCCTCCACTCTCCCTTCTTCTCTCCCTTCCACGAGCCCCGCCAGTCGTCCCTTCTCCACCGCTCGCTCCCAGAGTGCACTCGACATGAGAAGCTCCTCCATCGACGACAATATGAACGCTTCAATCCCTAGCCGAGCAGGTGTCTGCTCGGCCAGCACCGCCATCACCGCAACGATCTCCGAGGCCTGCCGCGCCTCGAGTGGCTTGGCCTCCACTCCAGTTTGTGCGCTCGCCAGTAGTGTTTGCAAGAGCTTTTCGATCCCCTCGACGCTGGCATCCTTCGCCCATGGCGCAAAGGCCCACCAAGGCGGCTCACGTTTCTTGAGGTCTTCGAGGGTCAACTGATAAATGGGCTCCAGCTCAAAGACCACTTGATTGCTGCCCGCTTCCCATCCCCAAGTATACACCTGATGCGTGCGCTGAAGACGCTTGGGACCCGAGAGCAGAATCACCACGCTGCGCACTGGCAGCGCGACCTGCTCTTCCTCCAGTGGCCGCGCCAGGTGCAGGAGCGCCGCGTACTCGAAGATGCGAAACGGGATGGCTGCTTCCCAGCGCTTCTGAAACTCCAGGTGCAGGAGCTGTGTGCCTTTCTCGCCCTTGACACAGAGGACCTTGTCCATGCGACGGTCCAGTCCGCTGAGCTGGGTTTCGGTCCATCGCACCGACTCGACCTTGCTGATTGCACCTAGAAAGGGCTTGGCCGCTGCCGATGGGAAGCAGCTCCCCCAATGCCGCAGCGCCCTGTCCACCACCTGGATCCCCTCATCTTCGCCTGCATCGGATGCTGGCTCGGGCCTCGCTTCATTCGCCTGGTGCCATTGCGCGCCACTGCCTGTCTCAGACATCTTCAGTCCTCCTGAATTCGAGCTCTCCTCGCAGCAACCCAAGAGAGTGATCGACGCAAGCGAAAGAAACCGCCGATGTTTTTGAACGCCGCTGCACTTTCTTGTCGGTTGGGGACTCGGCCTGTTCCCTCACCTTTTCCGGGGAAAGGCCGACTGGAGGCGTGCGCAGTACCGGGGCTTCGGTTGACGTTCGATCGGGGAGCTCACGCAAAGTCGCAAAGTCGCAAAGAGGGCAATGATCGCCAGGGAGACGCCCAACCACCTGCCGGCGCGATCAATCGCGCCCGTACCAGTGGGGCGCCATTCATGGCGCCCGGCCTGCGTGTCTGCCCTCCTGGGGGCCTCGCTCCTCGTTCCTCGCTCCTCGTTCCTCGTCCCTAGCCCACCCCTCGCAGCGCCTTCTTCGCCAGCGCGCTCAGGCCCATCCCTTCCTCCAGCTTCGATAGGGTGAGCTGTCCAGGCCCGCTCCGGGTCCAGCTCACCCGCCAGAGCAGCAGCTTGTAGTCGAGGTGGGTCAGCGTATGCTCGACGGGCTCGAGCCGTTGCTCGAGCTGCACGGCGAGCCCGAATTGCTGGGCTGCAAAGGCCCGCAGCGCGCCGCTCGCCTGCTCGAGCACGGCAGGGTCCTGCAGCTCCAAGGGCCTGGGACTTCGGCACAGCTCGAACTGTGGCAAATCCCAGAGCCCCGACCAGAGCCCCTCGTCGGGGCGGCGCCAGAGCAGGACCTCAGGCGCGGTCACGAAGGCCACGGCGAGCACCTGCTGGCGCCGAAGCTTGGGCCGCGGGCTCGGGAGCTCCAGCTCGCGCCCTTCACGCCGTGCCGCGCAGTGCTCGACCCAGGGACAGTGCAGACAGCGCGCTTGCCGCGGCTGGCACAGGGTCGCCCCCAACTCCATCAAGGCCTGGTTGAAATCCCCTGGGCGTGCTGGGTCCAGAAGCAGCTCGGCCCGGGCCAAGAGCTGCTGCTTCAGCGGTGCGCGCCGGGCATCCCCTTCGAGCGCAAAGAAGCGACAATAGACGCGCTCGACGTTGCCGTCGAGCAGCGCGCGCCGTTGCCCATGGGCTATCGAGGCCACCGCCGCCGCGGTATACGGGCCAAGTCCCGGAAGTGAACGCAGGACTTCGAAATCAGTGGGTAGCTCGGCGTTGAAGCGCGCTGCCACCGTGCGCGCCGTGGCGTGCAGGTGGTGGGCGCGGCGATAGTAGCCCAGACCCGCCCAGAGGCTGAGTACCTCGTCGATGGAGGCCTCGCTCAGGGCCCGCAGGTCCGGAAAGCGCGCCATCCAGCGCTCGAAGTACGGCAACACCGTCGCCACCTGGGTCTGCTGCAACATCAGCTCGGAGACCAACACCCGATAGGGCGTGGGCTGCTCGCGCCAGGGCAAGCGCCGCCGGTGCTCGTCGTACCAGTCCAGCAGCAGCGCACGCAGCTCTGGAGCCTGGCGCATCCACTCGGGCTCGACCGGCGCGGGGGACAGAGGCTCGGCGCTCGTCTTGGAGCGGCGTTGCCGACTCACCAGACGTCTCGCACCAGCCGCCCTGAGGCGGCCGCCTCGGCGCGACCCGCGTCGAAAAGGTAGTCCATGTCGATCAGCGCCGCGCGCTGCGCCGCGGCGTACGCTGCCCGCAGCACAGCGTTCTTGATCTCGCCGCCGCTGAGCTCCATCATCGCCAGCGCTTCGTAGTCGATGGCCTCGGCGGTGGGCACGCTCGGCGGCAGGAAATGCTGCCAAATCCTCGCCCGCTCAGGGGCCTCCGACATGGGGAAGTTGACCTTGAAGGCGATGCGGCGCTCGAAGGCGCTGTCGATCGCCTTCTTGAGGTTGGTGGTGAGGATCGTGACTCCATCGTAGTTCTCGATGAGCTGCAGCAGGACGTTGATCTCCATGTTGGAGTAGCGGTCGGTCGAGCGAGAGACCTCGGTGCGCTTCGAGAACAGCGAGTCGGCCTCGTCGAAGAGCAGCAGGTTCACATCGGCGCGCACCTGCTCGAAGATGCGGGTCAGGTTTTTCTCGGTTTCGCCGATGTACTTGTCGACGATGCTCGACACGTTCACCCGCAGCAGCGTGAGCCCCACCTCGTTGGCCACGACCTCTGCGGCGAGGGTCTTGCCGGTGCCAGGATCGCCGTCGAAGAGACAGACGATGCCGTAGCCGCGGCGGATGTGCTCGCGCAGTCCCCAGCCATCCAGCACCTTGCGGCGGTTGTTGACGGCGGCGATGATCTCTCGGACTTTGTCCTCCGTCTCGGGGGCCAAGATGAGGTCGCGCATGCGGACCCGCGACTCGGCGACGTCCGTGAGGCTGCCCATGGCTGTGCAAACCTGTGCCTTGGCCGACTGCTCGAGCAGCTCTGCCGAGGCCTTTTTGTCGATTTTGTCGATTGGGCGCTCGTCCTGTTCCCCCAATTTTTTGTCGGCTGGGCGCTCGTCCTGTTCCCTGTCGATTGGGCGCTTGTCCTGTTCTTCCACATTGTCGGCGGTCGCTTCGGCGGTGAGGTAGGCGAGCTGCACGGCCTTGCGGATCTGCGCGGGGGCGAGGTCGACGCGTTCGGCCACGTGTTGGAGGGCGCCATCGTCGAACGTGAGCCCGGCGGGCTGGTTGAAGCGCCAGCGGGCCATGATGGAGGCCACGTCCTGGCTAGGCTTGATGCTGTGCTGCCGCAGCACGACCTGTTCGAGCTTGGGGGCCAGAGTGGCGCCGGTGGCGGCGGTGATGAAGAGGATGCAGGGGAATTGTTGCAGCGCCTCGGCCAGCGCCGTGGCGAGGGCGCTGTTGGCGGAGATCAGCCAGTCGGCGTCGCGCAGCAAGGCGAGCTCTTGGTAGAGGGCTGCTTCTTGGCAGAGCAGGCGCAGGGCCTGCGTCGCCAGGTCGAAAGGCGCGTGCATCAGGCGGCTGCCTTCGAGCACGAGCACTGGTCTTTCGAGCTCTGCTGCGACGGCTTGGGCCGCGAGGCTGCGGCCGCTGCCTTCGGCGCCGGTGAGCATCAAGGCGAGGCCTCGCGGGTGCAGGGTGCTGTGCTCGAGCTTGCGTTCGAGGTAGCCCTGGACGATGGGCAGCAGGGTGCGGGCGAGTCGCGGGCCGTCGGCGATGGCGTCGAAGCGGGCGGGCGCTTCGATGATGCGGGCGAAGGGGGCGAGCTCTTCGCTGGGGCTGCGGTGGCCAGCGTAGAGCGCGCAGAGGTGGCCGACAGGGCTGAGGGTGAGGCGCATCGCGTTGAGGGAGCTGTTGTCGCGGCGCGCGCGTCGCAGCAGCCCGAGCTCGAAGAGCTTGGCGTCAGGGGCCAGGTGGGGCAGGGCGGCGAGCACCTCCTCGCGGCTGTGGCAGAGCAGGCGCAGGCAGAGGGCGCTGTCGATTTCGTCGGCAGCCGGGTGTTGGTGCAGGTTGATGACGAGCTGTCGCAGCTCTGGGTCGAGCTGTGGGGCAACGGCGAGCTCGATGAGCTCCGATTCGAAGGGGTCGAGCTGGTAGGCGGCGCTCAGCAACTGGGTGGGCAGGGTCAAGTTGGCGGCGGCGGCTTGCTTTTCCAGGTCCTCGCGTTTCTTCGTCGCGACCTCGAGCTGTGCTTGCAGCGTGCCTTCGGCACCGTCGTTGGAGTCGTTGGAGAGCAGCAGTTTGATGTAGAGCTGCTCGAGCATGGCGGAGCTGTGGGCGCGCACGAGCTCGACGTCGGCTGGGTCTTGGAATCTGGTCATCATGGCGAGCCCATTCGGAAAAGAAAAGGGATTCCAAAGGGCTAGCCCTTTGGCGGGGTGTGGGGCAGCGCCCCACGAAGCGCAAGCTCAGCGCCGACTTGCCGAGCCCTTAGTCATCGTCGTCGGGGAAGGGGAGACGGTGCAGGATTTTGCGTTGCTCGCGGGTGAGCGCGTCGAGCTCTTCGAGTGCGCGGCCGAGGGAGCGCAGGGTTTGTCGCACATAGGGGGAGGGGAAGAGGGTGGCGAAGCGCGCGAACTGGCTGTGGAGCAGGTCGAGGTGCTGGCGTGGGCTGTGGGGATAGATGAGCAGCTCGGCGTTCCAGGGCTGCGTCTCGAGGGCATTCTCGAGCAAAGGGTCGAGCCGCGCCTCGTCAGGGTACCAGTAGGCGATCAGGGTGAGGGCGTGCAGGCGGACTTCGGCTGCCTGGTGGGGGTCGCTGGCGAGGACGATGGCCGGGTCGAGGATGGCGCGGCCGAAGCGCTCGAGGGTGTCGAGGAGCCGCGACTGTTCCTCGCTCTCGTCAGGGAGCAGCGCGCTGCCCTCGAGGAGCAGAGGGATGGCGTCGTGCAGAGCGTTGGCCTCGATCAGGTCGAGCAGAGCACTCAAGCCGGGCGCGGGGTCGTGTTCGAGCAGCGCTTCGAGCTGCACCTGCAGGGCATCGAGGACGGCATCGGACTCAGGGCCAGTTTTGCCTAGAAATGGAGTCTGGGGGCTGTGCACACGGCTCGCGCGTCGCTGCGCCCGTGTTTGTCGTGCTTGCGAGACGGTGGCGATGAAGCGGGCGAGCTGCTCTTCGGTGAGAAAATGCTGCTTCCACGACTGCAGGAGGTCGAGGGCGGGATCATGCTCGAGGTGCTGCGCCTCGGGGATGGCGATGTATTCTTTGTCCTCGTTTCTGGCGAGTGAGAAATCGAGCTGTAGCGCTGTGCAATCGCCTTCGGCTCGGAGTGTGAGCGCGGCACCGTGGCAGGGGCAAGCAGGGTCGGTGCAGAGGCGGTACTCGGCCAGGACGGGGCCACCAGGGAAGCTGTCGAGCTTGGGCAGCGTGAGCGACTCGGTCTGAAGCGGCGCGACCAGGCGTGAAAGGTAGGGGCTCAAAGCAGGCTCCAGGTCAGGATGAGTTGTATTCTATGAACTTAGTTGAGGGACTTAGATGCTGCCACAGAAGCCCGAGCTGCCGCAGTAGGGCAAGAAGCCCTTGGGGCAGTCTGCCGGGCTAGAGCAGGGGGGCAGGCACATGCCCGAGGGCGCGCAGGCGGTGCCGCTTGGGCATTCGCCTTGGGGGCCACATTCGCAGGTGCAGTAGCCGTTACCGTCGACGGTGACGGAGTGGCTGCGATTGCAGGTGTCATCGCAGGCGCGTTGGCTCTCGAAGCGGGGTTGGCAGAGCTCGTAGGGTTGCAGGCAGCGCGCGTCTTTACAGCCGAAGGAGCAGATTTGGCGGTGCTCTGCGGCGACGCCGCCGAGGTCACGGCAGCTCACGATGGCGTTGCCATCGCAACGCGGAGAGATTTTGGAGCAGTCGGCGGCGGGCATGGGATCGGGCTGTGGCTGGTAGGGCTGCTCAGGCTGGTAGGGCTGCTCTGGCTGGTAGGGCTGCTCTGGCTGGTAGGGCTGCTCTGGCTGGTAGGGCTGCTCTGGCTGGTAGGGCTGCTCAGGCTGGTAGGGTTCGGGGACCGGCGGTGTCCAGGTGAGGGAGAGCCATGAGGCGTAGACCTCGGCGTCGTTCATGTGAGGGAAGGGGCCACCTTCGTAGATGGAGCCGTTGCAGTCTTGGACTTTGACCCAGAGGGAGTCCGACTGGATGAGGTGGGCGCCCCAGTTGCTGTAGGCGGCGATGTAGGTGTTGGGTTGCAGCCAGTTTCCGCCCCAGTCGCCGCCGGTCGAGAGGTAGATGCCGCAGAGATTGACGTTGAAATCATTGACGAAGTTGACGAAGGCGCTGACCTTCTGCATGGCAGAGACATTGAGCCAGGTGTCGTTTTGCGTGCTCACGCGCAGGTCGCGCAGCTCCCCGTAGCAGAGCTCGACGCGGGTGGAGAAGTCATCCATTCGGCGCACGGCGTAGGAGACTTGGTTGGCCATGGGCAGGTAGCTGTCGCCGAGCCAGTCGCCGCCCCAGCTCTGGTCGGTGCTGGGGGCACCCCAAAACGAGCAGAGGCTGTCTGTGCCGTCATTGACGAGGGTGAGGGTGCTGGTGACCTGGGGCAGGCTGGAGAGGGCGAGGCTGGTGGCCTGATTGACCGAGAGTCCGTTGGCCTCGTGGACGTGGTTGTCGCAGCGCAAGACCTGCACCGACCAAGAGGACGAGCCGAGGGTCAGGAAGCTGCGCTGAGCACCGGCCTCGAAGCGTTCTTCGCTCCCCAGCCACGACTCACCCCAGCTCTGGTCGGTGCTGGGGGCCATGTAGACGGCGCAGATTCCTTGTCCGCTGTCGTTGTTCAGGGTCAAAGGCACGTTCCCGGCGTAGCGCACATAGTTGGGTTTGGAGCAGGCGCTTCCGGCGAGGGAGAGGCACACGCAGAGGCAGAGGAGATGGAGGTGTGGGGACATACTCGATTCCCTGGAGGTCGTGGTTGGTGGAGCGGCCCCTGGCGCGAGCCCACCAACACTGGCAGGCGGCGCAGGGCAGCGAAGATACTCTAGCGTTCGACGACAGCGAAGGCCAGTTCGAGGAACGAGGCCCTTCCCATCGCACCTTTGCGCCTCTGCGACTCTGCGTCTCTGCGTGAGACCTCGCGTCCGACGTCAACCGAAGCTTCGGTCCGGCGCTCGACCCACCGCCGGCTGCTCACCTCACCTGAACCTCGGTCGGCCGGCTGGAAGCCTGCCCCACGTCTTGTCCTGCGCAGCCCACCGCTGGCGACCGAGGCCCTGCCGGTCGCTGCCTTTGCGACGCTGCGACTCTGCGTCTCTGCGTGAGACCTCGAGTCCGACGTCAGCCGAAGCTTCGGTCCTGCGCTCGACCCACCGCCGGCTGCTCACCTCACCTGAAGCTCGGTCGGCCGGCTGGAAGCCTGCCCCACGTCTTGTCCTGCGCAGCCCACCGCTGGCGACCGAGGAACGAGGCCCTGCCGGTCGCACCTTTGCATTCGTTCGCTCTCGCGAGACCCTCGCAGCGCTGCGCAGGCGCATCGGATGCGCCCGCGACAGACGCTGACTCGTGCCTCGCTTCGCTCACTTCTGGCGACGCTGCGACTCTGCGTCTCTGCGTGAGACCTCGAGTCCGACGTCAACCGAAGCTTCGGTCCGGCGCTCAACTCTGCCTTGCGGCTGACAGCGGCTGTCGAGCGCCTCGAATTCGCAGCAGGAACCCTTTGACAAAGGTGGGCCACCTCAAGTTACAATGCAGGGGTGATTTGGACTGCGGCAAGGTCTCGACAGAGGAGCATCGCGCCCTATGGATTTCGACAGCACCGATCCTCGGCCACTCCTGGCCGTCCTCGATGGCATCGACGACATCATCTACGTCTCGGACCCCGACACATTCGAATTGCTTTATGTAAATGCCGCATTTCGGCGCAGCTGGGGAGGCGAGGTTCTCGGTCAGAAGTGTCACAAAGTGTTGCAGGGGAGAGACCTGCCGTGCTCCTTCTGCACCAACGACAAGATCTTTGGCGAGCAGCTTGGCAAGACGCATGTCTGGGAATTCCAGAATCGTTTGACCAAGCAGTGGTATCGTTGTGCGGACAGGGCCATCCGTTGGCTCGATGGCAAGTACGTGCGTTTCGAGCTCGCGTCGGACATTTCTGAGCAGCGGCGGGTACAAGACGAGCTGAGCGAGAGCAAGGCGCGCTTCGAGCGGGTCGCAGACATCTTACCTGACATGATCTTTGGGCTTTCCTTGCCCGATGGAGAGTACCTCTACGTCAGCCCCTCTGCGCGCGCGGTTTTTGGGGTCGATGCCGGGGACTTCATCGAGAAGCCATGGCTCATCAAGGATCTGCTCCATCCTGACTGGCTTGCTGCCTACGAAGCGCATTGGCAGGCGTGCTGCGTGGGAGAGGCGCCGACCTCTTTCGAGTTTCAGGTCATCGACCCCAGTGGACGGACGCGCTGGCTGAACCAGCGCCAGGTGCTCTTGCGCGATCCTCAGGGTGTCCCCAACGCCGTCTGGGGCATCATCACTGACGTGAGCGGCAGTCAGCGCTTGCAGCGGCTCAGCGATGAGCTGGTGACCATCATGGACGCAGTGCCCGGCCTCGTGTTTTATAAGGATCGGGAGAACCGCTTCATCCGGGTCAACCGCTTCGTCGCCGACGCTCACGGACTGAGCAAGGCAGAGATCGAGGGAAAGAGCTGCTACGCGCTCTATCCCGAGGACCAGGCCCGGGCCTACCACGATGATGACCTTGCGGTGATCAATTCCGGCCGCGCCAGGCTCAACATCGACGAGCCCTGGCAGACCAAAGATGGTCCGCGCTGGATCAGCACCAGCAAGATGCCCTTCGTTGACGCCAACGGAGAGATCGTCGGCGTCATCGGGGTCTCCATCGACGTGACCGAGCGACGCGCCGCCGAGCAAGAGTTGGTGAGGCGAAGCCGCGTCACCACCTCCATCAACCGTGTATTCCAAGAGGCGCTGGAGTGCGACACTCTCACCGAGGTCGCCCAGCGCGCCCTGAAGGTGGCCGAGGAGCTGACAGGAAGCGCCTTTGGCTTCATTGGCGAGCTCAATGAAGCCGGTCGCCTCGATACCATCGGCCTGTCCAATCCCGGTTGGGAGGTCTGCAATGTCGAGGACACACAGAAGGCGCGGCTCCTCGGCAACATGAAGGTGCGCGGCCTGTGGGGCATGATCATCGAGTCAGGGCGCTCCGCCATCATCAACGAGCCCTCTGCCCACCCCGCGAGCGTTGGGCTGCCATCGGGCCACCCGCCCTTGCTCAGCTTCATGGGCGTCCCCTTCCTACGCGATGGACGTGCGCTTGGTATGATTGCCCTCGCCAACAAAGCTGGCGGGTATCACGATGAAGACCTAGAGGCCATCGAGACCCTCTCGGCCTCCTTCTACGAGGTCCTCATCCGCAAGCGCATGGAGCTTCGCCTTCGCGACCAGTCCCTGCTCGAGGCCGCGCAGGCCGAGCTCGCCAAGCTGATGATGGGCGACCCCGACGAGCGAGAGTTGTGTTCGCGCATCCTCACCTACGTCTGCACCTGGCTACAGCTACCGCTGGGTCTGCTCTATGTGCCGAGCGAGCAGCAGCGGCTCCGTCTCGGCGCTGCCTATGCCCTGGAACTACCTGAAACAACGATTGAAATTGGCGAAGGCGAGGGGCTCGTGGGGCAGGCGCTGCGCGAGAAACGTGAGCTTATCCTGCGTGATGTGCCCGCCGATTACTACCGCATCCGCAGCGGCCTCGGTTCCATGTTGCCTTCGATGATCATCCTTCGGCCCGTGTTCTACAATGGCCGTGTTGCTGCCCTCTTCGAGTTGGGTGCCCGACGTGAGCTCGATGCGCTGCAGTGTCGTTTTCTCGAGGTCATCAGCGAGAGCGTTGGCGCCTCTCTCGACAGCGCCAAGGCCCGTGCGTTGCGCGCGCGGATGCTCGAGCAGGCTCAGACCATGACCCAGGAGCTGCAGGCTCAGCAAGAGGAGCTGCGCGCCACCAACGAGGAGCTCGAAGAACAGACCCTGCGCCTGCGGGAGTCCGAGGCTCGGCTCAAAGCCCAGCAAGAGGAGCTGCAGGTCACCAACGAGGAGCTCGAGGAGAAAACCGAGCTGCTCGAGCGGCAGAAGCGCGACGTCGACCTCGCCCGAGGTGAAATCACGCGCAAGGCCCATGAGTTGGAGCTGGCCAGCAAATACAAGTCAGAGTTCCTCGCCAACATGTCGCATGAGTTGCGTACCCCCCTCAACAGCCTCTTGCTGCTCTCGCGCTCGTTGGCAGAGAACAAGGACGGCAACCTGAACCCAGATCAGGTCGAATCGGCGCGCGTCATCTATGACGGCGGTAACGATCTGCTCGCGCTCATCAACGAAATCCTCGATCTCTCCAAGATCGAGGCCGGACGCATGGAGCTGCGCCTCGAGAGCGTGCTCATTGCCGACCTCGCCGCCAGCATGCGCACCGGCTTCACCAAGCTAGCCGCCGCCAAGCGGCTGGAGTTCATGGTCGAAACGCTGGGCAACGTGCCTGAGAGCATCTTCACCGACCGACAGCGCCTCGAGCAGGTGCTGCGCAACCTCCTCGGCAACGCCATCAAGTTCACCGAGCAGGGCAGCGTCAACCTGCGCTTCTCGAGCGAGAATGGTGCGGAGGCTGGGCCACGGCTGTGCATCGAGGTGAGTGACACCGGCATCGGTATCGCCCCAGAACACCAACAGGTGATCTTCGAAGCCTTCAAGCAGCTCGATGGCGGCACCGCACGCAGGTTTGGTGGCACCGGGCTCGGACTCTCCATTGCTCGCGAGCTGAGCAAGCTGCTCGGAGGCCAGCTTCAGCTGCGAAGCGAGCTCGGCCAGGGCTCGACCTTCACCCTCTCCTTGCCGCTTCGACACAGCTCGCCCAGAGAAGAGCCAGTGCTGCGTCCCGAGCCTCTGACGAGCTCCAAGCCTGCAGCCGTGCGGCTACAGGCTTCCATGGCCGACGATCGACTCAGCCTGCAGAAGGCCGAGCGCTCCGTGTTGATCATCGAGGACGACCTGCGCTTCGCCGAAATTCTGGCATCCCAGTGTCGCTCCAGTGGCTTCAAGGTGCTCGCGGCGAGCACCGGCGAGAGCGGTCTGGAGCTTGCGCGCCAGTTCACCCCCCATGGTATCCTGCTCGACATCAAGCTGCCTGGCATCGATGGATGGCGTGTGCTCGAGCTACTCAAAGAGGACGCCGACACCCGCCATATCCCCGTGCACATCCTCTCTGCCGACGCGCCTTCCAGCCGGGCGCTGCGCAAGGGAGCCATCGGCTACCTTCAGAAGCCCACTTCCATCGAGCAGATCAGTGAGGCGATCGCAAAGCTCGAGCGAACCAGGGAGCGAAGCCACAAGCGAGTGCTCGTCGTCGAGGATGACGCCGTGACCCGTCGTGGTGTGGTCGAGCTGCTCAGTGACAACCAGGTCGAGGTCAACGCCGTGGCAGGTGGCACTGAAGCCCTCGAGGCCCTGCGCGGCGAAAGCTACGACTGTGTGGTGCTCGACCTCGGGCTCTGGGATTGTGATGGCAGCGAGCTGATCGAGCGCGCAAGCCAGGATCCGCAGATCGAACTACCCCCCGTCATTGTCTACACCGCACGGGATCTGAGCTGGGAGGACGACCTCGAGCTGCGAAATTTCTCGGACACGGTCATCATCAAAGGCGTGCGCTCCGACGAGCGTCTGCTCGACGAGGTCTCCCTCTTCCTGCACCGCGTGGTCGCCGAGATGCCCGAGAAGAAGCGCCAGGTCATCACCAGCTTGCATGACGCGGATGCAGGCTTGCGCGACAAGACCGTGTTGCTCGTCGACGACGACATGCGCGCGCTCTTCGCGCTCACCAAGCTGCTCAGCGAACGCGGCATGAAAGTGCTCAAGGCCGAGAACGGCCAGCGCGCCCTCGACCTGCTCGAGCGCGAAGCGACGCCCGACATCGTGCTCATGGACATCATGATGCCCGTGCTCGATGGCTTCGAAACCATGAAGCGGATACGCGCCCAGGAACGATTCAAGCGCTTGCCCATCATCGCCCTCACCGCCAAGGCCATGCGCGGCGACCAGGAGCGCTGCATGGAGTCTGGTGCCACCGATTACCTCCCCAAGCCAGTCGACCAAGAGCGCCTCATCTCCATGCTCAGGGTCTGGCTCTACCGCTGAAAGCAGAGGCCCACAGTCGGCCTCTTTCGCGTGCACCCGAGCGAGCGGATTCTCGAAGCCGAGACAGCAAGATGCAGCCAACCGAAATCGAAGAACTCGAGCTCGACCTCCTCCTCGAAGGCGTATTCCGTCGATATGGCTACGACTTCCGCCACTACGCCCGCGCCTCCCTCGAGCGTCGGGTGCGCCAGTTTGCCTTTGCCAAGCACTTCAGCACCATCTCTGCGCTGCTCGCTCAGGTCATTCACGACGAAGCCCTCTTCTCAGAGCTCGCCCAGCAGTTCTCGGTGTCGGTCACCGAGATGTTTCGCGATCCTCCAGTCTTCCGGTTGTGGCGCGAGTGCGTGCTCCCCCGACTCGCCGGCTTCCCCGTCGGCAAGGTCTGGGCGGCTGGCTGCGCCTCCGGC
>JAVFAO010000021.1:0-33002 GCA_034002465.1 Myxococcota bacterium
CTGACGCAAGGCGTTGAGGTTGGCGTCGTCGACCTTGAGCACTTCGCGGTAGGCGGCGATGGCTTGGTCAACGCTACCGAGCTGTTTCTCCCAAGCGACAGCGATTTCGGTGAAACGGCTGGCTTTGTCTTCGGGCTCTGGTGTGAGATCGGCGAGTCGGACGGTCAGGTTGATGAACTCCTGCCAGTTTCCGAGGCGACGATAGATCTCGATGAGCGCGGCGAGAGCGTTGAGGTTGTTGGGATCGATGCCGAGGACGACCTGGAAGTGCTGCCAGGAGGCTTGTGCGTCGTTGAGCTTGTGGAAGTACCAGCGGGCGACGTTGTTGTGCAGCTCCAGCGCTTCTTTGGGATCGCTGACGTCCTGGATGAAGCCTTCGTAGAGGGCGACGAGCTCGCGCCAGCTCTTGGTGAGATCGGCGAGTCGTTCCAAATCCTCAGCGATATCCTGGTCTTTCTTATTGATGTGCAGGGCGCTCTGCAGGATCACGAAGGAGACGTCGGGTGAGCCCAGCTTCTCTTCGGCGATCACCGCTGCGCGGCGCAGCATGGCGATGCGTTCGTTGTCCGTTTCGAGGGCACCTGCGCGGTCGACGAAGAGGTTCTGCATCGCGTCCCAGTTCTCGGTCCGCTCATACAGCGCTTCGAGGCGCGCGAAGGCCTCTTCATGCAGAGGCTCCATCGCCAGCACGCCCAGGTAGGCGTTCCCCGCCAGCTCTGGGTTGTCCACTTGGGTTTCCCAGATTTCGGCCACTTGCATACGCAGCCGGATGCCCTCGTCGGTGGGAACCAGCTCGGCCTTTTGCTCGAGCACAGCGACAGCGTCTTCCCAACGCATGGCGTCGACGTAGAGCTGCTCGAGGGCGTTGAGCGCTTGCATGTGGGAGGGATCGAGCTGAAGCACCTGGATCCAGGTTTCGATGGCCTCTTCGGGGCGGATCAAGATCTGGGTGAGCAGTTCGGCCAGTTGCACGAAGTGGGCGAGCTGCTCTTCGTAGGGCAGCGCACCGAGCGCGACGAGTCGGCGGATGATGTCGACCAGGTCTTCGTAGTCAGTGAAGGCTTCGTCGATGGCCTTGATGGCTTGCAGGGTCTCCAGATCCTCTGGGTTGACCTGCATGGCCTTGCGCCAGTATTCGATAGAGCGCTCTTGGTTCTCGAGTGGTCCTGCCCAGATGCGTCCGAGCTTGCGGTAGGCTTCGAGCTGCTCCTCACCGCTCTCGACGAGGGACACCTGCCGCTCGATCACATCGGTCATGTCGGCCCAGCGGTCATCGAGTTGGAAGAGCATCTCCAAGCTCTGCAGAGAGAGCAGGTTGTCGCCCTTGACATCGATGACTTGGTACCAGAGGTCGATGGCTTCTTGTCGGCGGTCCAAGAGCTCCGAGGCAATCTGGGCCATTCGAGCCCAGAGCATCGCGCGCTCGTCATCGTCCATCGCGACGGTGGCACGTTGACCGAGGACCTCGAAGAGCAGCGCCCATTCCTGGCGTGATTCGTGGATTCGCTCGAGTGCGGAGAGCGCATCAAGCTGCGTGGGGTCAATGTCGATGACTGCACGGAAGCTCGCGATGGCGTCGTCCGAGAGGCCGAGCATCTCATTCTGGACCTCGCCGAGACGAAGGTAGAAGGCGATGCGTTGGCTGTCGTCTTGGGCATAGGTGATTTCGTTCTTGATGACCTCGCCCAGGTCTTCCCAGCGCATTTGACCGAGGAAAATACGGTCGAGGGCTTCCCAAGCCTCCATCGCTTCGGGATCGAGCTGCAGCATCTGCCGGTAGGCCTCTTCGGCCTGCGTCGCATCGCCGATCTTCTGGTCGTAGGCCTGTGCGATGTGCCACAAGAGACCACGTTGCACCACAGGGTCGTCGGTCGCCTGCAGCGCCGCCACATGGAACTGTACGGCTTGCCCCCACTCCTGGGTGAGCTCGGCGAGCTCCTCGAGGCGAGTGAGCGCGAACTCATCGTCAGGGCGTTCGATCAGAGCCCGGCCGTAAATCACCAGACCATCTGCCGCATTGGCCAGTGGGCCAAGGTAGATTTCGGCGAGGTCGAGCAGTTTCTGGTAGCGGTCGGTGGCGGTGTCGAAGTGCTCGATCAGCGCCAGACCCACCTGCACGAGGTTCTCCCACTGCTCGGTTTCCCGGTAGAAAGGCTCCAAGATGGCGCCGATTTCGACTTGACCGAGGCCAGCGGAGAACATCCGCACCAAGGCTTCGATGGCGTCTTCCTGTCCGGGTTGCAGCAGCAGAATCTCGTTGTACGAGTTGATGGCCTCGGGGACGTTTTCGAGGAAGTTCTCGTTGATGGTACCAAGGCGATAGCGCAGCCTGATGAGCTCGTCGGTCTCGATGGCCAGCTCGATCTCACGCTGCAGCGTCTCGGCCAGCTCGGGCCACATGGTTTGTCGTTCATAGAGTTGGTCGAGCGCCTGGATTGCGCGCAGCTCAGTGGGTTCAATCTCCACCACACGCTGCCACATGGCGACGGCTTCCATGAAGGCTTCGAGGTATTGTTCGTTGATCGTCGCGAGGCGGCTGGCGATGGCGATGGCGCTGTCGCTGTCGGCGCTCTCATCGAGCAGCGCTTTGCCTCGTTCGACCAGGGTGGGCCAGAAATCGAAGGCGGCCGCGATGCGCTCGAGCGTATCCCAGGTGCTGTCTCGGCGCGGATCTTCCTGCAGCGCACGGAAGTAAGCATCGAAGGCTTGCTCGACCTGAGCCTGCATCTCCTCACGAACCCGGCCGATCGTCATCAACAGGCGGATTCTTTCTTCGGGATCATCGGCGTGGGAGACCAAGACCTCGTAGACGGCGATGAGCTTGTCCCATTCGGCGAGGGCGTCATAGACGGGCTCGAGAACCCGGGCGGCGTCCACGGCAAATTCGCCTTCCGCGATGATTTCTTCCAAGGAATCGAGGGCTTGCTGGTAGGCTGCGTCGATTTCGAGGACGCTGTGGTAGACCTCGATCGCGCGCAAACCCTCATTCAAGTGTCGGTGCCACACATCGCCTTGGCGATAGCGAAGGGCGAGCTTGGCTTCGACTTCAGCGGCGACGTTCTCTTCTCGCTCGAGGATCTCGAGCAGGTTCATCCAGTCTTCGCTGCCGAGGTAGAGCCGATCGAGGGCCTCGAGCGCTTGCGCATCCTCGGGGTCGATGTCCAAGGCCTTTCGATAGGTCTCGATGGCCCCGAAGGCGTCGTCGAGTTGCTGCTCCTGCAGCGCGCCCACCACGTAATAGAGTTGCTTCTGCTCCTCGCCGCCCTGCGCGCGCTCGATCTTGATGTTGTAGATGCTCATCAAGTCGTTCCAGCGCTGCATGCTGGTATAGAGCCGCTCGAGGCTGTCGACGGAGTCGATGTCGTCGGGGTCGATGCCCAGGATCTCTTGGTAGAGATCGGTGGCGCGCTCGACCTCTTGCAGCATCTCTTCGCAGATCATCGCGGCCTGGAAGAGCAGCTGCTTCTTGGGTTCGGGATCGTAGCTACGGGCAGATTTCTTGACCAGCGTTTGGGTCAAGGGCTCCCAAGCCGATTGCTCACGATAGATCAGCTCGAGCGCATCCAGGATCGACTCGTCGTCGGGGTCGAAATCTGCGGCCTTCTCGTAGGCTGCCGTGGCCCCAGCGAGATCATCGAGTTTCTCTCGATAGATCTTCGCCATCCGGACCTGCGTCTCCTTGGCGAGAATGGCGTCGGTGATGCTATCGGTGGTTTTCTGCAGGACGCCAACCAGCTCAGCCCAGATGTCCAGGGCGTCAGCGTAGCGGTAGAGCTGCGAGAGCGAGTGCTCGTTGGCTGGGTCTTCGGCAAGGGCGCGCGAGTAGGCGACGAAGGCCTCTTCGTACTGTTGGCCCCGCTCCTCGAAGAGAGACGCAATTTCATGCAGCAGCGCACACCGACGCGAGGGCTCATCGACCACTCGCAAGAGCATCTCGTTGACCCAAGCGCGCTTCTCCCAATCACCCAAGGCATCGTAGAGCGGCAACAGGATCTCGGCGATCTGCTCAGCGGCAAAGAGCTCTGCCGTCTCCAGCATCTGCTCCATGTCGGCGAGGGCGGTGGCGTTGGAGGCATCGCGTTCGAGAACACCACGGTAGATCTCGATGGCGCGTTCTGGCTCTCCCAGATGACGCTCGAGGACCTTGGCGAGCTTGCAGCGAACGACATCCTTTTCCAGCTCATCTTCGAGCAAGTCGAGACGGCGACCGAAGTTGGCTGCAGCTTCGTCCCATCGCTCGAGCTCGGCGTAGAGTCGGTCCAGTGAGCCCAGCGAGGCCTCGTTCGAGGGCTCATCCTGGAGCACGCCCAGGTAGACCTGGATCGCATCATCCTTGGCAGCGAGCTTCTCCTCGAGCACCGCGGCGATGGTCAGCTTCAGCTCACGCTGCGCCTCGACGTCGGGAGCGGCCACCTCGACCTTGCGCTCGAGCACGTCGAGCAGGTCGTTCCAAGCCTCCGTGCGGGTATACAACTCAAAGAGAGTGTCGAGCACCGCGGGATCACTTCCGCCGCGAGCCAATGCGGCGCGACCGTATTCATGTGCCTGCTCTGGGCTCTCGAGTTGCTGTTCGTAGAGGCGTGCCAGCGTCAGGTCGTAGCTGGTGCGCAAGGTGAGCTCGTCGATTCCCGCTGCGACCTGCTCGAGCGCTGAGACCAGACGCGGCCAATCGGCCAGCAGATCCGTGATGGCTTCCAGCTCTTCGAGCACGTCCTGCCGCGTCGGGGCCAGCTCCAGGGCTTGAGCGAGGGCCTGGAAGGCTTCGTCCAGTTGACCCAGCTGGTCGCGATGCAATCGCCCGATACGAATCAGCAAATCAATCTGTTCTGGAAGCTCTCGCTGGTGGTCGAACTGCACGCGCAGCACGCCGACGAGCGCTGCATAGTCGGCGCGCAGCTCGTAGACGGGCTCGAGAATCAGCGCAATCTTTGCGCCTTCGACGCCGTTCTCCAGCAGCCCTTCCAAGGCGCTGCGTGCTTCGTCGTGCTCGGGCTCGGCGAGGATGATCTTGCGATAGCACTCAACGGCTTCATCATGTTCGGCGAGGTCGGTCTGCGCGACCTGACCCAGCTCATACCACAGCGGAATGGCCGCTTCCGGTTCCAAGGGGCCACCTTGGGAGGCCTCCTCGAGCAGACCCAGACGAGCGCGCAGCACGTTGGCGAGCGCTTCGGAGTCTCCAGACTCACGGTAGAGTCGGTGCAGCTCAACCAGCGAGCGCTCGTCCTTGGGAACCAGCTCGCGAACACGCTCGTAGAACTGGATCGCCGTCGCCCGATCACCGCGCTGCATCTCGTGAATTCGCGCGCCGGAGAGCAGGATTTCGGCCTCCTCCGCCGGCTCGGTCGCCAGCTTCAGACGACGCTCGTTGACCGCGATCAACTCATCGTAGCGTCCCGTCCGGTCGAGGATGCTCTCCAAGGCTCCCAGTGCCCGTAGGTTGTCCGGCTCGTGTTCGAGGATGCCCTCGAAAATGGCCAGCGCCTCGTCCACTTGGGCAAGCTCATTGGCCATGACCTGACCCATGCGGAAGCGCAGCTCACGCACGTCCAGCCCTTCACTCGGCTCCGCGATGGCGCGCTCATAGACCGCGACGACGTCTGCTGCGCGACCGACGACAATGCCCACTCGCTCGAAATCGTCGTAGGCCTGGGTGTATTCGGCATTCGCCGTCATCACCCAACGCAGCCAGGTGTACGCTTGGGCGGCATCCTCCAGGGCGAGCTCACAAAGCGAGGCCAGGCGCAGTGATAGCTGCACGCGCTCCTCGAGCTCGGTCTCCTTCTGGTGCTGGATCTTCAGCATCGCGACGAGTTGTTCGTGATCACTCGCCGCTTCGTAGTACGGCACCAGCCGCGCCGCAGCGCGAGCGTTCTGGGCGTCGGTTTCGAAGATCTTTTCGAGCGCCTTGACCGCTCGCTCGGGTGTCTCGAGGGATTCCTGCCACACTGTAGCGCTGCGGAAGAGCAGCTCGATCACGTCCTCGGCTTCCTTGGAGGTGTTGGCCAAGCTCTCGAGCAACTTCACCAGCTCGGCGGCAGAGTTGCGCTCGTGATAGAAGGCCTCGAGATCGTCCCAGGACTTGGTCTCGATCAGCAGCTTGCGCAGACTCTCAGCAGCCTTCGGGTGGCTCGGGTCGAGCTCCAAGACAGCGCGCCAGGCACGAATCGCACCCTCTGCTTCGTTGATGCGCTCGCTGTAGAGCAGCCCGATCTTCTGCCAAAGCTTGCTGCGAGCTGCCTGATCATCCTCCAGCGCTGCCTTGCGCTCACAGATTTCGGCCAGCTCAGGCCAAGCCTTCTCACGTTCGTAGAGGCCTTCCAGTGCGTTGAGCGCCTCGAGGTCGGTCTCGGCGTAGCGCAGCACCTCGCGCCAGATCTCGATGGCCACTGGCGCCTTGCGCAGCTTCGAGGTGGCGATGTCTGCGACCTCCTTGAGCCGCGTCGCCTGCTCGACAGGGTCAGTCATCGCCTCGACTTCACGACGGTGAATGTCGATGAGCTTCTCCCATTCGCGTCGCTTCTCATACAGCTCCTTGAGCTGTGTGAGCGACTCTGTCTCATGGGGGGCATCCTCGAGCACGGCCTCGTAGTACTTGATGGCATCAACCTGACGGGAGAGCTTCTCGAGATAGACCTTGGCGACACGAAGGTTCATCTCGGCTCGCGCCGCCGGGGTGCTCGCCGAGCTCGCCTGCTGAGCGAGCAAAGACACCAGATCCGGCCAACGTCGTGCGTTCTCGTAGGCAGCGGCCAGTGCCTCCAGGGCGCCCTTGTTTCCAGGATCGGCCTCGAGCAGCGCCTCATAGGACTTGACCACCATCGCATCCAGCTTCATCTCGTCGCTGTAGATGCGGATCATTTCGTGGAGCAGATCAATCTTGGCTTGCTTCTGCTCCTGCCGTGCCACCAGGTCCTTGAGGACATCGACGTAGGCGTTCCACTTTGCGGTGTCGCGGTACATCACGGCCATGCGCGAGCGCAGGGCGGCGCTTTCGGCCTGTGCACGCTGTGCGCGGCGAATGACCTCCACCGCGCGGTCGACCGAGCTGAGCGCCATCGCCAAGTCCGACACCCGGAGTGCCTGCTCCTCACTGAGCTGCTCTGCTGAGAGGCCGCTCTCCTTGAGCTTCTCGTCGAGGGTCATCTCGGCTTTGCGCCAGTTCCCACTCTCGGCAACCGCCAAGGCTTCGAGCATCTGCGCCGTGTAGCCTTCGGGATTTGCCTCGGCGTAGGGTTTGAGGCGCTCTTTGCCAGCGTCGAGCTCACCTGCACGGAAGAGCTGCACCCAGCCCCAGGCCTCACCTACGACCTGAGCGGCGTCGTCATCCACCGCAGACATGACGCCCTGGTGAGCGGCTGCAATCTGCTGCCACAGCTCAGCAGATTGGCTCAAGCTTCGGCTGCCCTCGGTCCAGAGCCAGGCCGCTTGCCCAGGAATCTGCTGCAGCGCATAGCTCCACACCTCTGAGATCTGAAAATCACCGGGATTCTTCAGATCGATGAGCTGCATCGCGGACAGGTACGTCTGCGCTGCTTGCACCCCATCCTGCTCTCGCGCGAGGTCGAGCAGCTGCTCCACACGATCTGGCCAGCTCAGCTCGGTGGACTCGTCGCTGCTACTCCCGTTCTCAGCGTTGCTTAGCTGCTCCTGTGTCATTCCCCGTGCCCTCGCTCGAAAAGTCTTGTCGGATGTGGTCTTGCCCTTCGGCAAGCCGCCCTTCGTTCCATGCTACGTCAAACTACGAGCCGCCATCGAGGCTGCGCCGAGCCCAAGCAGGCCCAGCCTGATACGACAAAAACCAGCCAAGCTTATATCACGCTGGCGCGAAGCTACACAACTGCAGCGGTTGCTTCTTGCGTGACTTCTTGTTGATTGGGCGCTAGGCCTGTTTCCCCAACTTCTTGTCGATTGGGCGCTAGGCCTGTTCCCCCAACTTCTTGTTGATTGGGCACTTGGCCTGTTCCCCCCAACTTCTTGTTGATTGGGCACTTGGCCTGTTCCCCAGGTTCTTGTCGGTGTTTCGCTGTGGTCGCTCGCTCTCGCAGCAAACGCAGTCGAGGACTGGGGGGAGTGTGCGCTGTGACATGCAACCGCGAAGAGCGCGTGGGGGGCTGCTTTGAGTGCTTGACCGACGCCGAACGTGGACAGCCGCGAGCTCTCGACAGCAGCAATTGTCGCCCGCCTTCCATGGCGGGCACCCTTCGGGCTTGCTTCGCAGCGACTCTCCGCCTCCTGGCTTCGAGTTCCTCCGGAATGTCGAGAGGATGCCCTCGCTTACTTTGGGTTCCGCACGAGACCCCACAGCTCGCGAGCAGAGCCGAATCGCGACTGAAGTCTCTCTACTTCTCGTCCTTTGGTGCGTTCATCTCGGCTTGGTCGAGGATGTACTGCGGGAGCTGTCCCTCTTCGAGCGCTCGCAGCGCTGTCTCGACGTCGGAGAGCTGGGCCTGCGCGGCGTTGCGCTGCGCAACCGCGTCTCCGGAGACGTTCGCGACGAACAAAGCCAGCCAGTGCTTGGCGGACTGCATCTGCTTCAGAGATTCGGGGACGTCGCGAGAACGCATCGCCTGGTTCCCGAGCTCGGCATAGGCCATCCCCTGTCCATAGAGCGCGGGCAGAACCAATTCTACGGGTGCTCCTGTCTCTTCTCTCAGCAGATACGCTCGCTCGAAGTGAGGAACCGCTTCGGTGTAGCGCTTCATCTCCAGGAAGACGTTACCGAGCTCGGCCTCCAAGCGAATGTCCTCGGGATTGTTGGCGATTCCGTTGCTCAAGACCTGCAGCGCTTCATCGAGGAAAGAATACTCCTCATAGAGCATCCCAAGCTCCAGGTATGCGACCGCCGTTCCTCCAACCTCTTCCGTGCGAAGCACCGGATTGGCTCGAATACAGTTCATGTAGGCGTCGATGGCCAGCGAAACCTCACCCAGGTCCATGAGCAGACGTGCCAAACGCAACCAAGCCTCAGCGTGGTACTCGTCCAACGCGACCGCCTTCTCCAGCGAGCGACGCGCCTCTTCCATGAAGCGCAGCGCCTCATCCATCGAGCGCTCTTTGAGCAGCTTGCTCGCCTGGCTCGATTGCGCAAAGCCAAGGTAGTACCAATACTCGCCGGTCTCCGCGTCCAGCTCTACCGCCTTCTTGAAGGCCTCGATGGCCTTCAGATAGTCGTGCAGAGCGCCGTTGTAGATCATGCCCAGGCGAAAATGAGCCTTCTCATTATCGGGGTCGAGCTCGATCGCCTTGCGGAACGCTTCGATGGCTTTGCTCGTCTGCCCTGACTTGAAAAAGTTCATCCCCTCGGCAGTAAGGTTGATCGAGTCTACCCGGCTCGTGTCACAGCCCATGACGAACAACACGAGAAGGGCCCATTTCACTGCTCGCTTCATCATCGCCTTTCCCCGACTAGGATGGACTAGGATGGACAGCGCTCGGCGTCGCGCACGGCCGACACTGCGGTCGCACCAAGATCGTCCGCCCGGCGCTCATTGTCAACAAGTCGAAGCCAAGGATGGGGAGACTCGCTGCGAAGCAAGCCCGAAGCGCTCTGCACCAAGGAGAACCAAGGTCGCTGCTCAGTGCTTCGCGCGACCTTGAGCCCGGCCCTGGCCTATGCGGCAGGTGTGCTTCACGTGCAACCCTGTCGGGCTTGCAGCCGCCACGACGTCCGCGACTGAGGGCTTCATGCGCGGGCTCCGAAAACGAGCACGGCGCCCAAGGAGGGCGCCGTGCAGCAGGCTCGAGGGGGAAGCTGGCTATTCGCCGGAGCCGCTGACCTCGAAGACGAAGGGGTAGGAGACGATGACCATACCGCCGTTCTTGGGAGCCGGGAAGCGCCAGTGTTGGATGCTCTTGACCAGGCAGTTCTCGACGTTCTTGTTGTTCATGGTGCTCTCGACGACGAAGGCGTTCGGCACGCCACCGGTGGCGTCGATGGTCCATTTCACGGCGATCTTACCCGCGAGACCCTTGACCTTGACCAGTTCCTTTTCGTAGCAGCCCTTGATCTCGTTCTTGTGCTGATTGACGACCTTCTGGATGATGCGTTTGTCCAAGGAGCCGGAGACGTCGGCGTTGCCGGGCTTGAGCTTGGGCGTCCCTGCGGTGCGCTTTCCAAGGTCTCCTTCGTCCTTGCCGTAGTCACGGCCGCCGCCGCCGCCACCGCCGCCGCCGCGACCAGCGGTCCCGAAGCGTCCGATACCGAAGCCGCCGGCATTGGAGCCGCCGCCGCCACGGCCAGCGCCTGCCATACCCAAACCGTAGCTACCTGCAGTGGTTCCAATGGCAGCAGAGGTGTCGAACTCACCCCAGGCGCTCATCGCGTCGAAGCCGGAGGCATCGAGGCCCGTACCGAGCAAGGAGTTCATCTCGTTGCTTGCTGCGAGCAGACCGGAGCTTGCGGCAACGCTGGTGTCGTAGGCCTTCTGAAGTGCCATGTCGCTGGAGTTGCCTTCGATGGCGAACTTACCCTCGGTGGCAGTCTCGTTGGGGTCACCGACGTCGCCTTCTTCTTCAGCGGCCTTCGCGCCTTCTTCCTCATCAGGCGGTGCCTCATCGTCCTCATCTTCCTCTTCTTCCTCGGGTTCCTCTTTCTCTTTGTCCTCGGGCGTGATCAGCGCGTCGGCATACTTTGATGCGGCGTTGAGCTGATCGATGAGCAGGTCATCGACACGGTTGGTGGTGAACCAGACCAGCGCGGCAAAGCCGAGGTGGATGCCGAGTGAGCCGGCAAAGCAGAGCAGGGTCAGGAAGGCAGTGATACCGCCTCCGGCAGGCAGCATGGCGGTGAAACCACCGACCGCAGACAGCCAGATGGGGACGGCAGGAACGGACACGAAGTGAGCGAGCAGCACCGTCTGACCGATCTGGATCTTGGCTCGAGTGGCACCGCTGATGGAGATGCTGTAGCCCTCGGCGCAACGCTTGGCGATCCCCGTCGAGATGGCGTCTTTCAGGGAGAGTTTTTCGACACCGTTGTGCTTGGCTGGGTCGACCAGCAGGAAGCCTTCCATCTCTTCGGTGAAGAAGATTTCCCATTCGCTCCCGGAGCCGCGGGCGAAGGCTTTTTGCGGACCAATCAACGGCGACTCGACGGCGTAGGTCGAGCCAGCAACCGCGCCAATGGTGATGGTTCCGGCCTTCTTGTACTGATCGACTGCGTAGACATTGTCGAGGTAGAGGAGCGCGATTTCGAGCGCACCCTCGCCGCCGCGAAAGCGTTCGGAGAGAAAGCGTCGTTCGAAGTGATCGCGGGCCGCTCGCCGGCGCTTGGTGCTCGCGCTAGGTGCGGGCGCGCTGGGCGGGGGGGCGAAGGGGGAGGCTGCTGCACCGAAGGGCGAGGGCGCGCCGAAGGGCGAGGGCGCAGAGAATCCCGACTGTGCGGGTGCGAAGCCAGCGGGCGCTGGTGCGAAGCCAGCAGGTGCTGGTGCGAAGCCAGGAGCAGGTGCTGGTGCGAAGCCAGGAGCAGGTGCTGGTGCGAAGCCAGGAGCAGGTGCTGGAGCGAAGCCAGGAGCAGGTGCTGGTGCGAAGCCAGCAGGCGGGGGAGCGGCCATGGGGATGCCGCCGCCAGCGAAGACTTCCGCAGAGCCCGCTTGGTCGCTCGCGGCACCTGGGTGTGCAGCCGACTGCGACTGGCGGCTGAGCTCGACCATGGAGTTGACCATGGTGGAGTCGTCCGCGGCTTGTGTCTCTTCGAAGTCGACCACGATTCGGGTCGACCCCAGCTGCACGGTGTCACCCGCGTTGAGCTTTTGCTTGTAGACCTTCTCGCCGTTGACGAAGGTGCCAGACTGACTCGCGAGGTCGATGACCTGAAAGCCACCCTCACGGGTGGGTTCAATGACCGCGTGGATGTTGGTTACGTTGGGGTCATCGATGCGCAGGTGGTTGGAGGGTAGACGCCCGATTTTGATCGGGGTCTGGTCCAAGCGAACCGTCCGCACCAAGTCCTCGCCCTGGTAAATATCGAACTTCAAGCCGACGCCTGACATATCACCACTCCGCATCTCGACGTATCACCGTCGTCCCTGGACGACGCTGCGGGACCGACTCTACTGCCCTCTCTTCCCGAGCGCCGCTGCTTTCGACAGGCCGCTCTCTACGAAGTTCCCAATGGGTTCAAAAAAAGCGCTTAGAGGTCTTCGACCGATTTGAGCATCTCGTCGACGAAGTCTTCTCGCGCTTTGATCAAGCTCGTCAGTTCATCTTCGCCCATTCCGCGGATGTTGGTTGACTGTGGCATCATGAGATCTCCCTCGATGGTGTCGTCTTCGAAAGAGATTTCCTTCACCTTCGGGGCGTCTTGCGCCATCGCGAAGGATCCGAACAAGAGGCTGAGTGCGAGTCCCAGAAAGCACACGGTGGTGAATCGTTTCATGGTGTGGCTCCTGCATCGGGTTGAGTGGCGTCGGGGGCGCTGCCATCGGGGGCGCTGCCATCGGGAGCTGAGCCGTCAGGGTTGTTGGCCTTCTCCATCTCCTCTTGGCGTCGCTGAGCTTCTTCCATTTCGCGTTGCATCTTCTCCATTTCGCGCTGCATCTTGCGCGCTTCCTCTTCGCTCTTCTGCTGTTCGAGCCAGATCATTTCGATCTGCTCGATGCGCTTCTTGGCTTCTGCAACCCGCACCGGGACGAGCTCGGTGGCGGAGGGCATGGCCATGAACTGCTCGTACAATTCCTTGGCCTTCTTGAGGTCACGGTAGTATTCCTGATAGAGGATCGCCTTGTTGAAGAGCGCTGGGGCGAAGGCTGCGTCTTCCTTGAGCATGGCGTCGTACATCTTGTCCGCCTCTTCGAGCTGTCCGAGCCCGCGCACCGCCACCGCCAGGCTGAGTTTGGCCTCGCGGTTGTTGGGGTCGAGCTTGAGCACGTCTTGGTAGGTTGCGAAGGCGGTGTTGTAGTCTTGGACGTTGAGCGCCACGCCAGCGACATTGAACTGCGCTTCGATGAAGTTGGGGCGAAGCTGGGCGGCCTTCTTGAAGTTGATGTAGGCCAACGCGACCTCGCCACGGGCGAGCCAGACGAGTCCGAAGGTGTTGTAGGTGGGTGCCATCGCTTGGTCGCTGATGTAGCCTTTGTCGAAGGTCTCTTGGCTGATCTTGCCCGCGTCGAGCTCGCTCTGCAGCTCTTTGTTGCGCTCGATCTGCTTTTGGATGGCCTGCTCGCACACGAGCTTGGCGACCTCGAGGTTGTCCATGGCGTAGTAGATAGCAGCCAAGTTCTCGTAGCAATTGATGTTATTCGAATCGCCAGCGAGCGCCTTGCGGACATGCCGCACAGCCTCACCAAAGTGGGGTTTGGCCTCTTCGGGGACCACGTAGGTGCGGGTGGTGAACTCACCGCCCTCGACATCAACCGAGCCTTCGTTCCCCTCGTTGGCCTTGGCGACGATCGCTTCGCCGTTGAGGCGGTGGAGCAGACCCAAGTTGAGGTTGGCTTCGACGTGGAAGGTGTCAAAGCCGGTCTCATCATCCACGACGGCAGCGAAGAGCTCCTTGGCCTTGGCCTTGTCACCCTTCTTGATCAACATGATGCCGAGGTTGACGTAGGCCTCGGGCATCTTCGGGCGAGTTTCGATGGCCTTCTTGTAGGACTCTTCAGCCTTGGCGTCCCCCATCTGCTCTTGAAGCAGGCCCAGGTTGTACCAGGCTTCGCCGAACTTGGGGTCTTCGTCCACCGCGTCCTTGAGCAGCTTGATGGCTTGCTGAGGGTTGCTGCTCGTCAAGCTGAGCGCCTGCGTGAACTGCTTGAGCGCTTCTTCTTTGACTTTGGGTTCCTCGACTTCGTTGGTACCGATTTGATCGGGGTCCTTCACCACAGTGGTGCTTGGTCCGCAGGCCAGCAGGAACGCTGCGCCAGCCAGCATCAGCGTCGCGCTTTTCAGTAGGTTTCGTCGCTGCATCTCTCGCCTCATTCCCGCCTCGCCTGGCATTCGCTCGCTTTCGGGTAGCAACCCTTTGCTTACTTTCGTCTTCGCGTTGCGTCGCACGCCGTTGCCGTCACTTCGCTCCTGCGCCTTCCGCTGCCGCTTCGGCTTCACCTTTGAGCTTGTTGACGTCCGAGTCTTCCAGCTCAATCTTGCCGCGGCTCTTCTTCGCTTTCCGTCCGGCCGCCTCCTCGACGTCGTCATAGATGTCGGTGCCGTGCCAGATCACGGAGGTCTTGGTGGGCTGCGCCTTGATCTCGGTCGAGGAGCGGTACTCCTCCGGGCGGAGGTCGAAGAGGCGCTTCTGGGCGAGCATGGTGTAGGGGGTGAACCAACCCAGCTCGACCGCTTTGTCGACCGCGGTGATGTAGTAGGTGATGGCCTGTTGTTCGAACTGATCGGCAAAGTCGAGCAACATGATCTCGTAGATCAGCGCTTGCTCTTCGGACAGTCGTTTGGGCACCGGCGCGAACTGAATCTGGTTGGCGATGTCGTGATACATCATGCCCAGGCGGCACAACGCCGCCAAACCCCACCAAGGCGAGCCGAACTTGATGACCTCGACGTAGATGGGGGTCGCTTCCTGCATGAAGGCCGCTTTGTTCTTGAGCTGCTTCTGCAGGTGCGCTTCCATTTTCTTGTCTGGCACCGATTCATCGAAGAGCTGCACGGCGAGGGCCTGACCGAAGATGTACTCGCCGCGCATGAAGCGCGCTTCGGCAGCGCCTTCGACGGCTTCCTTCTTGTCCGCCTCATCGGCGCTCTCCATCCACTTTTGGGTGCCCTTCGAGCGGTAGATTTCCTCAGCCTTTTCGAACTCCTTGAGAGCCGCACCACGACGGTTCGAGCGCCAGTAGGCGCGTCCGATGGCGGTGTGTGCGGCGACCAAGCGACCAGGCGAGCCACTCTTGCCGTAGGCCTTGATGTAGTCGTTGTAGCGTTCGATGGCCTTGTCGTAGAGTTTCTGGTCGAAGTAGATGCGTCCGGTGTTGAACATGAGCTTGGAGATCTGGGTCTTGTCCTTCGGAAACATCTTGATATAGAGGTCGAAGTTCTTCACCGCTTGCTCGTACTGACCCAAGCCGCTGCGGAAGGCAGCCGCGTTCTGCAGCGCGTACATTGCGCACGGGACGTCGGAGCTTTGGTCGATGGCGACGCAGGCCGTGCGGTTGTTGGGGTACTTCTCGACGAACATTTCGTAGAACTGAGCCGCTTCACTGTACACGGCGATACCGTGGAAATTGCCGCCGATGGCGTAGAGTGCGCGCGGTGCCAGGTCCTCGTCGCTGCTGTAGCTCTTGAGCAAGTTGATGCGCGTCTCGATGGCCTTGCCGATTTCGGAGTGGTTTTCCCAGGCTACACTCGCGTTCCACAGTGCGCGCGGGGCATACACGCTGTTTGGGAACGCCGCTGCGAAGTCCTCGAAGCAAGTGGCCGCCAACACCCAGTCGCGGCTCTCTTCCTTCTCGTTGCAGAACTTGAACGAGAGCCCCTCTTCGAACTCGGCGAGCTTCTCACTGAAGGGAGGTCGATTCAGGGAAGTGACCTTGAAGTCCTGCACCGCTTGCCACATCCCTTTGAAATCCTGGGTGATGTACAAGCTGTCGAGCATCAGGTTGGCGCTGATCATGCCGAGCTTGTGGTCGGAATGTTTGACTGCGATATCGTGGAAGCGAGGGATCGCCTTGTCGAACTGGTTGTAGTCGTAGTAGATCCGCGCCGCCGTATACATGATGTCGACGAGGTTCTCTGATTCCGAGACCAGCCTGGTGTAGCGGTCACAGGCATCCACCATGCGCGAGCGACAGTCGGGGATCTCCATCGGCGGGAAGCTGGGCTCCTCACCTGGCTTGGTGGGCGGCGGATCCGGAATGGCTGGACAGGCATCCGAAGGGGTCCTCGCCAGCTCGGCATAACTCAGTACCGCGCCGTGGGCCGCGCTCTTGGTGTGTTCCCCAGTCTCGTTGATCGCAAGCACCTGGTCGTAACGCTTGGCCGCATCGGCAAAGTTGCTCTTCCAGTAGAGCAACTCCGCGTAATAAAACATCATGTCGTAGTTGTCTTGGGCCTCGGGAAAGTTCTCGATGTAGACCCGGTAGAGTTCGTAGGACAGCGCGTAGTAGAGGGTGTTTTTCGTCGTCTGCGCCGTCATGTGGTACCACTTCGCCGTCTCTCGGGTGTGCTCCTCGAGCAGGTTGTAGTACGCTTTCTCGAGCTCTGGCGTTCGACCTTCGAGGTCCTTCTCTTTCGCGTGCTTGAACAGCTGCACCGCACGAATGACCTCCTCGGCAGTTCGTTGAGGGTCGTTGAGGGTCTCGATGTTCAACATGATTTCGATCTGGTAACCGACGATCTCGAAGCGATGCTTGTATTCCTTGATGAGCGAGGTGTACAAGCTCATCGACTTCTCGATCTCGCCGCTTTCGCCATAGAG
Organism: Myxococcota bacterium; assembly: GCA_034002465.1. Classification (GTDB taxonomy): domain Bacteria; phylum Myxococcota_A; class Bradymonadia; order UBA4248; family JAVFAO01; genus JAVFAO01. The sequence continues at coordinate 16,361 of JAVFAO010000021.1, forward strand.
CCGGGCAAGCCGTTCCAACATCTCCCGCAGCTCCGTCTCATCGCCCGCGAACTTCTTGAAGTACTCTTTGGCTTTAGATTCCTTCGCCTCAGGCCACATGCTGTAGGCCTTGACCAGGTCCTTGATGGCCTCTTTGCGCATCTGGATACGGCCCTGTTGCTTCTCGGAGATGCGCACCACCTCCTCGAACATGGCCATCGCTTTCTTGGGCTCGCCCAGGTTGAAGTAGCACCAACCCATCTTGTACATCGCGAAGGACGCCGTCGGTGTGTCTGGCGCCGAATCCACCGCCTGCTGGTATTGCTCGAGGGCGGTCTCCATGTCCTCTTCGATGTTGAAGGTGTACTCCGCCAAGCCGACATAGGCCTCGGGCTTGAAGGGGGTCTTCGGATATTCGCGGACCAGACGGGCGTAGTATTGGTTGGCGTCTGCGCCGCGACCCATCTCCATCAAGTTGAACGCCAAGTAGAAGAGCACCTTGTCGATGTTCTTGTAGCGCTTGTGCTTCTTGACGATGGCTTCGTACTGCTTGACCGCCTCTTCGCGCCAGCTCCGCGCTTCCTTCTCGGCAGCAGCCTTGTTCTCCAACTCCTTCTTCTCGGCCGCTGCATCCCCTCGGTCTGCGGCGTCGCGCGAGGCCTGCAGCGCATCAAAGGCCGCCATGTCGTAGTAGCGCGCCACCTGCCACTGCATCTCCGCTTGGCGCTCGAGCAGCTCGGGGTAGTCCGCATCGTCCTCATCGGCGCCTGCGATACGCTTCTCAATCAGCTTGATGGCTTTGAGCTGCGCGTCGAGCTTGTCCTTGGGCAGGTTCTCACCTTGCTCCGCTTCGCGTTCGACGCGCGGGCCTTTGCCCTCCTCGGCCTCCAAGGTCTTGCGCTCGACCTTCTTGCGCTCGACGTTCCCCAGCTTTGTCTCTTGCTTTCCGCCCAAGTCGTCCTGGGCAAACACACCAGATGCCGACAGTATCAGCATGCCGATCACGGTCACGATGCCAAGCACCCGCTTCATCCTCGGCTCCTTTCTGCGTACGAGCTCCACTCGTGCCTTCGCCATGCCGCTTCACCTCGCTCAGCGACCGCAGCGCGAGTTGATGTAATAATAATAATACCCCAACTCGTCGCGCCAATACTCGCCATCGAAGGTCCAGAAGATGTGCTCGTCATCGGCGGACATGATGGCGTCGATTTCGCGCTCGAACTCCAAGAGCGCGTTCGGATCCAGCTCCACCTGACCGAATTGCTCCCCAAAGGCCTCAGTGGTTTCGATTTCGATGTCGAGCGCCATGTTGTTCAAGCGGTTGAGCTCATCGACCACGCGCTCCAGACGACCCTTGGCTTTCTCACCTGCCGTGTTGGTCGCAAAGCCCCTGGTGATCTCCAGCTCCTGAATGAGGCTCTGTGCCAAGGCGTGCGTCGCAAAGCCCTGCTCCGAATTCTTGATGCGCTCCATCTCTTCGTCGAGCTTGTCGATGTAGTTCATGGTGCGGCGAAGATCGCGGTCCTGCAACGCCGCGTTCAGCAACTGCTTCGTCCCCGGATCGAAGGCCTGCTCGGTGATGCTGGTCAAAAACGCATAGACGTCATCGGGCTGCAACAGGTTCGTGAGCTGATTCTCAAGCTTCTCCTTGAGCTTGGGGTACTGCTCCTTGTACTCCTCGAGAATGTACATGACCCGGTCGTAGTGGCAGTTCGTAAAGTAAATCTGCGCCTGCAGCAACATCGCTTCCGGGAAGTACTGGTCGTTGAAGAAGGGGCTGTTCAGCGTGTGCAACAAGCCCAGCGCCTTGTTGAAGTTGTCGACGCGATAGTAGGTCCAGCTCGCCTCGAAGAGAGACTGCAACCACATCGGGCTCGACTGACGGAAGGTCGCAAAATACTTGATCGCCGTGTTCCAGCTGTTCACCGCCTTGGCGCGCTCGCCCGTCACCCACAGACCGTGGCCAACCTGGTAAAACACCCGACCCAGCGAGGCGATGGTGGACTCTTCCAGCCGCGCTTCTTCGCGGGTCAGCTCGCCCTTCTCACCCAGGTGCCGCAACACGTCCTTGAACGACGCCACGGCCTGCTGCCCGTTGTACTTGCGCACGAAGGTGACACCCTCGACAAAGCGCGCTTTCGCGTAGAGCTCAGACTCTGCGCCCACATGCCCGAAGAAGAAGATGGCGTCATCCAGCAAACCCTTCTGGTACGCCGCCATGCCCATCAAATAGCCAACCTCCGCCTGCAGCGCCAAGTCGATGCGCTCGGGGAAGAAATTCAGATAGTTGGTGTAAATTCGCTCGTATCGCGCCGGCTCGCCAGGAAGCTCGCGCGAAATCAGGACCAACCACTGAAGGGTCGGCAAAAAGTACTCGTTCGTCGGTCCTTGCAGCACAATCTGATCGAACTGGCTGAGCGCCGACTGAAACAGACCAAGCTGGAACAGCGTGCGACCCATCTCGTAGAGCGCCCGGCTGCGCAAGCCCATCGCTGTGTCGTCCGTGCCGGTCAACACCTGATGGTAGAGCAACGCCGCCTGGAAATAGCCAGAGCGCTGCGCATACTCGTCGGCTTGCAGGATCGCAGCATACGTCGGCGAGCTCTCGTCGATGGTGTATTGCTGCGGCGCTACGGTATCGCCACCATCCGCGCCGAAGTCGAAGCCACCCGAGTCGCCGGAGCCGCTGTCGCCTGAACCGCTGTCGCCCGTCTCGCCACCCTCATCCGTGAAATCGAATCCCTGGCTGTACACCGTTACCGGCGCTAGCAGCACGAAGACGATCGCCGCGATGCGTGTCGATGCACCTGTCACGCTCATGCCTGCTCCCTCCGCGGTCACTGAGACCGCCATTTTCTTTGCCTTCGTCTACCATCAATGGGACGCCCCAGACGATGACGCGAAGCACAGAACGCCGTCGACGATGCTATCCGCCCAAAGCCAAACTGTCAATCCGCAAGGGTGCGACATCGCTTCGCACTGAGGCTTGCGGCAGCTCTCGCCGAGCGTGTTTGGCTGTCACCAGCAACTGCGAAACACACCGCCACGTTAGAGCAGAATCTTCTCCCCTGGCTTCAGCACATCCACCTCGATACCAAGCTCCTCGCGTACCCGACGCGCCCATGCCGCCGCGTCCGCCCCAATCAACGACCAGGTGTCATAGTGCACGGGAATCGCGCGCTTCGGCTGCAAGAGCTTCAGCGCACGAAACGCATCGTCGGGACCCATCGTGAAGTTGTCGCCAATCGGCAGCACCGCGAGGTCCAACGACTCTTCGCCTATCAGCTTCATGTCGTAAAACAGACCGGTGTCGCCCGAGATGTAAATGCGCTTCCCCGAGAGGCTGCGAATCAGCAAACCCGCCGGCTGTCCACCATACGAACCGTCTGGCATCGACGAGCCGTGGTGGGCGATCGTCAGCTTCAAATCCCCGAATGCGTGCCGATGGCTGCCCCCGATGTGCTGCGCGTGCGCCTTCTCCACGCCTCGGGCCTGCAGCCAATTGATGATCTCGAAGTTCGACACCACCGTCGCGCCGTAATGCTTGGCCAGACCCATCGTGTCGCCGACATGGTCTCCATGACCGTGCGTCACCAGAATGTAATCCACCTTCTCGAAGCCATAGGGGTCGACGCTCGCCGCGGGGTTACCCTCGAAGAAGGGGTCCACCAGCAGGAAATGCTCGTCGAGGCGTAAGCCCAAGCAAAAATGCCCGAAAAAAGTAATCTCCTGACTCATCCTTGGCTCCTCCTATCGAACGCACGCTTCCTTCAGCGTGAACACGCCTCCAGTGAGGCCGACACGCATTCACCCGCCCGCGCAGCCTCGATGGCACAGTCCAAACTCGTGGCTTCTCCGGCCAAACGCAAGGCCTCGCAGTCCGAAATGCAGTCCGGCAGCGCGTCGGTGAGCGGACAGTTGAGGGCCTTCCACAGGCAATACGCTTCGCAGCGACTGCTTTCGCGGCGGTTGCAGGCCAGCGGCGCGTCGAGTCGAGCCCCCTCGCAGGCCAGCGTGTGGGGGTCGGCCTTCTCTGCGTAGCCTGCTCTGCACGCCGCGGAGTCGCCGATGCTGTCGCCGAGACGACCCATCGCCAGTTTCTTGCACTCTGCGCTGCACGTGTCCTCATCCTGACCACAGGCCTTGACAGCAACATCACAATAGCTTTTGCAGAGTTCCCCCAGCGATGCAAAGGAGTCTGGGTCGCTGAACGCCGTGCAGCCGCCGATCCACAGCAGGGTGAATGCGCACGCTACGCTCGACAGGCCCACGGCCTTCGCTTCTATAGAGCAACGTCTTGTGCCAGTTCTGCTCACCACTCGTCCTCCTTGCGCTACCGCAGGCCTCTGCGATGCAGCAGCATAACAGCGGCCGCTCGAGCGAGAAAGGCTTGCTGTTCTGCGCTCCAATCAGCGGGCTTGTTGAGTGGCGTCCGTCTCGGCGAAATGCTCGAGCAGGTGCCGGTTGAGCGCCTCGTGGCATTGAAACATCACGCCGTGCCCAGCCTGCGGCATCAGCACGAAGCGCTGCGCGTTGATCCGGCTGGCCAAGACCTCGCTCGCCTTGGGCTCGATGAGCACATCCTTGGCCGCACCCACCACCAGGCTTGGGATTGCGCTGAGTAGGCTGAGCCGCGCGCCAGGTTGATGAGCGAGCACCGCCCAGAGTTGCGAGAGGCGGGTCGCAGCCGGGCTCGGGGGGTAGGAGAAGAGACGTTGCAGCTCTTCGCGTCGGCTCTCGATGTAGGGCATCGGGAAGAGCAGCTCGAGCAGCGTGTCGACAGGCTTGGCCCCGTCGGGCGAGTTCGACAACTTGGGGGAACGGGCCAAGCGCCCAATCGGCAAGAAGTTGAGCTGTGCAAAGAGGCGCAGACCGCGCAACGGAGGGAGCAAGAAGCGTCCCCCAGGGTGGGTGACGACGAGGGACAGCGAGCGCACGCGCTCAGGCGCGTCGAGGGCGAGTTGCTGCGCGATCATGCCGCCCATCGAAACGCCCACGACATGGACCGAAGGCAGCTCGAGGGCGTCGACCAAGGTCAAGGCGTCGGCTGCCATGTCCCTCATGCTCCAGCGCCGACGCGGGGGTGGGTCGCTGCCGCCAATGCCTGCATTGTCCAAGAGGACGAGGCGGTGGCTCGATGCCAAGGCTGGGCGCTGCCGCAGCCAACCCTTGATGCTCATGCCGAAGCCCATGAGCATCAACACGGGCGAGCCCTGGCTGCCGTCGAGCTCGAAGTGAAGTCGTCGACCGTTGCGCTCGAGGTAGGCCATGAGCTGCCTCCCTGTCTGTAGAGATTCTGCGCTTGGGCGGGCGTTCTGGCCCGCCTGCAGGCGCTCTGTCGCTCAGTAGCGATAGTGATCGGGCTTGAACGGGCCCTGTGCAGGAATGCCAAGGTATTCGGCCTGTTCCTCGTTGAGCTCGGTGAGTTTGACACCGAACTTGCCGAGGTGCAGCTTGGCTACCATCTCATCGAGGTGTTTGGGCAGCACGGCCACGGTCTTGCCGTAGGACTCGGCGTTTTGGTGCAGCTCGAGCTGGGCGAGGGTCTGGTTGGTGAAGGAGTTCGACATCACGAAGCTGGGGTGACCCGTCGCGCAGCCGAGGTTCACCAGGCGGCCTTCGGCGAGCATGATGATGGAGTGCGGACCTTGGTTGGGGCCGTGCGTGCTCTGGAGGAAGCGCCACTCGTGCACCTGGGGCTTGATCTCGAGCTTCTCGACTTTGCCCTCGACGCGCCAGCGCTCGAGCCCAGCCATGTCGATCTCGTGATCGAAGTGGCCGATGTTGCAGACCACGGCGTTGTGCTTCATCCGCGCCATGTGCTCGACGGTGATGACATCGCGGCAGCCCGTCGCGGTGCAGTACAGATCGAAGCCGCGGTCGAGGGCGTCCTCTACGGTGATCACGTCGAGGCCGAGCATGCAGGCTTGGAGCGCGCAGATGGGGTCGATTTCGGTGACCGCGACGCGCGCCTGCTGGCCGCGCAGGGACTGCACCGAGCCCTTGCCCACGTCGCCAAAGCCACAGACCAAGGCGAGTTTGCCGCTGAGCATGAGGTCGGTGGCGCGCATGACAGCGTCGACCAGGGAGTGTCGGCAGCCGTAGAGGTTGTCGAATTTGCTCTTGGTGACCGAGTCGTTGACGTTGATGGCCGGGAACAAGAGAGTGCCCTGCTCGACGCGCTGATAGAGACGATGCACGCCAGTGGTGGTCTCTTCGGAGACGCCGCGGATGGTGGGTGCGAAGCCGCTCCAGAACTTCTCGCCGCGCTCGGCGCGCACCGCGTGGAGGAGCTCGAGGACGACGCGGAATTCGTCGTTGTCGGCTGTCTCGGGCGCGGGGATGGCGCCCTTCTGCTCGTATTCATAACCGAGGTGCACGAGCAGGGTTGCGTCGCCGCCGTCGTCGACGATCAGCGTTGGCGCTTGCTCACCGTCGTGCAGCAGGGCCTGCAGGGTGCACCACCAGTACTCACTCAGGCTCTCGCCTTTCCACGCGAAAACCGGGACGCCACGGGGCTCTGCGGCGCTTCCCTCAGGTCCTGCGACCACTGCGGCTGCGGCGTGATCTTGGGTCGAGAAGATGTTGCAGGAGGCCCAGCGCACCGTCGCTCCCAGCTCGACGAGGGTTTCGATGAGCACGGCGGTCTGGATGGTCATGTGCAGCGAACCGGAGATACGCGCACCAGCGAGGGGCTTTTGGCCCGCGTACTGCTCACGCAGCGCGGCCAGACCCGGCATCTCCCACAGGGCGAGCTCGATCTCCTTTCGCCCAAACTGCACCGTGGCAGGGCTCATGTCAGCGACGAGGAAAGGCTTTCCAGAGAAGAGCTGGAGGCCGGTGTCGAGGAAAGTAGAAGGATTCGCAACCGCATTCATGGCCTGCTCACCGTTTGCTGTCACGCCCTCGCGTCCATCGCAAAGGCAGGGCGAGTCATTCGAGACTTGCCGTCGCACTGTGTAGCTCGTCAGGCGCACAGGTGCAAGTCAGCACGTGGGGCTCTTCGGGGAGCGGCCAAGGGTGTAGAGGCGCGGCGCCTGTGTCACTGCGACAAGCGCCCGAAGTCCAAGGACTGGCAGCGGGCAGTCCTTCTTGACGGAGCCATGAGCACGGTCCGTACAGTATTCCGCATCAATGGCCAACTGCCATCAATCAGATGGCCGAAGTCGCATTCTCATTTGTTGAAATCCACTATGCGTGGATGTTTCGCTCGAGCGCATCGAGCTCGGAGCGCAGGCCTTGGTGGCTCTCGGCGAGCTTCTCGAACTTTTGGAAGGCGCTGAGCACGGTGGTGTGATCCTTGCCGAAGAAGCGCCCGAGGTCGGGGTAGCTCAGATCTGTATGCTTGCGGGCGAGGTACATGGCAACCTGCCGAGCCAGCGCAATCTGTTTGGAGCGTCCGCGTCGCAGCATGTCGTCGACCCGGACGTTGTAGAAGTTGGAAACCAGCTTGACGATGCGCTCTGGGGTGAGGTTGGCCGAGCGCTGACGCAGCAGAGGTTCGACGAAGAAGCGAGCCGAGTCCAGATCGAGGCGCACACCGTTGAGCCGGGCCTTGGCGGCAACGCGCTTGAGCAGTCCTTCGAGCTCACGGATGTTGGAGTCGGTGTGGCTGGCGAGGTAGAGCCCCACTTCGTCGGGCAGCACGATGCCCTCTCTGGCGGCTTTGCGCTTGAGGATGGCGACGCGGGTTTCGAGCTCGGGCTTCTGGATGTCGGCGAGCAGCCCGCACATGAAGCGACTCTGCAGGCGCTCTTCGAGCTTGGGGATCTCTTGGGGCGTCTTGTCGCTGGTGAGGACGATCTGCTTCTTGTTGTTGAACAAGTGGTTGAAGGTGTGGAAGAACTCGTCCTGGGTGCGCTCTTTGCCGGCAATGAACTGGATGTCGTCGATGAGCAGCACATCGCACTGCGCGCGGTAGCGCTCGCGGAAGGCGGTCATCTCCTTGTGCTCGATGCAATAGATCAGGTCGTTGGTGAACTGCTCGCTGCTCAGATAGAGCACGCGCGCGTCGTGCTTGAGGCTGACGGCATTGCCGATGGCGTGCATGAGGTGGGTCTTGCCCAGGCCCACGCCGCCATAGATGAAGAGGGGGTTGTAGGCGTCGGCCAGTCGTTCTGCCACTGCGCGTGCAGCCGCATGGGCGAATTCATTCGATGGTCCAACGACGAAGGCGTCGAGCGTGTATTCTGGATTGATCTGAGTCTGAACTTCGTTCGCTGCTGCGGGGCGCGGGCTCTGCTCTTCTTCGGACTCTGCAAGCAGCGGTAGCTGCCCTTGGGTCGGGGCCTGGGACTCCAAGCGCTCGGCGACCACCTTGATCTGGCGGCCACTCCCCAGGCTGTCGCTGACCACCGAGTGCAGCTCGCCGAGGAAGTGCTCGGTGATCCAGTTGCGGTAGTGTTCGTTGGGCACCTCCAGCACGATCTGTCGCTCGTCGAGGGCGACGCATTTCATCGGCTGGAACCAGATGTTGAAGGTCTGGGGCCGGACGCGATCCCTGAGTCGATCGAAGATGTCCTGCCAAGAGCTCATGAACCCTTCCCTTGAATGATCGCTCGCTCCCGCGAGACCCTGCTCGTGCCTCGCCTCGCGAGCTTTCAAACTATTACACGCACTTATGACGCCAGGCAGAGAAGCCTCATCTACGCGCAATCCACCCATTCAGCAGCAAAGCCTCATCATCATCAGTCTAAACTGGACGCAACAAGACCTTGGCAGTGAGATTCATGCCTCGCTGCCGAGTCTTCTGCTCGGCGCCCCAAAATCTGCTCAGCAGGCTAACAGACCTGGGCTTCTGGTCAAGCTTTGATAGCCAAGCACAGCCAAGAAAACAGCGGGTCTGCGAGACAAGAGTAGGGCACTATCGGCCCTTGTCGGCGATAGACGCACACGCGAATCTCTGAACTTGTCCCAGGCGACGACGCTCCGTTCCTCGACCGCCGAGCGTCGTTCGGCAGACCTGTCTGTTTAGCGCAAATCACCCCTCTCGACAAGCAGCAAGTCCAACACAGACGCGGTGATCATCCCTCGAAACCTATGTGTCTCGCGAGGATGTCAGTGCGGACCTAATTTTTTGCGCAAACTCTCGCCACCCCCCGCTCAGGCATCTCGTCAAACTCGGTGCCCGGCGCTCAGATGCCCCACGAGAGCCACAGCGCACTGGTCAAGGCACTCAAAATAAACGAGAAGAGCGTCCCGAAGACGGTGATGAAGGCATTGCTGCGCTTGATCGGCAGCGCTGTCCCAACACCCATCGACAGCACCAAGAGCGCGCTCAACGGGTGGCTCGCCGTGCTGAAGAAGGCGGTGTCCATCAGCAAGTCGAAGCCCAAGCCCAGCAAATGGGAGGCGAGCAGCAGCAGCGCGCAGGCTCCCGGCACCACCATGCCCAGCCAGGAGCCCACCCCAGGCCAGGGCGAGAGGGCAAAGACGAAGCACAACACTGAGAGCAACGCAAAGACCCCCGAGCTGAGCGCGACGAAGCGTGAGAAGAGCAGGGTCTCGCGCCGCAGCTCGTCGAGCTGCTCAGCCTCCTTGGCCAACAGCAGGCCCGCTTGCAGGCTGCGCAACGGGCTGAGCATGCTGTCGTCGCTCCGGAACTGCCCGTCGACCACCCGCATCCCGAGGGCGTCGAGCAGCGCCTCATGCTTGCTGCTCTGGCTCAGCGCGGCTGTGCCCCAGGCCGGTTCGACGATCGAATGAAAGAAGGCTCTGCCATCGAGCAGCGGCATCCACAGGAAGGCGGCCAGGGCAAAGACCCCGGCGCCGAGCAGGACGAAGCGTGCGGCTTTGCTGCGACCCGCCTGGGAGGCTTCGAGTGAAGTCATCGAAGAAGCCGCTGGTGTGGCAGCGGCGTCTGTTTCAGAAGGGCCCGTTTTCATAGCCTTTGGCCAGGTTCTCGAAGAGGGTGAACTGGCCGAACCACTTGAGATTCACTTTGCCAATCGGCCCGTTACGTTGCTTGGCGACGATGACCTCGGCGATACCCTTGGCTTGGGTGTCCTTATTATAAACCTCGTCGCGGTAGATGAACATGATGAGGTCGGCGTCCTGCTCGATGGCGCCTGATTCGCGCAGGTCGCTGAGCATGGGCCGCTTGTCGGTGCGGCTGTCGACGCCGCGGTTGAGCTGGCTGAGGGCGATCACTGGCAGCTCGAGTTCCTTGGCGATGGCCTTGAGGTTGCGCGAGATGTCGCTGATCATCTGCTCGCGGGAGGCGGACTTCTCATCGCCTTTCATCAACTGTAGGTAGTCGACGACGATCAGGCCGATGTTGTGCTCCGCCTTGAGGCGGCGCGCCTTGGCTTGCATCTTCATGACGGGCAGCGCGGCGGTGTCGTCGATGAAGATGGGGGCCTGGGAGAGCAGCCCCACGCCTTCGATGAGCCGTCCCCATTCGGCCTCGACCAGGGCACCTTCTCGGATACGCGAGGCGTCGATGCGGGAGCGGGCGCAGAGCAGGCGTGTGGCGAGCTGCTCCTTGCTCATCTCGAGGCTGAAGAAGATGGACGGGACCTGGGCATCGATCGAGGCGTTGGCCAGGAAATTGAGGGCCAGCGCGGTCTTGCCCATGGAGGGGCGGGCGGCGAGGATGACGAGATCGCCTGGCTGGAAGCCGGAGCTCATCTCGTCGAGGTCGAGGAAGCCCGAGGGGACGCCGGTGATTTTTTGTTTGCGGTCGTAGAGGCTCTCGATGTGGTGGAAGGTGGACTGCACCACCTCGCGCATGGAGTAGTAGGGTGCGCGTGATTCTTGTCGGGAGAGCGAGAAGAGCTGTTGGCTGTGCTCATCGACGAAGTCGGCGACCTTCTCGACGACGGTGTAGGCCTGCTCACTGGCCTCGGTGCTGAGCTCGATGAAGCGCCGCAGGATGGCGTTGTCGCGGACCAACTGTGCGTAGGATTTGACGTTGGTGGCCGAGGGGACGCGGTTGGAGAGCTCGATGAGGAAGTGCACGCCACCGCTCTGTTCGAGCTGTTTGCTGTGGTGCAGGCGTGCGGCGAGGGTGGTGATGTCCACGGCCTCATCGGCGGCGCGCAGCTCCAGCATGGCGGTGTAGACGCGGCGATGGACCTCGCGGTAGAAGTCCTCGGGCGTGATCAGATCCATCACCAGGTCGAGGGCCTCCTTGTCGACCAAGATGCTGCCGAGCACCGACTCTTCGGCTTCGACGCTGTGCGGTGGCAGCCTGATGGATTCTGGGGTGGACATGCTTGTCGGGGGTGGAGGACGTGGAGGGAGGCGGTAAGGCTCAGCGGCCCACGAAGCTCCAGACGAAGGCGATCAGCACGAGAACGAGAAGCACGTAGCCGACAATCGACCAGACGCTCTTCTTGCCGGGGGAGTTCTCGGTGCCCGCCATGTTGCGGAAACCAGAGCGCATGGACATGAGGCTGCCGCTGGGTTGCTCGTCGGCAGTGCTGGAGCGCGGCTCGCGCTCTTCAGTGTTCTTGGCGTTTTTCTTTTGTTGAAGCTGTCGATTTCGCGAGTAGCGTCCCATGCAATATCTCCCTCGTTCCTGGCCCTCGCAAGGGGCGGCACGCAGGATACTCGTCTCGGCAGGCGATGTCATGCCTTTCGGTGGCGCAACGCTGGGAAGCAGTGTCGACGCGTGGGCTCGAGTTCGGAGCTGAGGGGGGCTCAGTCGTGGGGTTCCGGCTTGCTCGGGTCAGGCTCGTTGTCGAGCTCTCGCGCGCTTTCATCCAGTGGAGCAGCAGCGCTGGGGTTTGGGATGAGCCGTTGCGCCAGGGGTTCGAGCAGCTTCTTGACCGCCATGCCAATGAGGGAGGAGAGCTCGAGGCGCACCTGAAGAGGAGCCGTGGGACCCGGAAAGGGGAGCACGACGTCTTCTGGAGGCGCAAGGACGTCTCCCCAGCAGCCGTCGTCTTCGACAGCTTCCGGCGCTTCGTCGTTGGCAGAGGGCGCTAAGTCTGGCTGCTCGCTGTCAAGTATCTGGGGCAGGCGCTGCACGAAGCTGTCGAGGAAAGCCTTGCCATGTTGCAGGATGAAGGCCTCGTCGATGACCAGGGTTTGCTGCTGTGTCAGCTTGTGTTCGTGAGCGTAGCGCTGCAGATGGTCCTGCAGGAGTGTGCCCAGATGCAGCTGGACCGGCGTCGCTTCGGCGCCGGGCAAGGTGAGGATGGTCGCCTCCTGCTCTTCTTGGAGTGCTTCGCGCACCGTGCCTTCATCTCGCCGTGAGAAATCGGCGTGGATGATCTTTCGAGGCTCCTCAACATCGTCTTCTTCGGTCGATTCGGAGTCATCGCTAGGGCAAGTGCCACAGTGTTCCTGCGGGGTGGTGAGTTCGAGGCTCGGACTGAAGGGAAGCACACGGCCGCCGCCGTCTTCCGGAGCCTCGAGGTGGCGTGCTGATTCGGTGTCGGCTGGAGGTGTCTCAGGGGGCTCTTGCGGGGGTTGTTGGGACATGTCTGCGCTCCACGTCGAGGGCTGAGCTTACCCTCGCGAGCCTCTCGTGGCGTCGTCCGCGTATCGGATGCAGGTCCAGCCGCCGACGAGACTCGCTTTGCTCGAGACTCGCTTTGCTCGAGTATCAGCTTTGCATGGAGGAGGAGGAGAGCGCAAGCTTGGACTTGTTGCGTGCCATCCCTGGCACGCACCCTTCGGGCTGCCTTCGCAGCGAGTCTCCGCCTCCTGGCTTCGACTTCTTGTCGATTGGGCTCTTGGTCTGTTCCCCACAAGTTCTTGTCGATTGGGCGCTTGGTCTGTTCCCACGAGTTCTTGTCGATTGGGCGCTTGGCCTGTTCCCCCAAGTTCCCAGGAGCAACGTGGTGGAGGGTACCAATAATGAGGAGCCTCCGTGCGCGGCCTCAATAAATGATCGTCAGTTATTTCAAGGACTCACGGTGCTGCCGCAGGGCCACACGCTTGACACCCTCTCGACCCGGTGTTAGCCCTTCCGCGGCAGACGTGGGTCTGCGCTCGGCTGCGTCGAGACGGGAGGCTGGCGGGTGGACATGGCATTCGAAGCACTGGCGGTGGGCGCTCCAAAGCTCGACCTCGACCTCACTTTGCTCATCCAGATGGCGCTCTTTTTGGGACTCTGGATGTTGGTTCGGGTGAAGTTGGTGCGGCCCTACCTGGCGGCTCGCCGCGAGCGCGAGGCTTTGACGCAAGGCGCACGCGAGCAGGCCAGCGAGCTCGACTCACGCCGCGATGCGCTGCTGACGCGCTATCAAGCCCAGCTCGCCGAGGCAGAAGCCGAGGCGGCGGCGTTGCGGGCAACGTTGATGAAGGAAGGCAGCGAGCATGCGCAGCAGAGTCTGCAGGAGGCCAAGTCGAGTGCGAGCCGTGAGCTCGAGCAGGCGCGGGCGAGCGTGGCTCAGGAGCGCAGCCGCGAGCATGCTCGCCTCGATGAAGGTGCGCGAGCGTTGTCCAAGCACATCGTCGAGAAGCTCTTGCCCGTCTGAGTGAGGCACCATGAGAAAGCGCGCGCTGGTTTCCGGATGGGTGGGGGTGGCGATCGTAGTGCTTCCTGGCGTGGCTTGGGCCTCTGATGGGGGCGCGAGTAGCTGGCCTTGGTACCTGCAGTTCTTGGGTGCCATCATCAACTTCGCCATCCTGCTCTTTCTGTTGTTTCGCTTTGGGGGGCCCAGGATTTCGGCCTTCTTGGAGCATCGACAGCAGCAGCTCGAGAAGCAGATGAAGGAGAGCGCCGAGCTGCGTGAGCGGGCGCAGCAGCGCTTGAATGAAATCGAAGCGCAGATGAAGGACTTCGAGCAGCGACGTGAGCGCCTCCTCGAGGACTACCGTCGTGCCGGGGAGGCGGAGAAGGCCCGCATCATCGAGTCGGCAGAGCAGCAGGCTCGCCGTATTCGAGAGGACGCTGAGATGGCAGCGGCGAGCGAGCGCTCGAGAGCGAGCGCCGAGCTCGAGGAGGAGCTTGCTCGGCGCGCGCTACGGCTCGCTGAGGCAGCGCTGCGCGAGCAGATGCAGCCCTCGCGTCAGGCTCGAGTGGTGGAGCAGAGTATCGAGCAGATCGAGGCGCTCTCTGCGTCGCAAAGCTAACGGAGTAGGTCATGTTGCAGTCCGATCTGGTTGCGCAGAGGTATGCGACAGCGCTGCTCGACATTGCTGCGGAGCTGCAGAAGATCGATAGCATTGGCAAGGAGCTGAGCGACTTCTGTGGGCTCTTCCGGGGCAGCCTGGAGCTCTCGACGGTGCTCGCCAACCCTGCGCTGCCCATGTCGGAGCGCAAGCGCGCGCAAGACGCGCTCTTGGCGCGTCTGGGCTACCACCCCATGTTGTCGAATTTTCTTCGTTTGTTGGTCGATCGTGGGCGCATCCGGTTGTTGCCGCGTATTGATGAGGCCTATCGACGTGCTTGTGATCGTCGTGCAGGTCGTGTGCGCGGTGTGCTGCGCTCAGCGGCGCCGTTGAGCGCGCAGCACTTCGAGCGGCTGAGCAAGGCACTTTCCCGCCGTTTGGGGCGCGAGGTGATCCTGGAGCAGCGGTTGGATCCAGAGCTATTGGCAGGGTTTCACGTTCAGGTCGAGGGGCTGATGTTCGATGGCAGTCTGCGCGGGCAGCTCGGGCGTCTCGAAGAGCAGCTCTTGTCCAGGACTGCCGCAGGTGTACGCACTGAGAGCGAGTGAAGCGAACGAAATCGTGGATGCAAATGAAGCCAGCCTCGAGTCGGCGTCTGAACGTGCGCATTGGATGTGCAGGCAGCCGCGGGAGAGCGCGAAACTTCAGAGAGAGTGAAGCGAGCATTGCTTGTTTGTTGGGCGCCCGGCGCCCTGAGGAGGACAGCGTTCGATGGCGATCAACATCGAGGAAATCAGTCAAATCATCCGTGCCCAGGTCGAAAACTACGACAAGCGCGTGGAGGTCAATGAGACCGGGACGGTGCTCGCCGTGGGTGACGGTATCGCTCGCGTCTATGGGCTCGAGCAGGCGATGGCTGGCGAATTGCTGGACTTCCCCAACGATGTCAAGGGCTTGGTCCTGAACCTCGAAGAGGACAACGTCGGCGTTGCGCTGCTCGGTGACGCCGAGTCCATCAAGGAGGGCGATTGGGTCAAGCGCAGCGCCCGCATCGCCGAGGTCCCCGTGGGGCTCGACTTGGTGGGCCGTGTGGTCAACGCGCTCGGTGTGCCCATCGACGGGCTTGGTCCGCTGAAGACGAAGACCTTTCGTCAGGTCGAGCTGAAAGCCCCCGGCATCATCTCCCGACAGAGCGTGTATGAACCGCTGCAAACGGGAATCAAAGCGCTCGACGCCCTGATCCCCATCGGTCGCGGGCAGCGTGAGCTCATCATTGGTGACCGCCAGACTGGCAAAACCGCCATCGCCGTCGACACCATCATCAACCAGAAAGGCGGCGATGTCTTCTGTATTTACGTGGCCATTGGCCAGAAGCAGTCGACCGTCGCCCAGGTCGCCGACACTCTGCGCAAACACGGCGCGATGGAATACACCACCATCGTGGCCGCGAGCGCCAGCGAGATGGCACCCCTGCAGTTTCTCGCCCCGTATTCTGGATGTACCATTGGTGAGTACTTCCGAGACAGCGGTCGGCACGCGCTCATCATCTACGATGATCTCTCCAAGCACGCCGTCGCGTACCGCCAGCTCGCCTTGTTGTTGCGCCGACCGCCGGGCCGCGAGGCGTATCCTGGCGACGTCTTCTACCTGCACAGTCGACTGCTTGAGCGCGCCGCCAAGATGCGCGAGGACTGGCTCGTCGTCCGCAAAGGCGAGCCCGCTGACACCCAGCGCGGCTACGATGCCAAGCTCTACCCTGGAAAGATGGGCAAGGAGCAGGCCGAGAAGAAGGTCGAGGAGCTGGGCGAGGACTTCGAGCTGCGACAGCACCCCCTCAGCGGCGGTTCCCTCACGGCCCTGCCGATCATCGAAACCCAAGCCGGTGACGTCTCCGCCTACATCCCCACCAACGTGATCTCCATCACCGACGGCCAGATCTTCCTCGAGACCGACCTCTTCTACGCGGGCGTGCGTCCAGCCGTGAACGTGGGTATCTCGGTCAGCCGCGTCGGCGGCTCTGCGCAGCTTCGCGCCATGCGCCAGGTGGCGGGTAGCCTGAAACTGGATCTGGCGCAGTTCCGAGAGATGGCGGCCTTCGCGCAGTTTGGCTCCGACCTCGACAAACTTACCCAAGCGCTGCTGGCTCGCGGTGAGCGCCTCACAGAGATCCTCAAGCAGGGGCAGTACCAGCCATTGCCCGTCGAGAAACAGGTGCTCATCATCTACGCCGCAACCGCTGGCTACTTGCGAGACTATTCAGTCTCCGTCTTGCGGCGCTACGAGCGTGAGCTCTATCAGTTCTTCGAAGGCGAGCACGTCGCGCTGCTCGACGCCATCAGGGTCAAGAAGCGCCTTGACGACGGGCTCAAACAGGATCTCAATCGTGCTCTCGATGCGTTCAAGCAGAAGTTTGCCCTGACTCTGAAGGAAATTGCATGAAAACAAAGGGGAAACGGCAATCCCGCCGACAAGAAGTCGTGGGAACGGGCCAAGCGCCCAATCAACAAGAATTCGATCCGAAGCTCTGAGCCAAGGTTTGCGTTGGCTCCGGCAGGCCATGTTCGCTGAGCACCTGCATCCAGAGGGTCCTGACTTCAAGCGCGCCCGCTGCGCGCCGTGTCCCAGAGAAACGAGCGCAACATGCCAAGTTTGAAAG
>JAVFAO010000022.1:0-32885 GCA_034002465.1 Myxococcota bacterium
ATCCCCACCCTGATTGGCTTCAAGTCGGGCAAGGAAGCCGCGCGCATCGTAGGCGCCAACCCTAAAGCCATCGAAGCGGCGGTGGTCGAGATGATCGGCTAGCAGCAAAGAGCGTCGCGCCGTGCAGACCTGCTGCTCCGCGGGCCTATCAGGACTCGTCGCAGCGAGCGACACCTTGATTGGCGACGGCCATGCGTTAGCATTGATCTCGCGTTTCGCGCTGATTGCTCGTTCTGAGCGAGCGATGGGGAGCTCAGCGAAGCGCCATCGACCGCGTGCGAAACAGGGAAGCCAGCGACGAAGGCACGCCGCGGGTGACGCGCTTCCTTGGTGCACCGCAGGAGCGAAGGACGGCTCGTGCTCACTTTCACCCAAGACAGCAGCGATATGGCGCGTCCACAAGGTGTGCTTCGGGTCTTGCTGCTGTTCAGCACTCTTCTTCTGGTCGCGATAGGCTGCGACGACGACCTCGTCCAGCGCGTCGACGCCAGCATCCAGACTTTCCCTCGCGATCAGGTCAGCTTCGCCCAGGTCTCCTTTGGCGAAGAAGCCCGCAAGGAGGTCGCCATCACCAACGAAGGGGAAGCCGCGCTACGCCTCAACAGCGTGACTTGGGAAGGACCAGAGAGTGTCACGCTGGACTGGTCCCGCAAGCCTGAAGGCATCGAGCTGGGGGCCGGGGCGGTCTACCGCTTCGAGGTCGTCTTCCGCCCCACGCCAAGCTCGCCCATCGCCAACGGTGAGATTGTCATTGCCAGTAATGATCGGGTGCGCCCCAGCTTGCGACTTCCTGTACTCAGCCAGCAGATCATCCCGCGCATCCAGGTCACCCCATCGCGCTTGGAGGGCTTGGACTTTGGCCAAGTCGGTCGGGACGCGCAGGTCAGCCGCGAGGTTTCGATCAGCAACATTGGCCAGCTCCCGCTCGAGCTCGAGCGCATCGTTCTGGATGCCTCCAGTGATTTCACTGTCGAGCTTCCTGCTGGCGTCGAGCTGCCCTACACCATCGCCGACAACAGCTCCTCGCTGACGCTGAGCCTTCGCTACGAGCCGAAGACGAGCGGCGAAGATGAAGGCAGCCTGCTCATCGATAGCAACGATCCCATCGACCCGAGCTACGCCCTGCCGCTTCGCGCGAACAGCTCGACCCCTTGCATCCAGCTCTCGGAGCGGAGTGTCGAGTTCTTTCCCGCGGTGGCGATCGGCGAAGTTCGCAGTCACGTGGTCTTCATCAAGAGCTGCGGCTCGGTGCCGCTGCGTCTCGAGGGCATCACTCAGCTCAGCGGCAACAGCACGGAGCTCTTCGTTTCCGAACCGAGCGCATTGAGTGGGCGCGAGCTGACCCCAGACGAGGAGCTTTCCTTCGAGCTGCTCTACTCGCCGCTGGATGAGGGCTCCGACGTTGCCGAGTTTGCGGTGCTCAGCAACGACCCGCTGCGACCGCAGCTCACTCTGGAGGTGCTCGCCACGGCGGGTTCCGACCGCTGCCCCACTGCAGAGGCCCTGGGTCGGGTCTTGGGTTCGGGGCAGCTCTCGGAGCAGGTCGCCGCCATCCCGCTGGACACTTTGGTCTTGGATGGTACGCGCAGTTTCGACCCTGAATCAGAGATAGTCCAATATAATTGGGAGCTCAGCCGCCGCCCTGCGGGCTCCAGCACTGCTCTCGAGGACCTTGGTCAGGGGGCTGCCCGTGTATTCCTGGATCTTGCAGGGGATTATGAGGTCTGTCTGGAGGTCATCGACGCGCAAGGGACGAGGAGTTGCAACAGAGATTGTGTGCAAGCGGTGGCGAGACCCAATGAGAAGCTTCACGTGCAGTTGATTTGGACGACTCCTGAGGATCCTGTGGTGGGTGATGAGGACGGGGCAGACCTGGACCTGCACTTCCTGCGGCTGCCGTATGGTGTTTGGGGGGACAAGGGTGACGCGATCACTCAGAGCGGCTGGGATGTTTTCTTTCTGAATCGGGAGCCGAGCTGGTTGATCCCGGAGCTGCCTGCGGAGTACCCGAGTTTGGATCGGGATGACACCAATGGAGAGGGGCCTGAGAACGTCAACCTGGACAACCCCAATGCCTGTGCGTGGTATGCGATTGGCGTGCACTACTTTGACGACAAGGGTCTGGGCTCGAGCTATGCGACGGTGCGGGTGTATATCAACGGCCAGCTTCGTTTTGAGAAGATGAACTTGCCCTTCGACCTTGGGGGAATGAGCATTGGGGATTTTTGGACGGTGGCAGTGCTTCACTGGGATGGGAATCAGGCTTTGGTTTTCGAGCTGGCCGAACGGTACAGCGGCTCGGGATGGCTTGGGGATGGAGTGGAGATACCGCAGTCGTTCGTTGATGCGGTGAGCGCGGCTGCGCCGCACTGCGCCAACTGAGTCCCCTATCTGCCCGCCAATAAAAGGGATTCCAATGGGCAACCCCATTTGGCGGGGCGTGGGGCAGCGCCCCACAAAAGGGCGAGCCGCTCGCAGAGCGCGAGCCACATCACACCGCAGGGCGAGCCGCTCGCAGAGCGCGAGCCACATCACACCGCAGGGCGAGCCAAAGGGCTCGCCCTTTGGAATCCCTTTTATTTACAGATCGATACACGCACTCAATCGAGAAGCGCCCCGCCCAACGTCGCCTCGAACTGCTCTTTCGTCTGTGGTCCTTGCACCGAACTCAGGATCTTTCCCGCCTCGTCGACGAAGAACACCGCAGGCAACGCCATGATGGCCTTATCCTTTTGGTAGGGCTCGACCTCCTTGGGATTGGCGTCGAGCTCGAGGCGCTCAATGGGCACCTTCGGCGGGTTGCCCAGCGCTGCCTCGAGCGCAGCGTAGCTCTCATCGATGCTTCGCGCCGTGCAATCACAAACGTCGAGCTGGCCAATGAAGACCACCTTGGCGAGCTTGGCCCCCTCTGGGATGGTGGCCGCAGCAGGGGGCGTTCCCCTGTCACATGCGACGAGGAGCAGCAGCGAGGCACAGAACATCACACCCAGATGGTGAAATCTCATAAGAAACCTCTATATGCGAAGTAGAGTCCGACAAGGATGATGACGGCCCCAGCCGCCTTCCGCAAGACGCCGAGCACGCGCGTGGCACGCTTGCTCTCGATGAGCTTTTTCGCTGCGCCCATGGAGGTGCCCGCGACGATGATGAGCAGGCTGTGGCCCAGGGCATAGACCAACAGCAGGGTGCCGCCCCAAACGATAGAGGAGTCCGAGGTCGCCAGATAGGCAAGCAGCACGATGAGGATAGGCGCTGCGCACGGGGCAGACACCAAGCCGAAGAGCAGCCCCAAGAGAAAGGCCCCCACAAAGCCTCGGGTTTTGGGCTGCAAGCGCCCACCCAGTGACGGTATGGGAAAGTGCACGAGCTCCATGAGGTGCAAGCCCATCAGCACGCAAACCAAGGCGACAAGCCAGTTCCAGACACCCGAGACGCTGCCATACATTTGCCCAGCAAGCGCGGCCAGCATGCCCAACGCGGTGAAGGTGATGGCGAGCCCCAGGACGAAGACCAGGGAGAGCAGAAAGGACCGGAAGATGCTCGACTGTTCCTCTTTTCGACCAGCGACGAAGCTCATCATGAGGGGGATCATGGCGAGCACACAGGGGTTCGAGGCGGTGAGCGCGCCTCCGGCAAAGATGGCGAGCAAGGCGAGCCAGGGGCTGGTGTAGATGTACTGGCCTACGTTGTCGAAGAGCCCATCGAACATGTTCAATGCTCCTGGAGAAGGTCGTTCACAAAGGTCTTGGCACGCTCGAGCTCATCTGCGCTTGGCAATACGCCCGCTTGCTTTCGAAATCCGTGCTCGGTCAGCAAGATGTAGTGCTTGGGCTCGATAGCAACGTGCTCGAAGAGCTTCGCAGCGCAGCGAAGTGGGCAGCCATCGATGACGATGAGTCGTTCGCAATCGCGCGCCGAGGCAACGAAGCCACCGAGATGTGCACCAACGCCCGCTAGGCATGACATCTTGGCGATACCCTCTTGGCTCAGATACAGACCAAGGGCGTTGGCGAGCTGACCCACATTCGAAGAACCGGAGCAGGGAAAAACCAGGGCAGTCGGACCGCTGCATGCGCAGCAAGAGCTGGAGTCCGTTACGCTCATGTGGCTGCCTCCTTGAGCCAAGCTGCTATTTCTTTCGACGACGGCACACGACCGCTGGTTTTGACCTGCTCGTCGATGACCAGGGCAGGCGTCATCATGACGCCGTAGGCCATGATGTCGTCGATTTTCTCGACTTTGATGAGTTCTGCTTCGATGCCCAACGCCTTGACGGAAGCCTCAGCCTCGGCGTAGAGCTTTTTGCACTTGGCACATCCAGTCCCCAACACTTTGATCTGCATTGTTTTTCCCTTCGTTATGGGGCTGAGCTCGGCTCAGCCAAAGAAAGCACCGTAGACAAGACCAGCGATGGTAGAGAGCGTGATCACGAGGATGATGAAGACCACCGTTTTCTTGGTTCCCATCACGCTGCGGATGACGAGCATGCTGGGCAGCGAGAGCGCTGGTCCGGCGAGCAAGAGCGCCAACGCAGGGCCCTTGCCCATGCCGGAGGCCATCAGACCTTCGAGGATGGGGACCTCCGTGAGGGTGGCAAAATACATGAACGCCCCCAACACCGAAGCGACCAAGTTGGCACGCAGTGAGTTCCCTCCGACAGCCTGGGCAACCCATTCGTTCGGGATGATGCCGCGCTCGCTGCCGCCAGGACCGCCGAGCAGGAACCCGGCAACAAAGACGCCAGCGAGCAGCAACGGAAGGATCTGCTTGGCGTAGAACCAAGAGGAATCGACCCACTCGCCCAGCTCGTCCTTCTTGAACCAGGTGATGAGCGTGCCAGCCAGCAAGAGTAGAAATGCCCCGCTGAGCAACCACTTGGCCTCGAAGATCAAGGCCCACGAGCCCGTGTCGTCGCCAGGCTTAGCCCAATTGGCGAAGACCAAGATGCCAAGCATGGCGATGAAGTAGATGCCCGTCTTCCAGAGTGGACGTGCAGACTCGTCGTCAGGTACGACCACGCCGCCGGCTTGTCGCTCTGCTTCGTCTTTGCGGAAGATGAACTGCATCGCCAAACCGATGATGATCGCGAAGAGCACGGCGCCGACGGCGCGGGCGATGCCGAGCTCGGCGCCGAGGATGCGGGCGGTGAGGATAATGGCGAGCACGTTGATGGCTGGACCAGAATACAGAAATGCCGTTGCCGGACCTAGTCCTGCTCCGCGCTTATGAATGCTCGCAAACAACGGCAAGATGGTACAAGAACACACGGCAAGGATCGTACCCGATACGGCGGCCACGGGGTAAGCGATGACCTTCTTCGCCGCCGGGCCCAGATACTTCATGACCGCGCCTTGACTGACGAAGACGCTGATGGCGCCAGCGATGAAGAAGGCGGGGATGAGGCAGAGGATGACGTGCTCTTGGGCGTACCAACGAACCAGGTGAAGGCTCTCCTGCAGCGCATCCCAAAAGCGAGGGCTGTCCACGGGAAGAAACCAGCAGGCAACAAAAACAGCAATGATAATAGCCAGTTTCGTACGTTCTTTCATCTCGTCAAGCCCTCTCTCGCTCGCCCAAACTCACTCGAGTTCAAATGCTTCACCTGAAGTCGCTCAAGGCACTCAAATCTCGACCAAAAAACGCATCTCATGGCATGACAGACGTAGCGCCGCGCAAGGCCCGCACGGGGGTCCCGATGATGTGGCGATTTGGTCACATTGTCAACCAGCCTTCGCACCACCTGCACCACCTGCCAAGGCAGAGCTCAGGGCCTAAATGTCTATATCCGGCTAAGCAGATGAAGTCAAGCCTTGACTTTATCTGCTTAGCCGGTTACATCACTTCTGCGTTCACAGCCTGGAGCCGTCATGACCCCGCTCGCCCAGTTTTTCAAAGCCCTCGCCGACGACGCTCGACTCGAAATCCTCTTCTACCTCCTCAACTCCGATGAGCTCTGCGTCTGCGATCTCATGGAGCTCATCCACATGACGCAGTCCAAAACCTCACGACACCTCGCCACGCTACGTCATGCTGGACTCGTCCAAGATCGGAGAGAGGCCGTCTGGAGCTATTACTCTATGGCCCCTATCGCCGACCCGACTCACGCCGCCTTCATCGAGCTCCTGCACCGAAGCCTGAACGCGCAGAGCTCGACACCCAAACGCCGCGAGCGACTCAACACCTGGCTCGAGACCAAAAAATGCCGAGGAAGCTGCACCACCCCCAAGGAAGCAATGCCGCCAGCACAAGTGAGCGAAGGGTAGTCCACTCCTACGCGTGAGCGAGCGGAGTCGACGCTGGAAGCGAACGAAAGGGCTAGCCTTTGGGACGCGAAGCCGAACTCTCATGTTCTCGCTCGCTCCAGGCTCCAATGCAACGCTCGGCAAGCAATACCTCAAATCTGTCCGTGCAGTGTTGCGCGGTTGAAGGCAAAGCATCATGACACGACAGCCTCTCACGCTGCATCTCTGTCCCAACGCGGCTCACGCTGAAGCAGCCCAAACCCTGCTCTCACGGGTTGCCGCGCGATTCGAGCTGGCGACGAAGCAGGTCGTCGACCTCCCCGCCGGCACCCATCCCCTCTTCTCTCTCGGCGACTCGGTGCTGGTGAACACGCGCTCGCCTGTCAGCCCGGCAGCGCTCGAAACCCTCATCCCCGATTGGCAGCTCGAAGCCGCCCTCGTGCGTGCCCTGCAGCACCATGGCCTGCTCTTCCTATGCGTCGCCAACTCGGCTCGCAGTCAGCTTGCCGAAGGCATCGCGAGAGCACTCGCCACCCCACCTGTTCAGGTCTGGTCTGCGGGTTCCAGACCCACTCAGGTGCGTCCCGAGGCGATCATGGTGCTCGCCGAGCTCGGCATCGATATCTCGACACAGCGCTCCAAATCGGTGACCGAGATTGCTGCCGATGCGGTGGACACGGTCATCACACTCTGCGGAGAAGAAGAGTGCCCTGTCTTCTTGGGTTCGGCCACCCGCTTGCATTGGGGACTCGAGGATCCCGCGGCGATCGAAGCAGACGGTGAAGCCCGGCTGCAGGCGTTCCGGCGGACCCGCGACGAATTGTTGAAGCGCCTACGGTTTATGCTCGCAGCATGAGACTGCGCCAGCAGGCGCAAAGCCCGAGACAGCACGCTCGTCAAGGATTTGCGTCGCACATGCGAAAAACGTCATCACGCACGGCGTAAGCAGCGTGTAGTAGACCACGCTCCCATCGCGTCGGTCATCGACGATGCCGTGCGCCCGAAGCACCGCGAGGTGCTTGGACACCGTCGTGCGGTCCATACCGACGATGCTGGTCAACTCGCTGACAGAACACTCGCCGCGGGAGAGTCGATCGACAATCTTGAGCCGGGACTCATTGGCGAGCGCCTTGAGCACCCGCGCTTGTCGGCGGAAGATGTCGTCTTTCTTGTCGCTCATGCAGCCTCCTGCGCACCCGGTTCAGGTTGAAGCGCTTTGCGCTCTGTGTCAACCATGCGCAGAGCACTCCGAAGTGCTTACGAATGCAGCAAACTGAGCGTCGTTGCTGTACCCATTGCTGTACCCATTGCCGTCGCGCTACTGAACCATGCTTCCCATCTTGCTTTGACCGGACTGCTGCCGAGCTTGTAGCCCCACAGGCCTATCCGATTGTAATCTTTCTTATTTTCATGAAGTTGTAAGACAAGGACTTGACATCATGTAGATAACCGGATATCCGCATATACGGCAGCTGTGCCGAGACCTCCCCCGTGAAGGACCTGAGCCCGTAACGCGAACCCCTCGCTGATGAGCTCCGGCTCCAGCCCCGAAGCTGCTCGTCGAGTACGAGGAGAGCACAGTCGAGGTCTCGATACAACGCTCAGTAAACACCAGACAGGAGAACAGCTGGCATGACTCAGGATGAGACTCTGAAAATAGGCTTCTTCGATAAATACCTGAGCGTATGGGTCATGCTGTGTATGATTGTCGGGGTTCTGCTTGGGAAATTCTTGCCGAGCATACCCCAATTCCTGGGTCAGCTTGAATACGCGCAGGTCTCCATCCCCATCGCTGTGCTCATCTGGGTGATGATCTGGCCCATGATGATGAAGGTGGATTTTGCCAGCATCAAGTACATCCGCCACAACCCGAAAGGGCTTTATGTCACCTGGGTGACCAATTGGCTGATCAAACCCTTCACGATGTATGCTTTCGCCGCCTTTTTCTTCTTTGTGGTCTTCGAATCGCTCATTCCCAATAGCTTGGCCAGAGACTATCTGGCAGGTGCCGTTCTCTTGGGCGCAGCGCCCTGTACCGCAATGGTCTTTGTGTGGAGCCATTTGACACGGGGCAATCCCGCCTACACCGTGGTGCAGGTGGCCACCAATGACCTGATTATCCTGCTCGCCTTCGTCCCGATTGTTGCGTTCCTGCTGGGTGTAGGCGGCATAGAGGTTCCGTGGGGTACCCTACTGATGTCGGTGCTGCTCTTCGTGGTCGTGCCTCTGGCGGGTGGTGTGTTGACCCGTTCTCGCGTGATCAAGACCCACGGACTCGACTACTTCAATAGGTCATTCATCCCGAAATTCGGCAACCTGACCATCGCCGGTCTGTTGCTGACGCTTGTGCTCATCTTTTCTTTCCAGGGCGCAGTCATCCTGAGCAACCCCCTGCATATCGTCTTGATAGCAATACCGCTTACCATTCAAACCGTCGTTATTTTTTTCGTTGCCTATTTGTCGGCGAAGAAATTGAAAATACCCCACGACATTGCAGCACCAGGCGGAATGATTGGCGCCTCGAATTTCTTCGAACTCGCGGTCGCGGTCGCCATCTCGCTGTTTGGCCCCTCCTCGCCAGTGGTCCTCGCGACCATCGTTGGTGTGTTGGTCGAGGTGCCGATCATGCTGTCGCTGGTGAATATCGCAAACCGCACGAAACACTGGTTTCCGCCCGAACAACCATCGCAACTCCGTGCCAAATCGTAAACGCAACCGAAAGTGAGCGAGGGGTACGCATCCTCTCGACATTCCGAAGGAATTGCTGCTGTCGAGAGGTCGGTGCCCTCGAGCGAACGAAGGCAATGGCAGCGCGTCGAGCCCGCTTCCCCTCGCTTTGCTCAGCTGCTTAGGCGAAGCACCTCGCTCAACCTACGCCCTTTGCTCGACATTCGTCCGCTGTCTCAGCCTTTGGCTGCTCGCTTTCTTCGTTCCGCATCATGCACTGGGACAAGCAGCCAAGCACCAGCAACGACGCCAGCATGAGCGACGCGGCGAGGGCAAACTCGAAGCTCGAGTAGCTCAGGCGAGTCAGGGTTTCGAGAAAGCCGAACTTCAACAGCATGAACATGCCCGACAGTGCCGCGAGC
The DNA here is from genome assembly GCA_034002465.1 of Myxococcota bacterium. Lineage (GTDB taxonomy): Bacteria > Myxococcota_A > Bradymonadia > UBA4248 > JAVFAO01 > JAVFAO01. The sequence goes on from JAVFAO010000022.1 coordinate 9,332, forward strand.
CCCAGGCTGCCGAGCAAGCCAAGCTCCAAAAGTCGCGTCCACCTGCGCCAGCTTGGCGGCAACAGCAGCGCCGAAGATGCCGCCCCCAGGCAGAAGAGGGAGACCCAAGCGTGATTGGCATCCAAGGTGAATCGACGCAGGGTAAGATAACTCAACCAATCGGGTTGGGCGACGAGTGAAGCGAGCACCGCCACCGCCACCACCGAAACGAGCAAACCGAGCTGTGCTGAGCGTGCGCGCGAAAGCTGACGTCGAGCGAGATGGCTTGCGCCGTAGCCTGCGAAAAGCAACGCCAAGAGCGCGCCCAACGCCAAGACCAAGGGCTTGATGACGCTCTCTCGAAGCGCCCCAAGTTGCACCCAAAACGCCGAAATACCAAGGATCTGGTGATTGGCCATCCAGCGCGGTTCTCCGTCCGAGGGATGGAACGGCAGCTCGAGCACGGCCCCCTGGAAGAATGCAGAATCCATGCTGTGACAGTCGGTGCACCCCCCTGCCCCCAGCGCTGCCTTCGCAGGTGCCACGTCGTGGGAGAACTTGTAGACCGAGGCATAGGGGCCGGACTCGTATTCCTCAGCATCGAGTTCTCGGTAGTCAGTCGATGAACGATAGGCCCGCGTTCCGCTCACCCAAACGAGCCGTCGACCCTGCATGGGAAACTTGGTATCGGCAAGATACTGCGAACAGGCTTCGAGCAGCGCGTCGATTTCAGAGGGCTGGTTGACCTCGATGATAGCATCCCGATTGTCGTCACTGATGATGCTCAGGCTTGGGTAGTTCTTGCTCGGCTCCGCACGGTGTTGGCTCCACATGGTGTAGAAGTCCTTCATCTGCAGCTGTCCGAGCGCGCTCTGGCCGTCGATTTCATAGCCAACCCAAGCAGAGTGGACCCGGTTGGCCGGATAGATCTTCCCTTTGTAGCGAATGAGCGTAGGGCGACTCAGCGTGGTGGGGACATCTGCTCCCGTGAACAACTCGAGCTCTCCGTAGTGGTTCCAAAATGCCATCGATTGGTCATAGAAGGTCCAGATGTGCTTGCCTGGCGGCTTGATCCGCGGTGCCGGGTTGTAGACGTCGCTCGCCTGGACGAGCGCGCTTTTCACCGCGCGCGTGGGAATGTGGCAAGCCTGACACGAGAGCGTGTCGAGGTGCAACGGTGGTAACCAGGCATGCTCGGCACGAGGCGCGTTGCGCCAAGCGCTCAGATGACAGTCCTCACAGGAACGTACAGTGTCGTCCAGATCGTTGCGGATCCAACCCGACGGATCGTCACCCTTGGCAATCTGATGGCGCTCGCGCCCCCGGATGCGCTCATCAGGCGCATCACTGCCCGCGCTGTGGCAGTCGACACAACGAAGCCCAGCAACCATGTGCACGTCAGTGCGCTGCGAGTAGGCTGAACCTCGCTTCTTCCAGTCAGACTTGAAATGGCATCCCAGACAGGTCTCGTTTCGCGGTTCAGGGACGAGATGCAGCTTGATGTTGCCTTGCTCATCGAATTTGCTGAGGTCGTAGACCACACTCGGAGCAACACCGTCCTTCACACTCCCACTGAGCTTCGCGAAGCCCGACGCGGCACTGGCAGCCCAGCGGAAATTGAGCTTGGCGAGCTCGGCGTTTCGGGTCTTGAGCGAGTACTCCGGCATGTGACAGAGCAGACAGTCCGCTTCAATCACCCCTGTCTCTGACCAGCGCGCTTCGAAATAGTCCCCGTCCAGACCATTCTCTGCCCCCGCTACCATGCCCTGCTGCTGCATATAGGTGTCATAGCGGTGCCCATCTCGGTCGAACTCCAGCGGCCCACCACCAGGATGGCAATTGCCACAACCCGCCGTAATAAAAGCAAAAGAGCTCATATCAATCTCTCTCGCCGATGTGTTCTTCTTGGGAGCAAGTGCGCGGTAGAGGGGAGCTGGTGAACACCAATTTCCACCGTAGTTACCCGGATGGCTGACCCATGCGTAGCGCTCTGTCATCGCCGCGGGCGGCGTCTCACCTTGGCCCTGCGTGAAGTGGAAGCCTTGCGTGATCAGCGCATAGTCGTGGCACCCCTCAGCGCCGCAGGTCTGCTTGGGCGAGTAGGGAACGTCCGCGTTGAGGCCTTGCACGGGATCGATCACAGCTCCCGCCTCGTCTCTCAACGGAAACGGAGGGCAAACCCCCATTGCACGTTCGCTCGTCCGCTCTGTATCGATACTCGGAAGCGTCGTGGGGAGCGGCTCTGCACAAGCCAACAAGAACAGACTCGAAGCAAGGACACGAGCTCGAAGCACTGACATGGAGTCCTTCCTTTCCTGGAGACGCGGTAACAAGCGCTCAGGACACAGCCATTGCATTCGTTCGCTCTCGGCCACCACCTCTCGACAGCAGCCATTCCTTCGAATGTCGAGAGGATGCGTGCCCTTCGCTCACTTTCGATTGCCTGGCCCACAGCGCCACGCCGAGGTGACGATATGGCAACGTGGCCACTCTTTCAACCCGATCCGTGCAATTTCTTGACAACCGGCATATACCCGGATATGCAGATAAACGGTTGTAACGCCCTGCGCTCACCTGAGGCGGAGTCCACACATGAACAAAGCCAACGAAATCCGTAACAACGTCTCTTCGAACTACGCCAACGCCGTCGAACAGACCCGGAAGGCGGGCTGTTGCTCCGCCCCCGCTCCGGGCACCGTGTTGACCACGCTGGCTGGCTACAAGCCAGAGAAGCTGCTCAGCCTGCCTCCAGATGCAGTCCAAAGCTCCTTCGGCTGCGGAAACCCGGTGGCCCTCGCCGATATCCGTGAGGGCGACACGGTGCTCGACCTCGGAGCCGGCGCAGGCATCGATCTTTTGCTCGCCGCGCAGCGCTGTGGCCCCAAGGGCAAGGTGATTGGCGTGGACATGACCCCAGCGATGCTCGAGCGAGCGCGCGCCAACGCGGCTGCAGCAGGCTTCGAGAACATCGAGCTGCGTCAAGGCATCATCGAAGCGCTGCCCATCGAGTCGGACAGCATCGACCTCCTCATCTCCAACTGCGTCATCAATCTCTCGCCAGAGAAAGACAAAGTTTTCAGTGAGATACTGCGGGTACTCCGGCCAGGTGGACGCTTCTCGATCTCCGATATCGTGGCCGAGCCCATGCCCGAATGGATTCGCGAGGACCAGCTCCTCTATTCCGCTTGCATCGCTGGCGCCATCCCAGAGCAGGACTACCTCGAGGGCCTGCACCAAGCGGGTTTGACCGAGGTTCAGGTGAGTGAGCGTCTCTCCTACGACGCTCAACAGCTGAGCGGGCTGCTCGACAGCACCGCAGGTGGAGCCTGCTGCTGTGGACCTACGCCGCTGCCCTCGGAGCAAGTCGAGCGAATCAGCGCTGCCTTGGCCGGACGCGTGGCCAGCGTCCGCGTGACAGGCAGCAAGCCCAAGCCGCTCCAGAAATCTATCTGACCGCCACTAAAAGGGATTCCAAAGGGCAAAGGCCTTTGGCGGGGTGTGGGGCAGAGCCCCACGAGTCCCCCGTTATCCCTCTTCTGGCGCCTTGCTCTGCAGGTAGAGCTCGTCGAGCTGGGCTTGTGAAACCCGTCCAGGCGCATCGGACATCAGGTCCGTGGCCTTGTTGGTCTTGGGATAGGCGATGACGTCGCGCAGCGACTCGGCGCCGGTGAGCAGCATGGCGAAGCGATCGAGCCCAAAGGCCAGGCCACCGTGCGGGGGCGCGCCCATCTGCAGGGCGTCGAGGAGGAAGCCGAACTTGGCGCGGGCTTCTTCGGCACCAATGCCCAGCAACTCGAAAACCTGGGACTGGAGCTGCGGATCGTGGATACGGATCGAGCCGCCGCCCAGCTCCACCCCGTTGAGCACGAGGTCATAGGCCTGGGCACGCACAGCACCGGGGTCAGTGGCGAGCTTCTCGACGTCCTCGGCTCGCGGCGAGGTGAAGGGATGGTGCATGGCATACCAGCGCCCATCTTCCTCGCTCCACTCGAACATCGGGAAGCTGGTGATCCACACCAACGACGGCGCGTCGAGCGCGGCCGGTCCCTTGGGGACGAGCGAGAGCATCTCGGCGAGTCGCTTGCGAACGTTGCCGAGCGCAGCGTTGGTGACCGAGGCTTTGTCAGCGACGAAGAGCAGCGTGTCGCCCTGCGCAGCGCCCAGTTTCTCGATGAGCGCTTGCGCGAGCGGCGCTTCGATGAACTTGGCGATGCCCGCCTCCAGGCCTGCCTCTGCCACGCGGGTCCAGGCCAAGCCCTTGGCACCGTAGGTCTTGGCGTGCTCCTCCAGCGCGGCCAGGTCCTTTCGACTCAAGCTCGCCGGTGCGGGGACGCGGAGGACCTTGATCAGCCCAGCCTGCGCGGCTTCGGCAAAGACACGATAGCCTGACTCGGAGAGCAGCGCGGTGACGTCGTTCAGGAGCAGCTCGTAGCGCAGATCTGGCGCGTCGACACCGTACTTCTCCATGGCCTCGTCGTAGCTCATCTGGCGCAGCGGGAGCTGCAGCTCGACGCCGCGGATCTCCTTGAAGACACGCGCCACCATGTGCTCACAGACCTCGAAGATGTGCTTGGTCTCGATGAAGCTCATCTCGATGTCGATCTGGGTGAACTCGGGCTGGCGATCGGCGCGCAGATCCTCGTCGCGGAAGCAGCGGGCGATCTGGTAGTAGCGGTCGAAGCCGGCGATCATGTAGAGCTGCTTGAAGAGCTGAGGAGACTGGGGCAGCGCATAGAAGCAGCCCGGATGCACGCGGCTTGGGACCAGGTAGTCGCGCGCCCCCTCGGGGGTGGACTTGGTCAGCACCGGCGTCTCGAGGTCGAGGAAACCATGGGACTGCAGTGCATCGCGCACGACCGCGGTGAGCTTGCTGCGCATGATGATGTTGCGCTGCAGGTTGGGGCGGCGCAGGTCGAGGTAGCGGTAGGTCAAGCGCAGGTTCTCTGTGGCGTCGAGCTCCTCGCGGACCTGGAATGGCAGCACGCTGCTGCGGTTGAAGATGCGAATTTCCGTGGCGTCGACCTCGATGGCCCCAGTCGGCAACTCCTTGTTCTCGTTGGCGCCGCGGTCGACGACCGTGCCTTTGACGCCAATCACGAACTCGGCGCGCAAGCGGCTTGCTTCCTCGAAGAGCTCGCTGCGTTCGGGATCGACCTTGAGCTGGGTGAGCCCATAGCGATCGCGGAGAACCACGAAGAGCGCACCGCCCAGGTTTCGATGGTCCTGCACCCAACCGGTCAGTGTGACCTCGCTGCCAACGTGTTCGCGACGCAGCTCGCCGCAGGTGTGAGTACGATTGAAGCCTTCCATGAATTGCGCCACAGCACATCCCCTTTGTCACGAGCCCTGCCCTTCGTTTGGGCAGCGCGGAAGTATGAGGCTGGCGCCGGGCAGCGTCAATGAAGCGAGCGAGCGGAGTGAAGGAGAGAGGGACGGTTTTGGGAAATGGAATACGATTCTGGGGCTCTGCCCCACACCCCGCCAAAGGGCATTGCCCTTTAGAATCCCTTTGATTTCGCAATCAAAAGTGAGCGAAGGGCACGCATCCTCGCGCCATTCCGCAGGAATAGCTGCTGCCGCGAGGTCGATGCCCGAGAGCGAACGAACACATGATTGCTGACGTCAGCGCTCGCTCGACTCTCGTGTACAGCGGCCTTCCCGTACAACTTCGTCATGAAAGGACTCACGCGCTGCCGCCCGCGCCAGCATGTGCGAGGCCACGGGCAAGGTCACCAACAAGAGCCCAATCAGCAGCAGCACCCGAAGCCACCACCCGAAATCGCCCGCGGAGAACGCCGCGCCCAGGAGCACCAGCCAGAGGGCGAGGGTGGTGGACTTGGTGGCCGCGTGCTGGCGGCTGAGGCTGTCGGGGAGACGAAACAAACCAAGGCTCGAAATCAGCAGCAAAGCGGAGCCAAGCAGGCAGAGTATCAACACCCAGATACTCATGCGTCCTCCTTCGGGCGGCCGAGCTCCCCTTTGCCCGCGCTGTCAATGAGCCGCGCCCAGACGATGGTCGCCACGAAAGCAACCAGGGCCAAGCCCACGGCGATATCCAGAAAGAGCTCACGACCACTGAGCATGGCCGCCGCGGCCATGAGCGCGATGTTGCCGGAGAAGGCGATGTCCAGCGCCACCACGCGATCAGCCTGGGTTGGTCCCAGGACGAGGCGCAGCATCGCGATGAGAATGGCCGCGACAGCAGCGGTGGCCACGACCCAGGCAGCGAGCTCAAGCATGCTTGGCCTCCTTTGGAAAGAGGCGGATCATGGGCTCGACGAAGCGTCGCCGCAGTTCGCAGATGCTCTGCGAGAGCTGGCGGGTGTCCAGCAGGTGCAACAGCATCTCGTCACGCTCGAAATCCACATCGATCACCGTACTTCCAGGCGTCAGCGTCACCATACAGGCGAGCAACAAGGCGCCACGACGGTTGAGTCCAGCGATTTCGATGCGCACCAAGCCCGCTTCGCGCCCGACCGGGGGGCGCAGGATCATCCAGGCCGTGGTCAAACCCGAGCTGACCAAGTCGACCAGAAAGCGCAAAAAAACCCCGAGCCCGCGAAACAACCTCATCATCTCGCCCCCATCAGCCTCATCATCTCGCCCCCATCAGCGCGCTCGCCGTGTCCGCGAAGGAGAGCAAATACTCGGGCAGTATCCCAAAGAAGAGCGTCAGCAGCGCGAGCGCCGCGCTCACTGCATAGCCCAAACCGAGGCTGGGGCCTTGGACTGGCTCAGCGCTAGGGTGTTGTTTCCAGAAGGCCTCGAGCCAGATCTTCGCCATCGAGTAGAGGGTCAGCAAACCCACCAAGAGCGCAATCAAGGCGAAGACCAGCTCCCCCTGCCCAAAGGCCTCTCGCAAGACCAAAAACTTCGCCCAGAAGCCAGAGAGCGGCGGGATCCCAACCAAGGACAAGGCGGGAATTGCAAAGAGCAGGGCCAAGCCGGGGCGTCGCGCGTAGAGCCCGCCCAGTCGGCGCAGGTCGTAGCTGCCACCGCGCCGAAAGATCAGCGCCGCCACCAGGAAGAGGTTCGCTTTCACGACGATGTGGTGAATGATGTAGAAGATCGTCGCGCTGTGCCCGGCCTGCGTATGCAGAGCGATGCCCAGCAGCATGTAGCCAATTTGGCTCACGATGTGAAACGCCAGGATGCGCCGCAGATCCCAGTGATATGCCGCCCCCAAGACGCCCACCAGCATGGTGGCGGCGGCGACCCACGCCAAGGCATCGTAGAGCAGCGTCGGGCTCTCGGGGAAGACCCCGGCAAAGACCCTCAGCAGCGCATAGACGCCCACCTTGGTCAGCAATCCTGCAAACAGCGCGAGCAAGGGAGCCGGCAACGTGTGGTAGGAAGCAGGTAGCCACGCAAAGAGCGGGAACGCCCCGGACTTCACCAAGAACGCGAGCATCAACAGCACCAAGAAGGGCAACCAGTTCTGCTGCCCCGAAGCGCTGGCCACGGCGCTCAGCCCAGCGAAGTTGAGCTGGCCCGTCATGGAATAGAGGTAGGCAATGGCGATCAGCAAAAAGAGCGTGCCCAGCGCGTTGAGGACGAAGTACTTCAGCGCTGCTTCGAGGTTCTTGGCGCCCCCTCGGTAGACGAGCAGCCCCAGCGAGGACACCAACATCAGCTCGAACCAGACATAGAGGTTGAAGAGGTCCGCCGTGCTGAAGGCGCCGCTCACCGCTGCCAGCATCGCGTGCACCAGCGGATAGAGGACGGGGTCGTGTGGCGCGGAATCAGCGTCACAAAGCTGGAAGAGCAACGCGCTCAGGCCCATGACCGCGGTGACGAGGATCATGCCTGCCGCCAGCGGATCGATGACGAATTCGATGCCAAAGGGCGCAGCCCAGTTCCCCATCGACATGTGCAGCGAGCCACCGGCCAAGACCTCGAACAGCAGTCCCAGAGCGCTGAGCAGGAAGAGTACGGCACCCGCCAGGCTCAGGCCGAGCTGCAGACGACGCCGACGCCAGCTCAGGGCCGTCAGCATCGCGCTGAGCAAGGGCAAGAGAATGGGAGCGAGCATGAGCAGCTTCATCGCTTCGCCTCCTCAGCCCCGGCGGCGTCGAGGGGCTCGACAGTGTCAGAGATACGCTGCGACCCGGATGCGCCGTCCTCCTCCAGCTCGTCCAAAATTGGTGGGTAGCCATCGTCCCGCGACGGCGGCTCGCTGGCGCGCAGCCGGTGACTGTCGTTGTGAGCGCTGCGCTGCTTGATGGCCAGCACCAGCAGCAGCGAGAAGCAAGTCAATGAAAAGCCGATGACGATCGCCGTCAACACCAGCGCCTGCGGCAAGGGCGGCGTTGCCTCTTGGATGAAGCGCTGTCCTTCCTCGATGATCGGGGGCGCCGTGTGCTGTGGCCGCGCCGCCCCGAATACGATAAGGTTGGCCGCTGCGGCCATGAGTGAGACGCCGATCACGACCCGCAGCAGGTCCCTGGACAGGGTCATGTAGACACCCGCCGAGAGCACCGCGGCCACGGCCACTGCGATGATCCAGATCATGGTTTTACCCCCTCCCGCGAGCCAGTCACAGCCTCGGGAAGCGAGCTGGTCTCGCGCTCGGCTGGTCGAAGGCCGGCCCCCGGTGCGGGTTTGGCCCTCCGGGCTGGTGCTTCGCTTCCCCCACTTGGGGCCACATCGACGTCGATGGCTCGCGCCGCGATGGTGCCGAGGGAAGCCCACACCGCCCCAAAGACGCCGAGATCGAAGAGCAACACCGTGGATACGTCCACGCTCGTCAGCCAGAGCTCGAGCTCGAACCACGGATGGGTCATATATGGCAAGCCCATGAACAGCGCAGGAACGCCGCTCAACAGCGACAGCAGGACGCTGGCCGAGGCCAGGGCCACTGGCTTCAGGGGCAGTCGCCCGAGCGCATAGCGGCTCCCACGGCTGACAGCGAGCATCGCCGTCGCCGCCACCGCGACCATTCCAGCGATGAACCCTCCCCCTGGCGCATTGTGTCCGCGCAGCAGCAGAAACGCCGCGCCCAGCAGCATCAGGGGGTAGAGCCAGCGTGTCGCCGCCGCCAAGAGCGGAGGGCAGCGCCGACAACGCTCTCCACCGTCGCAGTCTTCCTCGCCCGCGCCTTCCGGCTCAGGCAACGCGCGACGCAGGAGCCGCAAGATGACCACCGAAGAGAGGAAGGTAAAGGTCACGACGATGATCTCACCCAGGGTGTCAAGTGCCCGGAAATCGACGAGAATGACGTTGACGACGTTGCGCCCGTTGGCGCCATCGACAGCGTTGCGCATGAAGTACTGCTCGAGGGCGAGGTAGGGCTCGAAAGCGGTGGCGATGAGCAGGAGCACGGCAAAACTGACACCAACAGAAATCGAGAACACTGCGCGAAGCACCGTCTGCCAAGGTTCCAAGCGCGCAGGCCCCACCAACTCGAGCTTCCTCAAACGCAGCAGGATAGCAGCGAGGACCACGACGAAGGCGACCTCCACGGTGAGCTGAGTCAGGGCGACGTCTGCTGCTCCCATGAAGAGGAAGAGAATGGCCGAGGCGAGACCAATCATGCCACTGACCAGGAGCATCACGAAGGGGTTGCGGAGCACGCAGACCAGCACCGACGAGACCACGATCATCAGCAACACACCTGCCATCGCCCAGGAGACGGGCCCATTTTCCAGCTCGAAGCTGGGGATCCAGGCGTGCTCGAGGCTGAGCAAGGCGAGCAACAGCGTGAGCAAGCTAAAGCCCAGAACCATGGCCGAGTAGCTGCGCAGATGACCCGACTGCATGAGCGCGGTCACACGACGCGCCAACCACGGCACTGCCAACAAGTAGCCGCGATACCAGTCGGACGGTTTCAAGACAGGAGAGGTGGGCACGCCTTTCTGCGCGACGTGCAGCTTGTCCCAGGCCATGAAGAGGATAACCCCCAGGACCAGGGTCAAGCCCACCGCGCTGTTACGCGCCGCAGGATCGCTGAGCTCACGCATCTCCATCAGAGAGGAAGAGGAGCCCATGGCGAGGGCAGCGTCAGTGATGAGCGTGTGGACCAGCGAGGGATAGAAGCCGAAGAGGACCCCTAGCAGAGCGACCAGCATCGGGGGGATGGCCGTCAGCCAGCGGTCTTTGCGGGCCTCCGGAGGGCTGAGGCGGTGCCAGGGCCAGAAGACGCGGACCGCGGCGACGCCTGCCGCCGCCACCGAGGCGGCGCTGACGAAGACCCCGACATAGGCCACCCAGTTGAAGAGCTCCGCTTGGTTCTTGGCCAGTTTGATGACGTCCTTGGCCACGCAGCCAAAGCTGAGCGGGATGCCCGCCATCGAAAGGCCGGCGAGCCACGCCGCGACGGCGGTGACGGGCAGACGCCGCCCGAGCCCACTGATGTTGTCGATGACGCGGGTTCCGGTGGACAAATCGACGTTTCCGGCGACGAAGAAGAGGGGGGCCTTGTACAGGGCGTGGGCGAGCAGGAAGGCGGCGGTGGCGGTGGCAGCGCCCTCGCCAGGCAGCCCAATGAGCATGACCAGGGTGCCGAGAGCGGAGACCGTGGACCAAGCCAGGATGCGCTTGAGATCTCGCTCTCTGACGGTGAGTATCATCGCCCAAAGTGAAGTGAAAGCGCCCACGCTCACCAAGACGAGCTGCCACATGGCGTTGCTCTCGAAGGCGGGGTGTAGGCGTGCGAGCAGGTAGATGCCAAGCTTGACCATGGTGGCCGAGTGCAGGTAGGCGCTCACCGGGGTTGGCGCAGCCATCGCGCCGGGCAGCCAGAAATGGAAAGGATACTGGGCCGATTTGGTGAAAGCGCCGACGAAGATCCCGAGCAGAGCCAGCGGCACCAGGGGATGCTGGTTCCAGCTCGAGGAGGTGGCGAGCATGGTGGTAATGGACGAGGTACCAGCGATCTGGGTGAGCAGAATGAGTCCGGCGAGCAGCGCCAGTCCCCCGCCACCGGTGATGAAGAGCGCTTGCCTTGCGGCTTGGCGCGCCTTGTCCGAGTTGTGATCGAAGCCGACCAACAGGAACGAGGTGATCGAGGTCAGCTCCCAAAAGCAGAAGAGCAGAAAGACCTCATCGCTGCTCACCGCGCCGAGCATGGCGAACATGAACAGGCTCAGGAAGAGGAAGAGTCGGCCTCGCTGCGGCACGCCGCCCAGATAGCTCGAGGCATAGACGAAAACCAGGCTACCGATGCCGCTGATGAGCAGCACGAAGAGCATGGCCAGGCCATCGAGCCGGAAGCTGAAATCGATACCCAGGGAAGGGATCCAGGGCAACGCCCAGCTCAGCGGAGTGCTGGAATAGGCATGCAAGCTCAGCCCAAAGACCGCCAGCGGCAACAGCGCCAGCAATCCGAGCCAAGAAGGTCTGGCTGAGGTCGCGCCCCCCATCGATAGGCCCTCGCGTGTGAAACCATTGTCGTCGAGTGGGAGTGTCTTCCCCACAGCCCGCCAAAGGGCGAAACCTTTGCAGGCCCGTTCTCCGCACGAACAGGCAGAGCCTGCTCACAGCTCAGCTTTTTGGGCATTCAGCCGAGCCGAAAAGCTGCGGGGATGATGGTTCCCCGCGCCCTGCCTGTCAACCGCAAGGCACCACGATATCGGTCGCTGCGAGCGAGCGCCAAGTATCGTCTGAGTGCCCAGCCGTGCTGTGGGCTCGTAGCCAACGCGCGCCCCTGCGGTGGTGCCCGCTTCGGAGCGACTATTCGAAGCTCCAATTGGGCTTGGGTTCGATCTTGATGCAGTCCACGGGGCAAACCGAGAGCGCGATGCCGAGGTTCTCGTCGGTGCCTCGGCTCGGGTCGAGCACCTTGGCCACATCATTGTGATCCATGGTGAAGACCTCGGGCGCCGCCTGTACACATGCTTCGCAGCCGATGCACTCGGCGCGGTCGATGTGGATGCTCCACTTCACCACGCCCTCTTCGATGCCTTCGTTGGGGTTGAGCTCAAAGCGAGTTCGTGGCTCCCGTGTCCAGACGGACGAGGGGAGCTTCAGCAGCTCAGCCAGTTGTGTTCGCAGCGTTGTCGCCTCGCGCTCGCTGGCACAGCGTGCGAGCACCATCATCGCGCTGTGGTCTCCCAGCCAACGCAGCGCCACGCGCGCAGGCTGGGTTCTGCTCATCGGGAGCTGTTCGACAGAACGAAACAAATTTCCAGCATACACCTCGTACCCTAGGAATCGGCGCGGCACTCGAACGTAGACGCCAATCGGCGTCTTGATAAGCGAGGATTTTCGGAATCGCGAGGGCAATTCAATGGTCGTAGCGTCCTCGACAGACGAGCCCAGTCCGAAGGCGAGCTCGAAGCCAAGCGCGTGTGCTGTCGAACACAGTGATAGCAACGTGTCGAGGGGATCGAGCGGGGCACCATCAGCAGCTCGAGGGTCGCTCAGGTCATGAAAGGCATCGCGCATCATCGCCAGACCATCGAGCAGCGCCGGCTCGGCCACTGCCCCCAGCCGCCATCGCTGTTGCTCTGCGCGCAGCTCCACGAGCAGGTAGCGCAAAACTGTGGGTGGCGCCCCCCAGAAGCGCTGACGCCTGGTCTGAGGCACGAAGCGCAGGCCCTGAGAAATGTGTACACTCGCCCGCTCGCCCTCTTCGAGCCTCGAAAGAAGCGTGCCGCTGCGGTCAGTGAGCAGCAAGCCTTCCAGACTCCATGAGAGGCAGCCGAGCTCACAGCAAAGGCTTCCAGCCTGTGGCTCCGCCTGGGTCCGGCGCTCTAGCTCAGCAGAAGGTTTCAGCATCGGCCCGGCGCTCGGCAGCGCTCCTGATGGTTCCTTGGGGGCGAGGTAGCTCTGCCCATCTTTGCTCCGCAGTCGAGGACAATCCAGGCTCTCCAGGATGAATCCCAGCTTGCTCAGGTCCTCCTTGGCGTCACGACGCAAGCCGTCGACAAAGCGCTCTGCGCCATCTTTGGAGGGGCTCCACGCGGCGGCGGATTGCACCAGCAGACCTTTGAGGCTCTCTTGCATCACCCGCGTCACATCTTCTGGGCTCGAAAAGAGGAAACGCTCCACAGCGCACTGCAGCAGCGGCTGCTCTCGTGCCATGCGATATCGGGCAATGATTGTACACTCGAGTTGTCGACCTCGGCATTGCAGGTATTCGAAGTCGAGCTGCGCGCTGCGGATGCCCAGCGAGAGCTCCTGTCGCTTTTCGAGCAGCGGCAGCGCCCAGACCCGTTGACCAGGCATCACCCAGCGCTGTCGCCTTCCCACGAGCACGACCAGAACCCCCGGAGGAGCTACCGGAACGAGCAGATAGATGCCAAGCGCGCTGAGTCCCAGCGCGGCGAGAACGACCAAGATGAGCTGCATCTGAGATTCTCCTCCAGCTGCGCTCTACATCCCAGAACGAACGAATACCAGTCACCTCGACGAGGTCAAGCGCTCTGGGACCACTGCTGGCAAGTCCGCATTCAACACTCAGCTCGGCTGGGCGTTGCCCGTGCTCTGGGTCTCGGTCGTGAGCGTTTCACGAAGAGCAGCAATCTGGTCAATGCGATGGCCAACATCAACACACAAGCGATGAGCTCGACATAGGGCTAGCGGGCTCGGCTCCTCGTGGCAAGCCAACGTGAGCGCTCTCTACCAGAAATCAGGGCTCGGAGCAGTGCTCGTCATCGAACAGCTCGAAAGCGCCCTCGTCGCTCAGTCCAAGCTCGGTAGAGTGTCAAACAAACAAATAGAGGACGATTGTGGGGCTCTGCCCCACGCCCGGCCAAAGGGCAAGCCCTTTGAAATCCCTTTGATTTCGTATCGTTGCTGGCGCCACTCGAATCTTGTCGCAGAAAGCACCGGTCATTTAGCCGAGCGTCAGGCGGAGCGCACCCGCGTCCGCGTCCAGCTCTGCGTGAGACCCCAGCCAGATGCAACGATTCTGTGCGGTGTGACCGAAGGGCATGCCGCTCACCATGGGCAGCCCCCAGGGCTGCAGCAGCGCCGCCACGTGCGCGCTGGCGGCGCGCTCGTCGGCGTCGGGCACCTGGCTGAAGGAACCCAGCACGATGCCGCGCAGTTCTTGCGCGGCTCCCCGCAAAGCGAGCGCCGTGAGCAGGCGGTCGAGCCGATAGAGGCGCTCTCCCACGTCCTCGAGCATCAGCACCACCCCCTCGAGCGAGGGCAAAAAGGGGCTTCGATAGAGCGCCTCGATGAGGCTGAGGTTGCCACCGAAGAGGCGGCCTGTGGCGCGACCTGGACGCTCACAGCCAAGCCCCTCGAAGCGCTGCTCGATGGGCGCGCTCTGGCGCAGCGCCTGGGCCACGTCGGCCGCCATCTGCGGCCAAGTGGCCATGTTCAGGGGCATGGGCCCGGAGATGCTGGCCCAACCCAAGCGAAAGTGTAGGAAGGCATGCAAGGCCGTGGCATCGGAGAAGCCGACATAGCGCTTGGGGGAAGGCGGCGCCTTGGCGCAGGCCGCAGTGAGCGGTGCCAGGAGGCGCATCGCTCCGTATCCTCCGCGTACCGACAGCAGTGCCCCCAGGTCGCTGTCCTGCAGCGCGGTCATCAGCGCCTGCAAGCGACGGGCATCGCTCTGGGCCAGGTACTGGTATTCCGAGAGTTCCCCACCGAGCCCGGAGAAATCGACATCGAGGCCCTGCTCTTGCAGGGCCTTCGAGCCGGCATCCAGCGCCTCCTGGGCGATGGGCCCACTCGGGCTGAGCAGCGCCACGCGCTGCTCGGGCCCCAGCGGGGGTGGAAGCAAGCAAGCGCTCATGGCGGCGACTCCGCCGCGCCATCGCGTCCCAGCTCGACCGGGGAGCCTGGCTGCACGGGAGCCTCAGCAGCAAGCCCCAGGCCTTGCCGCGCTGCGTCACGCAGCGCCTCGAAGCGGGGATGTTCCGCGCAGCTTGGAGAAAGCAGCGCTGCTGTCGACGCCGAAGCCGCGCGCGCCGGCTCGGTCGACAAGACCAGCAGCCGGGCAAGCGCCGCACGATAGGCACCTGCTGTCAGCAATTGACGCACCTCGTCGAGGCTGCGCTGGCAGCTCAGCGCCTCGCGCGCCTGCTGCAGCTCTACCCCGAGCTCGGCATTCTCCGGGTCGACGCGCCGCAGCAGCTCGAGCAGCGCCACCGCCCGTAGCCAATGCTCCTCGGCTCGAGCTCGACCGAGCGCTTCCTCCAGGAGTCCCCTCTGCTCTGCCGCGCTGCGGCGCGACGCAACGCTCTCCTGCTGCGGCGCGCAGCCCGACAGGAGCGACACGAACAAAGGAACGAAGAGAAGCCAGGAGACGAAGACGCGCTGCGAAGCAAACAAGCACCGCAGCCCTCGAAAAGCCCCACGGGACTCGGGCGAAACAGCGCTCTCGCCAAGAACGGGCTGGCCCTGGCTCATGGCTTGCCTCCATCTTGGCTTGGTGCACCCAAACGTTCTCCGAGCCAAGCGGCACGCGAGAAGCTGTGGATGAGCGCGAAAATGGGCGAGTCGTCCTCCTCCTTGAACACCCGCAGCTCCGCGTCGAGGCGTTCGAGCTGCTCAGAGCTGGCCAAGAGCCTATCCTGCAAGGCCATCCCGCGCTGGCGAGTGCGCTGCAAATCCTCATCGAGCGCCACCAGCGACTCGGCCCGCTTCAAGGCTGCGCGCCAAGCGCCGCCGAGCCGCGCCTCGGGCAGGTCTTCCCAATACTCCATCAACACCAGGTAAATCTCATGCTCCAAGCGCGGATCACCTGCACCTCGCGCCTCCCTTGCAGCCTGCTCCCCGGCTCGCGCCATCGCGCGACGAGCCAGGATCTCCTCGAGCTCACCGCTCTCCGGCGAAGGGCCCTCACACGCACAGAGCAGCAGCATGGCCAGGATCTGCGCCGCCTTTCTCATATCCTCTCCAACGAGCATGCCTGAATCAACCATCGACCACGCGGGATCGACCCAACGAGGCTGAGCTCGAGCGTCTCTGTTCTGACATGGTTTGGGCCGTGGGTGCAACGCTCCTGGACGCATGCTGCGAATGCTTTGGAATCCGTTTGCTCTTGACGCAACACACCATTGGCGGCTTGAATCGAAGAGCGGCGCGGCTCGCTCCAGAGCACGTCGCTGCGCTCACGAGCCCCCGAGGATGCCATGCCCCAAGCCCCCGTCACCACACTCACCCCTGTTTCTCCGCTGCCATGGCTGCTGTGCTGTGCGCTCTTGTTCGCGCTCAGCACGAGCTGCGATGACACCAGCGTAACCCCGCCAGGGGACCAGAGCGAGCAGGAAGCCATCGAAGAGCTCAGTGACGACGATACCGTCAACGAAGTCGAGCTGCTCGATGAGACCGAACAAACTCAGCTTCAGGTGACGGCGCGCGGCTTCTTCGACCTGGACACCGCCCTCGAGGGCAGCGGCCTCGATGGCAACGGCTTCTACGACTTCCCCATGCCAAGCGCGCTGCGCACCGATGAGCTGGGCTACCCCAACTTGGAATACATGCCAGCGCCTGCCATCGCGCTGGTCAAAGACGCCATCGCCCTGGTGCAACGCGAGCGACCCGGCTTCAGCCCTCTTGGCGCCAGCTACTTCCGCTTCGACGCAGCCCTCGACCCAGCCTCCTTCCCCACCCCAGCGCAGAGCCTGCAAAGCGACGCCGCGGTGCAGCTCATCAACATCGACGAGGACAGTCCCCGCTTTGGCGAACGTATTCCCGTCTATGTCACCTTCCGCGAAAACCGCTCGGTCTTCTGGGTCACCAACACCCTCATCGTGCGCCCCATGCCCGGCTTGCAGATGGAGTCGAAGACGCGCTACGCCGCGGTACTCTTGCATGGGCTACGCGCCGCTGATGGAGGCGCTGTTGGTGCCGCGCCTTCCTTCGAAGCGCTGCTCCAAGGAGAAGGGCCCTTGGCCTCGGACTATGAGGACGTGTTCGCACAACTCGAGCAGGCTGGCATCGCGCGGGAGCAGCTCATCAGCGCGACCGCCTTCGAAACCAGCGACGTCCTGAGCGACTTCGTGGCGCTGCGTGAGGCCATCCTCGAGGGTCCAAGCCCCCTGGTGGAGGGGCTGCAGCGCGCCGACGAAGGCCCGAGCTATGTCAACTACCTGGGCACTTTCCAGAGCACGGAGTTCTTCAGCGGTGAAGCGCCCTACACCCAGGCCCTGGGCGCGGGACGCTTCGAGTTCGACGCTGAAGGCAAGCCGCTCAACGCGCGCCAGGTCCCAGTCCGCTTTGCCCTCACCGTGCCACGCAGCCCCTCGCCCGGAAAAATTCCGTTGGTCATCTACGGACATGGCACGGGCGGCGACTACCTCACCCACGCCGACTCTAACTCCGAAGGCGCCTGGCTCGCGACCGTGGGCCTTGCCACCTTGGGCTTCGACGCTGCCTTGCACGGCGAACGCTCCAACGGCGTGGGAGATTTCGAAATGCTGCTCTTGACGAACCCCGTCGCCGCGCGTGAGGTGGTCCGCCAAACCGTGGTGGACATGATGGTGCTCTATCGCCTCGCTCGCGAAGGAGCGTTCACCCTCGACGCGACGGTGACCGGCGACAAGAGCTTGAGTTTCGAGCAGAACCGCGGCCTCTACATGGGACACAGCCAGGGTTCTCAAGAAGGCGCACTCTTGCTCGCCATCGAGCAGGGCATCGACGCAGCGTTCCTCTCGGCGGGTGGTGGCGGCGTGGTGCTCAGCATCCTCGACCGCGACTACAATGGACAGCCCGTGGCGTGCGCCTTGGCCTTCGTGATGGGCGTCAAATGCAGCGAGCTCACTGCCGACCACCCTTCGCTCAATCTGGTCGTCCAGGCCATCATGGACCCTGCCGATCCGCTCCACTTCGCCCGCCACGTCATCGCCGAGCCCCTGGCCGGCAGCCGCTCCAAGCACCTCGCCATGAGCGAAGGCACCCTCGACAAAGAGACGCCGCCCTCCACCCAAGAAGCACTCGCCGCGGCGCTGGGCCTAGCCCTCATCGAGCCCGTCGCCAAGACCTCGGATCCCCTCGATTTTGCGAACGCCGTCAGGCTCGCGCCGCCCGTACAGCTCAACCTCGACGGCAACCCCGGCAAGGTCACCGGCGGCCTCATCCAGTTCGCCGGCGAGGATCACTTCGCCATCTATGACCGCGCCGACGCCCGCAACCGCTACATCCGCTTCCTCGAGTCGGCAGCGAGCGGAACCCCAGTGATCGTGGCACCCAATTGAACACCTCCCGACTGACCACAGCGCGCGCTTCCACCCGCTGAGGAGATTGTCGAAAGCAGGACGTGCGTTGTTGTTGCACACAAAGTGCAGTGAAACGAAAAATCCCTGTCCCCAAGTTGGGAGAAACTGGACCGAACTCGAAACGACGAATGCTGCAGGAAGAGCAGCGCCAAGCTCTGCGTGTCGAGGACCCCTCGATTTTGCATTCGTTCGCTCTCGGGCACCGACCTCTCGACAGCAGCAAATCCTTCGGATTGTCGAGAGGATGCGTGCCCTTCGCTCACTTTCGATTGCATTCGTTCGCTCTCGGGCACCGACCTCTCGACAGCAGCAAATCCTTCGGATTGTCGAGAGGATGCGTGCCCTTCGCTCACTTTCGATTGCATTCGTCCTCGCAGCTCAACCATGCCTCTCCCAAACCGGTATCCGTCGAAATTGATTCTTGACGGATACTCGTCAGGGAGCCACCATCTGGCAAGGTGATGCTCCCCATGGGGGGTTCCGAGAGTCGATTGCCGTGCGCCCATTGTACGTTCCACATCCCCCTTCCCTTGCCTTGCTCTATGGGGACATCGAGAACCACGCCCTGCTCCAACACAAGGTCTTTGTCGGGACCGCCGGCTCAGTGAATGAGCGCAGCAACGCTGCAGGCTTTCGTTTCTACGCTCACCAGTATTACGATGGCGACGGGAAGAAACGCGAAACCTATATTGCCGGCCCCATAGGTGCTCCAGAGGTCGAAGCCGTGCTCGATGCGCTGCGCGAGCGAATACGGGACACGCAAGAACTGGTGCCGTCGCTGCGCTTGCTGGGGCGCGAAGGCTTCCATCTCGTCGACCGAAAAACCTACGCAACGCTTGCCGCAATCCACAACCACCACCTCTTCGCTGGTGGTGCCGTCCTCATCGGTTCGCACGCCTTTGGTGTGCTGCTGAACCGTCTTGCAGCACGTGCGACACCATACGCCACCGAGGACATTGACATCGCCAGGCGCCAAGAACTGGCCATCGCATCAGCAACCAAGGTGACCTTGCTCGATATCCTGCGCGAGTCGGGCATCGCCTTCTTCGAGGTGCCGGGATTCGCCCCAAACGCCCCGGCTACTTCCTTCAAAGAACAAGGGCGATCGCGATTCCATGTTGATCTCCTCGTACCCTCACCCGACGAGAGCTTTCCCATCCTGCCCGTCCCCGAGCTCGGTGCCCACGCAATCGGACTGCCCTATCTGGACTATCTCATCGAGGAGTCACAGTTGGCCGCGCTCCTCTCCCGCGAAGGCGCTTGCACGGTCCGCGTGCCGCTTCCAGAGCGCTTTGCAATCCACAAGCTCATCGTCTCCCAGCTCCGCAGCGGACGGAGCGCCAAGTCAGAGAAAGACATCCACCAGGCCACCGTGCTGTCTGCGGTCCTAGCAAAGCACCATCCAGGGGCTCTTGAAGACGCCGTTTCGCAGGTTCCGCGCCACGCAGTTCGACACCTGAAAATGGGGCTTCAATTGGCCAAGCCCATTCTCGAGCTCCGAGCGCCGCAGGCCTGGGAAGCGTTGCAGGATCTGCCATGATCGAGTTTCTCCAATGATCTCGGCGATATGCTGGCAGCCTCCCGTCGCCTGGTAGTGTCGCAGCGGTGCTTGCTTGGCTGTTGCCCACAATTGAAGAGAACCCTCGGCGTCGGGGCCAGACGCATAACACCATCGCCGAAGCTGCAGCGCAAAAGGGGTGAGGGCGACGTCCCCACGGCGGCGTAGCACTCGAGTGCAAAGCTCTCGGTCGTGGTGATGGTGAGCCTGCCGGTCCTTCCGGTGCGGTCCCTACGCACTCTTCCTCGCTCCCGTCCAAGCTCTGACCTGACGAGCAACAGTGCCTTCGGGACAGCTCCCCGGATTTCCAACACAGCGGTCGTGAGCCAGGGACCAAGCTTGACCCGACCAGCCGCAGAGGCTCTCAGTGTCTTCGTTGGATAACTCTGCGCCCTCGCAGCCTCTCTGTGCCCTCGAGAGTTGCGGACATGCCTTTCGCAACGTTCAGACAGGACGGAACCTCGCAGCGCTACAGGTCCTCCTCGTCATCCTCATCCTCTTCGTCCTCTTCGTCCTCTTCGTCCTCTTCGTCCTCGTCGTCCTCGTCGTCCGCGTCGTCCTCGTCGTCATCGTCGAGGAGGTCGTCGAGCTCGAAGTCCTCATCGTCATCCTCGTCCTCATCGTCGTCCTCGCCCTCGTCAGCTTGGTAATCGGCGAGCATGGCGAGCAGGCGTTGGGCGTCGCGGAGAGACTGGCGCGTGCGGAAGGTGACGATGCAGTCTTCGTAGCCTTGGATGAGCTCGCAGAGCCGCATCAGGTCATCGTCACCGTAGCGATCGAAGAGGCCGTGTCGGCCGAGCATCTGGCAGTAGCAGTTGGCCCCGGTAGGCATGGGCTCATCTGGGTCGACGAGGGGATCGACGACGAGTAAGCAGCCGAGCTCGTTGCAGATTTCGATGCACTCCTCGCGTTCCCAGAAGCCGGCGGGATGCCAGGCGAGGCGCAGCCCCTCGGGCAGCTTGGACCAGCCTTTGACGAAACTGCGCAGCCGCGCTTTGTTGCTGCTGGAGGGGGCAAAGGAAGCGGGGGTTTCGAGCAGGATGAGCTTGGCCTCGACGGCGCTGGCGGCGGCGAGCACGCTCTGCCAGTTTCTCAGGTTGGCTCTGCTCTCTTTGAAGTGCCCGAGATCATTGACGGACTCGCCGACTTCGAGGGTGGCGCGCACGCCACCGCGCAGATCGCGCTCTTCATGGGTGAAGCCTTGCCAGCAGAGCAGGACGTGCTCGAACTGGGGATTCACCGATTTGGCCTCGGCAGCCCACTTTTTCAGGGTCTTGATGGTGGGCGGAGTGCTCAGCGCCGCGCGCAGCTCGAGGACCGGAAACTGCTCGTAGTAGTGGTTGCGGTGTCGGGGTTCTTCGGCGATACCGATGCGAACTTGGGCTGCGATGGGCTCAGGCATAGTGGATTTCCTGGGGCGGACGCGTTTTCGGGCGAGGCCATGGCGCACGGCCTCGCTAGTGAGTGGGCATAGCTCAGCTCAAGGAGGGCGTCAATCTGGGTCAGCAGCGCTCTGCTTTTTGGGTCGAGCCCCGAAGACCCAGGCAATGCCGATGGAGAGCAAGTAGAGGGTGTAGAGTGGCACGAAGAGCATGAGCTGGGTGATGACGTCGGGAGGGGTGAGGATGGCGCCGATGAGGACGCAGAGCACGAGGGCGCCTCGCCAACGTTTGAGGAGGGTTTGGTAGGTGATGAGGTGCGCCCACGAGAGGAAGAGCACGAGCACTGGGAGCTCGAAGACGATGCCAAAGGCGAGCAGCATTTTGGTGGAGACCGAGAGGTAGGCCTCCATGGTGATTTGGGGCTCGATGGCCATGGTTTGGGTATCGAAGCCGACGCCCATGAGGGTTTCGAGGCCGTAGGGGAGTACGACGTAGCGGCAGAAGGCGGCACCGCCGAAAAAGAAGATGGAGCCGAGCAGGACGAAGGGGACGACGGCGCGTTTTTCGCGGGCGTAGAGGCCGGGTGCGACGAATTTCCAGAGTTGGTAGAGGACGTAGGGGCTGGCGGCGAGGACCCCGGCGATGGCGGCGACCTTGACGTAGACCAGGAAGGGCTCCACGGGATCTAGGAACACGAGCCTCTGCTTATCATCCGGCAGCGCAGAGAGCAGTGGTTGGGCGAGCCACAGGTAAATGTATTCTGCAACGAAGAAACAGGCCAGTGTGGTGCTGGCGATGGCGATGGCAGCGCGGAGCAGTCGCTGGCGCAGCTCGGCGAGGTGTTCGAGGAAGGGCATGGTGGCGTCATCGGACGCCTTGGGTGTGGGCTTGGGCATAGGGATCGTGGCCCGTTTGCATGACGGGCGGCGGGCGATGATAGCTGATTTTTTGGATTTGGATACCTTGATGGAGCTCTGGCGCACCCCCAGCGCAGTCCTCACTCACGGGAATCCCTCTTGACGGTCTATCGTTGAGAGACAGCTCAGCGCGTCGGGTCGCTACCTGAAGGCGAACAATCGGAGCAAATGGGGCCGTCTTCAGAGAAGACGACGCAGCACAGATCGTGTTTGCGGCAGAGCTCGGAGCGAATGCAGTGCTTGTCGCTGGTGGGTGCGCAGATGAGCTCCGCTTTTGCGTTGGGGGTGCCCTCGGCTCTGACGAGGGCGCACGCTCCTTTGTGGGCGCAGTCGAGGGATGCTGCGCAGGCGTCTTCGTCTCTCGGCACGCAGACGCCATCGAAGACGGTGCAGGCCCCGCGCTGCTTGCAGATCGATGCGTTTTTGCAGTCGTCATCGGAGCCTGCAACACAGCTCATGGCGCCGAACTCGACCACACATCTGCCTTCGGCGCTGCAGAGCTGCTGGCAATCGTTGGGGCCGACCTTACAGATGCCGCCATCGTAGGTGCAGCGCCCGTCGCGCAGGCAACCCTGAGCGCGGGCGCAGTCTTGATCGGAGGCGACCATGCAGAAGGCGCCAGCACGGGTGCAGCTGCCGTTGTCTTGACAAGCGCGAGAGCGTTGGCAGTCAGCATCAGAGAGCGCGGTGCAGGCACCGTCGGCGAAGGAACAGAAGCCGAACTCGAGGCAGGCTCTGGTTTTGCGGCAATCCTCGTCGTTTCCGGGGGCACAACGACCGTCGACGAGGTGGCAGGCGCCTTCTTCGAGGCAGGCGCGTGAGCGGGCGCAGTCCTCGTCGCTTCCAACGATGCATTCCTCGTCCTGGAAGTGGCAGCGCCCGTCCTGTAGGCAGAACGAGGAGCGCGCGCAGTCGTCGCTGCTCGCGCAGATACACTCGCCGTTGCTCAGGGTGCAGTAGCCGTATTTGAGGCAGTCATTGCTGCGGGCACAGTCGCGGCTGGAGAGCAGGTAGCAGGCTTGCTGGCGGAAAGAGCAGCGCCCCTCGAGTGAGCAGCACTCGGCGTTCTCGCAGTGTTCGGCGGTGGTGGCGATGCAGCCGTCGTCTTCAGTTGGAGTACACAGGCCGTCGACCTCACACTCCCAAGCGCATTCTTGCGTGCTGGCGAGGGAGGGGAAGAAGGCTCCGGCGCAGAGCGCGACGAGGAAAAGCAACGATTGCTGCATATCAAGACTCCAAGCGGGGGCAACGAGCCCTACGGATTCAGGCTATCGAGCCGCTTGGCTTGTGTCGATGGATCTGTGAATTCTGGCTCTCATCGAGGCAGAGGGTGGACACTGAGCAAAGGGCTGGCCTATAATCGTTGCGGTGCCGAGTAGCACTTGGGCGATGTCAACCGACGTGTTTGCGCTGAATCTGGTGGGAGCTGCTCGAGAACACTGGAGAAACAGCAATTCAGCCAACAAGAAGCTTGTACACATCGCGGAATGTGACGAAAGGAGTTGATCATTGGCGAGATTAGTCTACCGCGACCAGAATGGTCAGGAGCGTTCGGTCGATATCGGTCCTCAGCGTCCCCGAGTCACCATTGGCCGTAATCTG
>JAVFAO010000023.1:0-32388 GCA_034002465.1 Myxococcota bacterium
TGCTTTTCCAGGCCTGCCCACGCCTGGCGATGGGCTCTCAGCTGAGCTCAGGGAAGCGGGCTTGCCAGGTGCGAAGGTGGGCGTTGACGAATTGAGCGGCGTCTTCTGCGTTCTCCCAGTTGGAGAGCTGGATGAAGACGAAGGGGCTCAAGGGGTGGTCGGGGGCGTCCCAAGCCCAGGCGATGCTGCGGTCTCCTTCCCAACCCTCGCAAGCATCATTGACCTCGAGCGCGAGGCCTTGCTCGACGGCATGTTGCTCGAAATAGAGCCGGCAGCTTAGTTCTCCGAAGACGTTGTCGTCGACGAGGCGACCGGAGGTGCTGAAGCTGGAGGGGAGCTCGAAGGAGACGAGGGTGGGTTCGTCTCGTTCGAGATAGCGCTCTGGGTGGAGGATCTGTTCGGTGGATGAGGGCGGATCGGCATAGACCTGGTCGACGGCGGGCCAGCCGCCCGCTCGCTTCACCGCGGCGATGAAGAAGAGCCCGTCGAGGTAGGGGAAGAGCAGGGATTGTTTGAGGTGCAAGGGTGCCTCAGCGAGTTTGCCTTGATCCATGGCCTGGCCAGCGCTGTCCATGGCACCACGGACCGATTCTTCGAGTGAGGGGAGGTCAGTGAAGCTCAATCCAAAGGGCAGCGCGTAGTCGAAGAGCACGGCGAAGGCATCTCCCTCGATGAGGGCCATGCGCGCGGCGAGCAGATCGGTGTTGTCGTCTCCGCCAGCACGCAAGGCATCGATGCCGAAATATTGGTCTTGGATGGCGTGGAAGAGCTCGTGGCTCATGACCTCTTCGACGGAGGCGAGGGTCTGGCCTTCGACGAGGAAGAGCTCCTTGCTGTTGTGGTCGTAGAGCCCAATGACTTGTTCAGCGAGCAAGTCGACGATGAAGGCGTGGTAGTCGAGGCGAGGAGAGAGCAGTCCGAGGTGACTGAGCAGCAGTGCGTCGTCGGCGAGCTGCTCGGCGCTGCTCTCCTCGGCGAGCTGTTCGAGCATGCGTTGGTAGAGCTGGTCCCGAGTCAGGTAGCCGCAGGCGATGTCGTTGAGGGGGGCGAGGCCTCGGAAGCTCATGTTGGCGATGACGTGTTGACAGCGTTGGGCGATGTCTTCGGCTTCGCGCTGTCTCTCAGCGGTGGGCTGCTCCTGTGCGAGGAGGGGCATTGGCAGTGCGGTGATGAGCGCACATGCAAGGGAAAAGGCGCGGATGCTCATGGTCTTGGCTCTGGGGAAGAGGGGATGGGAGGTGCATTCTTCGCGTTGAATCGCGAGCGGTGGATAATGTCCTGGGTCGAGGCGCATGGTTGCCGCGCGAAGGCGCGGAGCGTTCATTGTGCCGTGCGCATGGAATTCCTGGAAGCGAAAAGCGTCTTCAGTGGCGAGTGGTGATGGAGCGTGGTATCATCGCGACGTGCGGATTCGCCCCGTGCGGTGCCCACGGATTGCGCGGTGAGCCAAGGCAAGGCGGGCCCAGCCGCCGAGGTTTCGCCGGAACGAGGTTTGGAGGCCCGAACTCATGAGGAAGTGTCCGAACTGTGGCAAAGGGGTTCCGGTAGGGGCGAAGCGTTGCATCTACTGCCATGCCACTGTGAAATCGTCGGCCGAGTCGGCACCGGTGGGGGTTAGTTTTCCGAAGGATGCGAGCCCTTCGCACACTTTGTTGGGCATTCCTGGCAGCCGTCGCGACGATCCCTCGAAAGGCTCGAGTGAGCTGACGGTCGATCCCGAGCTGGGTGGGAGTACCATGCTGGGCGTTGGCCCTCGTGGTCGGGATGCGGTAAGGCGCGCTCAACCAGCCTCCAAGGGTATGCGCCAGACCTTGATGGGGCTTGGGGCGGTGCGGGTGCTCAATGAACCAGGCACCTCTGCCGAGCGTCCCTTCGATTCTGGAGATGCTCCTGCGGTCGAGCGCAGCCCACACATGACCATGGCGGGTTTGCCTGCGGTTTCGATGGGTTCTGCTCGAGGGGAGGGCAACCCTGAAGCCGTGCGCGAGAGTGCCAAGCGCCGGCCTCTTGGGGTGCGCGCCACCATGATGGGGATGCCTGTGACTGAGGCCCCCTCCAGGCCAAGTCCAGTCCCCTTCAGGGTGGAGGAGCCTGAATTCGAAGAGGACAACAGCCGTACCGTGCAGGTGACCGATCAGCTCGTGCAGTCGGCGCGGGAGATATCGCGAAATCTTGCTGCGGCTGCGCCGCCCGCGCAACCCTCGGTCTTCGAAGAAGACGACGATCCGCTCGCTGGGTTGAGTGGTGTGCAAGAGGCGAAGGTCTCGAGCTTGATGGAAGGGGAGGTCAACGACCTCTCTGCTCAGGTCTTTGGTGACAGCTTCTCCTTTGGGGAAGATGAGCTGGACTTTGACGAAGACGAGGACGATGAGCTCGAGGTCGAGTTCGCCAAGCGCCCAGCGGCTTCGCCGGCACCGAGTCCAGGCGACATCCCTCCCGATGAGGTGCAGCATGACGTCGCGGCCGCCATGAGCGCGGTAGCGAACATGATGGCCGACCTCAATGATGTGATGCCTGATGACGATGACGCTCCGCCTTTCGAGCCACCACCTGGCTACAAGGACGAGGACGACGACGAAGACAAAACCGTTGCCGACGTGAATCTGCAGGCTGCGTTGGTGGCGGCCGAGCGCTCGGTTTCGGGTCAAACGCCAGCGGTGGTGTTGCCTGAGAAGACCACTCCAGCGCTCGAGAAGGCTTCTACCGAGAAGGCATCCGCTGAGAAGGGGCCGGCTGAGAAGGCGAAACAAGCAGCAAGCTTGCCGCCTGTCGATGAGCGCGCTCACCTGGATGCCGCACCAGCGGCGAGCTTTACTGTGCCTAGCGCGGGAGCCGGCTTTGGTCTGGGAGGTGTGGTTGCTGTGCTTGGGGCGCTGTGCAGCGTCGTCTGGTTTTTGATCCCTGCCGGCGGCGGTGGGATGCCCATTGCCTCCATCGCGACGCTCGATGTCGCCAGTCAAGTTCTGATGGTGTTCAGCGCTGTCTCCGCGGTGTTGGCAGTGGTCACAGGCCTCCTGCAGCTACCGGCGATGCCCAAGTCGTTGGTGCTTTTTGTCCTGTCTGTTGGGCTTGGCGTGCTCTCGGCGATCGCGCCAGTTGCCAAGCTCAGTCCGCACAACTTCGTGCTGTACGCTGCGGCGGGGCTGATCTTCGTGGCTGCCTTGGCGTACCTCTTGCTGCGGAAAAAGGCGTCGCGCTGAATGGGTTCAATCACGCTTGGCTCCCCTTGCGGCAAGCGCTTGCGCTACCGCTTGTTCTACTGCACGATGCGTGGGTGAGTGCAGCAGAGCGCGCGACTCGACCAGCGGGCTCTGTTCCACAGGGGAAGTGGAGTAAGCATGCCGAGTTTGACGGTTCGTTTGGCGTCGGGCAAAACGCGTTCGCACGCAGTATTCAAGAAGGTGACGAGTATTGGCTCGGCAGAGGACAACGATCTGCGCATCGAGGGCAAGGGTGTGCTTTCGACGCATGCGCTTCTGCACTTCGATGGAAAAGCGTTCAATTTGCAGGCGTTAGATCGCAAGCATCCCATCGAGGTGAACGGCAAGCGCCGTTCCGAGCATGCGTTGTCGCATCGAGATTCTCTGCTCATTGGCGATGTCGAAGTCACCTTCCTGCTCTATGACGAGCGTATGCGAGAGGACGACGAAGTCGCTCAGGAGCAGCTAGAAGCCTACAAGAAGATTCATGCCTTCTCCTGCGAGCTGGCGCAAAACCATCGCGTCCCAGTGCTGCTCGAGTCGTTGATGGACCACGTGGTGTCGTTGACCCAGGCAGACAAGGGCTTCCTGATCTTGGTGGAGGGTGGCACCCTCGACGTGAAGGTCGCGCGCAATCTGAAGCGAGAGACCATCCTCGACGCGGAGGGCCAGCTCTCTGATTCGATTGTGGAGAAAGCGCTGCGGATGAAGCAAGCGATCATCGTCTCGGATGCGCTCAATGACAAAGAATTCAACAGTTCGCACAGCGTGATGCAGCTCAAGCTGTGCAGCGTCATGTGCGTGCCTCTTCTTGACAAAGGGACGCTGCTCGGACTCATCTACGTGGGCAATGACAACATCGTCAATCTCTTCGAGCAGAAGCATTTAGATTTATTGGTGGTTTTTGCGGCTCAAGCGTCATTGTTGGTAGCCAACGCGCTCTTGCTCGACGATTTGCAGATCCGTAATCGCAGTTTGCAGGAGCAGCTCGAGAGCATCCGTTTTGGGAGCATCATTGGGAATTGTTTGCCGATGCGTGATGTCTATCGGCGCGTCGAGAAGATTGCTGCCACCGATGTCACAGTCTTGATACAGGGTCAGACAGGTACGGGAAAGGAGCTGATCGCGCGGGAGGTCCACAATCGCTCTCACCGCAGCAAGGGTCCCTTCATCACCATCAATTGCGGAGCCATCCCAGAGAACCTGCTCGAGAGCGAGCTGTTTGGCCACGTGCGAGGAGCGTTTACAGGGGCATCGGCCACCAAGCCTGGGAAGTTTCAGTTGGCTGACGGCGGAACCTTGTTTTTGGACGAGGTGGCGGAGATGCCGCTCAACTTGCAGGTCAAGTTGTTGAGGGTGTTGCAAGAGCGCGAGGTGAGCAAGGTTGGTGGCACCAAGCCGGAGTACGTGGACATCCGGGTGATTGCGGCGACCAACAAGGATCTGGAACAGCTCGTGAAACAGAACCTGTTTCGCGAGGATCTGTTCTATCGCTTGAACGTGGTCATGCTCAGCCTGCCTCCACTCTGCGAGCGCGGGGATGACATCTTGCTGATTGCCCATTACCTCCTCGACCGCTACTGCAAAGAGTTTGGCGTGACTCCCAAGCGGATTTCGCGGGAAGCTGCGGTGGCGATGCGGAAATATCCCTGGCCTGGCAACATTCGCCAACTGGAGAACCGGCTCAAGAAGGCAGCGATTTTGAGTGACCGGGCGATGCTCTCGCCAGAGGATTTGGATCTGATGCCAGAAGTGCTGGGGCCGATTGCGACCCTTGCCGACGCAAAAGAAGACTTCCAGCGCCGCTACATCAATGAAATCCTGGAGCTGAACAATGGAAACCGTACCAAGACGGCACGCGATCTGGGCGTCGATCCGCGGACCATTTTTCGGCATCTCGAGAAGGAGTCGGAGCGAACTGGCTAGCTGCCTTGTCGAGGCTGACAGTGATGTCAGGCTCGCCGCCAGCAAGGAGCCGAAGCCAGGACTCGCTGCAAAACAAGCCCGAAGAACTTGGGGGAACAGGCCAAGCGCCCAATCGACAAGAACTTGGGGAACTGCGGCGTCAGAGAGCGCAGCTCTCAGTGGTGGTGCACGCTTCGAAGAGACCGCTGAGCGTGATGAGAGAGACCAGAGATAGGCGGCACGGCCGTCGAAGGTGGATGCAGGGTCCTGGCCATGGGAACGTGGCCTGCGCCTTGCATCGCCTCGCGATCGCGCTGCGGGCGGTCGTTTTGCTCGCTGCCTTGTTTCTTTGGTCTGCGTGCTTTTTTCCTGCCCCTATCGAGGAGGAGGCTGCCATCCCCGATGAGCCGCCTGGTTTTGATGAAGCCAATGACATCCGTCCGCCGATAGGGACGGTGTCCATCGATCTCGACGATGGAGGGATCCGAGCCTTTGCGTTGACCCGGGTGAATGACATCAATCTCGAGCAGACCCTGTATTGGCGCGCGATCGTTGACTATGGGGGTTTTGTGGTGGCGACTGTCCCAGTCAGTATCAGACCCGAACAACGAGAGCGCAATCCGGTTTCGCATCAGTACTCTCCTTGCACCGAACCAGACAGCATCTTCGCCAAGGAAGGCACGGATTCGACCATCTATTTGGTGCTTTCTGATGCCGAATTCGTCTTTCAAGATCAGTTTTTTACACCAGAAAACCTCAATCGACCTTTCCGGGTCGAGGGAGATCGTGTGGTGGTCTGGGTGAGCTGGCCGCTTCGACTCGAAGGCGAGTGTCCTCGCCTTCCAACCCCCTGAACTTTCATGCCGAATCCGCGTCTTTCAAGGATTGCACAGCTCCGACGCAGCAGCGCAGTTTTCCTGTCCGTGCTGTTGTTCTCACTGCTGCAGGCCTGCGGAATGATGGAAGGGGGGCTTCTCGGGCCGGGGGAGTGCGCAGAGGACGCCGATTGTGACGATGGGCTGCTGTGTCAAGCCTCCCTTTGTGTAGACGGTGGTGGAAGGCCGATGAGCGTGGCGTTGCAGCTCACTTTTTCGGGCTCGAAGCTGCCTCGCCAGGTGTCGAAGCTGACCTTCGTTCCGACCACCGCCTTGCCCGATATCGCTGCGCAACCTCTGGTCCCTGTTCATGTCGAGGTGACCCGGAGCAGCGAGCCGATCCCGGCCTCGGTGCGATTCAAAGCACAGCGGGCGATCCCAGGCACCACCGCTGAGGTGTGGGGAGAGGCTGGCAGCCAGGGGAGTCGTCTCGAGCTGCTGCCAGGAAGCTATGAAGTCAGCGTCAGACCTACGGCAGAGACGGGATTGCCTTCAAAGACGTTTCGGGGCGTCGAGGTGCACGCCAGCAGCGATGGTGGGCCCCTAACCCTCACCCTCGCCCTAGTCGAGCCAGAGTTGGGACAACGCCTGGTGATGCTGGTTGGGCGTCTGGAGCTGCAATACGAAGGCAGCGAAGAGCGCCTGCCTGCTCGCGATGTGGTCTTGTGGGCGGTGAGCAGCGACGGATTGTTCGAGAGCCAAAAGTATAGCATCTGCGACACCAGCGAGTTCTGCGATGGTGCTTTCGAGCTCATCCTTCCTGCGCAATCGTTGCAGGAGTCGCGTAGCTATCAGCTCATGATCGAGGGCACAAACAGCGCACAGCCGGTGCCCCGTATGAAGTTGTCTGCAGTCGAGATTGACGGCAAGCGCTTGGAGAGCGCAACGGCGCTGACCGCGGATACGTTGCTGGTCGATGTTGGCCAACAGCGCGCCGACGGTTTGCCACGCTTTCGTTCGGTTTCGGGCGTGGTCTATGGGCCAGACGAGCAAGGTGTGCAGGGTGCGGTGATCAGCGCGAGAGGACAGCTCGGGGCGGAGGCGGAAATCGCCTTTTCGGTCACCGCCGCCATTCCCTCCGACGAGCAGGGGCGTTTCGAAATCCTCATGCCCGACAGTGCAGAGGTTCAATACACCTTGCAAGCGAACGTGGAGATGTCTTCCTCTCTGGGCTCGGTTTCTGTGAGTGGCGTTGGCGTCCCTGCAGCGCTCGAGCTGGCGCTACGTGCGAAGCCGGTCTTGCGGGGACAGATCAGTGGTCGGCGTAGCGATGAGCTGGTGGAACACGCGAGCCTGACCGCAGTGCCCGTGGCGTTGAGTGAAGATGGCAGTGTCAAGGGCAGTCAGGCCACCACCAAAACGGATGCCGAGGGGCGCTACGCTCTGCCCCTGGAGGCGGGACAGTATTTGCTGAGCATTGAGCCACCCGTGGCAGGAAACCTAGCCCAGCGGCGTCTACAGATTGCTGTGGAGGCGGGCGAGCGTGAGCTCATGTTGAACGTCAAACTGGGGCGCAGCTCGCTGCTTTTCGGGCGTGTGCTCGACGCTGAGGACATGCCTGCAGCCAACGTCTTGGTCGAGGTCTTCGCCACCAACAGCGAAGGCACTGATGCCTTGCTCTTGGGCAGCGGGTCGACGGGGGCCGACGGGGTTTATCGGGTCATCGTGCCACACACCGACGACTTCGACTTTGCGACCTGGTTGCAGCCCTGAAGGCTGAACACGCAGTCGAAAGCGCACAGAAGCAACAACTTGGGTGAACAGGCCAAGTGCCCAATGGACAAGAACTTGGGGGTACAGGCCAAGCGCCCAATCAACAAGAAAGTGCGAGCGTGCGAGGCGAGCTTCGCGTTCACGAAGAGTGCAGCGAGCACCCAAGACGTGGTCAGCGTTGTGGCTGCGGGCTCTAGCTCTCGATGAGCTGGCTGAGCTCGAAGATCCGATCTTTTTTGAGAAGCTTGAGCTTCTGGCAGTTGCGTCGCTCAACTTGCTCCTCTGGAGTCAACCAGAGCTGAGCGTCCAGCTCGAGAAGGCGTTGGTCAAGCTCACGGTGCTCGACACGCAGTGTTTCGATTTCTGCTACGATGCTCGATTTGTCCACTGCCTCGCTCATTGCTCCTCCGGCACCCACATCAGACAGGCACTCTTGCACAGTAGAAAGCCAGTCGATTTCTGTCAATGAGGATTGACGAGAGCGATGCCTCTTCCCTGGCGTTCGTTCGCTTTCGGGCACCGACCGCGCTCGATGAAGAGTGGGGATAGAGTAACCTTCGCTGCAGCTTGCTCCGCTCCTGGAAGCGTGCTTGACTGGTTTTGGGCGGCTCGCGTTACTTTCGTTGGCGTCGGCTTGGGGCCAAGGCTCTCCTCTTTGGGGTTTTTCCGGTCGCCGCTCTCGCACTTGGAGGTAGCTATGCATCGGCCCCTGGTCGCGATCATTGGAAGTGCGAAGACCTCTCCTGAGGTCATCGCAGTGGCGGAGGCACTTGGCGCAGCGTTGGCGGCGCGCGGCTTGTCGATCCTTTGCGGAGGTCGTGGCGGTGTGATGTTGGGCGCCTGTCGAGGTTTGCGTCAGTATCGTGAGCAGCACCCGGTGCAGGGTGTGCAAGCCGTGGCGATAGGTCTGTTGCCGGATGTGGACAAGGGGCTTGCAAACCCCTTTTTGGACTTTGCGTTGCCGACGGGGCTTGGTTTTGCACGCAACAGCGTGATTGCCCTGGCGGCAGATGCGCTTATTGCTATTGAGGGCTCGAGTGGCACCCTCAGCGAGATGGCCTATGCCTGGCAGTACGGCAAGCCTCTTTGCGCACTCGATGGTTGTGGCGGCTGGGCAGCACGGCTTGCGGGTGAGCGCCTGGATGAGCGTCGAGCGGACGTGATCTTTCGGGCTTCCAGTGTGGATGAGGCTGCGCAGTGGGCTCTTCGAGTGCTGGCTGGCTGAGTCCGGGACTCGAGAAGCGAGCAAATCAAGCGGAATCGTGAGTCAGACAGAGGGTCCGAGGACCCCACAGCGACGGAAGCGAGACATGGGACGCATCATTGGCATCGATTTGGGGACGACCAACTCCGTGGTGGCCGTCATGGAAGGTGGGGAGCCGCGTATCATCACGAACGAGGAGGGTGGGCGGCTGACACCGAGCGTCGTGGCCTTCACGGACGAGACGGAGTTGGTGGGGGAGCTCGCGCGTCGGCAAGCGGTGATGCAGCCACGGGCGACGATTTTCTCGATCAAGCGCTTCATGGGGCGCCGTTTTCAGGATGTGCAGGACGAGCTCGGCAAGACGCCGTACGAGTTGGTCGAGGGCAACGGTGGTGACGTCGCGGTGCGTCTTCCAGGGAAGGTGCTGAGCCCACCCGAGCTCAGTGCTCGTATTCTGCAGAAGCTCAAGCGTTCTGCCGAGCGCTATCTTGGAGAGGAGGTGAAGGAGGCCGTCATCACCGTACCGGCGTACTTCAATGACGCGCAGCGAAAGGCGACCCGGGACGCTGGGGAGATCGCGGGTTTGACAGTGCGCCGCATCATCAACGAGCCCACGGCGGCGGCGTTGGCCTTTGGGGCGCAGAAGAAGAAGAACCAGGTGATCGCGGTCTACGACTTTGGTGGCGGCACCTTCGACATCTCGATTCTCGAGGTGGGCGACGGTGTGGTCGAGGTGCTCTCAACGGCGGGCGATACGCAGCTTGGTGGCGATGATATCGATGCTCGGGTGGTGGAGCGGCTCGTGGAGCAGTTCCGCAGCGACACGGGGATCGACGCGAGCGGCGATCCGATGGTGTTGCAGCGGCTACGGGAAGCGGCGGAGAAGGCCAAGATCGAGCTCTCCAGCATGGCGCAGACCGAGGTGAACCTTCCCTTCCTGAGCGCTGATGCGAGCGGGCCCAAGCACCTCAACATGCGACTGGGTCGGGCGACCCTCGAGTTGATGATGCACGATCTGGTGGAGCGTAGCTTGACGGCTTGCCGCGACGCCCTGACCGCGGCCAAGAAGGAGCCCGCACAGATTGATGAGGTCTTGCTGGTTGGTGGTTCGACACGGATTCCGTTGGTGCAGAGCAAGGTCGAGGCGTTCTTTGGGCGCAGCCCGAATCGCTCGGTCAACCCCGATGAAGTGGTGGCCTTGGGGGCGGCGGTGCAAGGCGCCGTGTTGGGTGGTGAGATCGAGAATGTGTTGTTGCTGGACGTCACGCCGCTGACGCTGGGCCTGCAGACGGCAGGTGGTCTGATGACGCCCGTCATTGGGCGCAACACCACGATTCCGACGAGGCGCTCCAAGATCTTCAGCACAGTCAAGGATAATCAGGAGACCGTCGAGTTTCACGTCTGCCAGGGGGAGCGGAGTTTTGCTGCCGACAATCGCAGTCTGGGGCGCTTCGAGCTGAGTATCGCGCCAGCGCCGCGTGCGGTGCCGCAGCTCGAGGTGAGCTTTGACATAGACGCCAATGGGATCTTGAAGGTCACGGCCATCGACAAAGCGAGCGCCAAGAGCGCGGAGCTCACCATCAGTGGAGCTGGTGGTTTGAGCGAGGATGAGGTGCGGCGCGCGATTGACGAGGCTGCCGGGGTTGCCGAGGCAGAGTCTCAGCGCCGCTCCCACATCGAGAAACGCAATCGCTTGGAGGGCCTGATCTTTTCTCTGTCTCGGCAACTGCGGGAAGGGCAGGAACAGTTGCCGGCAGCGCTCTTCCAGCGTTGTGAACAAGCGCTTGCCGAAGCGAGTGGATTGGAGCAGGGCGAGGAGGTGTCGCTCGCGGTGTTGGACGCGGCCATCGAGCAGCTTTCGCAGTGCTTTAGCGAAGCGCGTGAGGTCCTTGACGCCAGTCGCCAGCAGGCAGCGGGGCCGCAGGCAGGAGAGGGGTCAGAATCAGCAGCAGAGGCGTCCAGGGAGGATGAAGAGAGCTGAGGGCGGCGAGTGTGCACGTCTGTCTTTTGGTTGATGTTCATTGTGGAGCTCTGCTCCGCACCCCGCCAAAGGGCCGTGCCCTTTGGAATCCAAGTTGTTGCTCGCATCCTGCTCGCAACCCTTCGGGTTTACACGACTCTTCGCCATCCATGGCTGCGAGTTCTTGTCCATTGGGCGCTTGTCCATTGGGCGCTTGGCCTGTTGTCCCAAGTTGTTGCGTGCCATCCCTGGCACACACCCTTTGGGCTTGCTTCGCAGCGAGTCTTCGCCTCCTGGCTACGACTTGTTCGACTTGTTCCTGCGCAGTGGCGATGTGCTGGTGATTGTGCTAATCAATGGGCTGCGTTGCGGCCCGAATGCAGAACGGTTCGTTCTTGAGCCGTAGATGGCCATGCCGGCGTCGTTCGCGAGAGCTTGCTGGAACGCTCTACTCCGGGCAAGAGGTCGAAGCATGTTTCAACTCAAGATCAGCGGCGCTATCGTACTCGTGGTCCTTACGATCATGGGATTTGCCTATTTTTCACTGACTTCGACGGTGAGTAACAGTATCGTCGAGCGTGAGATCGCAGAGCTGAACTTGGGGCGACAGGCTGTGGGGCAGCTTCGCTACACTGCTGAAGAGGCGCTCAAGCAGAGTGTCGATGGCCTGGCGTCGGATCCAGTGGTCGGGGCGGAGCTGTCGAAGCTGAGGCGTTTGGCCGTGGAAACGGCGAGCACCAAACCTCTCAACGAGCAGAGCAATCGTCTCATTCTCTTCAATCATCTCTTGGATTGGGGCGTGACGATTGAGAAGAACCTACAAGCTCAGTACGGCAACCTCAACCGCAGTGATCCAGCGGCTGCTGCCGAGGAAGCGCTGACCCGACCAATTCAAGACTGGTGGGGCGCCAAGCCCGACATGGTCCTTGCGTTCGTGGCGATGCCTCTGAAGCAGAACCGCACGGCTGCGGTCTTGGTGGCGCATGCGAAGAAGGGCGCAGAGCTGATCGCGGGTCGAGATTACTCACAGGACTTGCCGGTGTTGATGCGGGTGATCGAGAGCAAGCTCCCGCAGACTGACGTCATTGCTTGGGACAGCTTCGAGTACCTGGCGGTCGCGAGTCCGGTTTTCGACGCCGATGGTTTCGTGATTGGTGTGGTGAGCATTGGATATACGCTCGACGCGGGTTTGGCGGAGCGTCTGGGAGTGAGCGCAGGGGGCAACAGTCTGCTGATTTTCTCGGGTGAGCGGCTGTACGCACAGGAGAGTGCGACCAAGCTCAAGGATCTGTTTTTCCAGGCCAAGTTCGAGCCTTACGATGCGGATGCCGAGCGTTTCGATGCAGATGGGGCCACGGAGCTCGCCTCGCTCAAGGCAGGGCTGAGCTATTTGACCGAGCTCGACGGCGACGAATACCTGGTGCAGCGCCAGGATTGGATTGTGGGCTCGGATGGTGTGCGGGTGGGCTGTTTTCTGCTTGGGCACCACGCGATGGCGATGAAACCGGTCAGCGACTTGCAGTACCAGATCCCGCTCGTTGGACTGGTGATCCTCATTGTTGCGCTGCTGCTTTCGCTCTATTTCATCCGTTCATTCGTGAAGCCTCTCGAGGACATCGACATTGGCATCCAAGAGATCTTGGCGGGTAATCGGGACTACACCTTCAAGGCCCGGCTCGACAATCCTCTGCACGCAGAGTTGGCCAACAGCCTCAATCACTTGACGGCTTTCTTGCAGGGTAGGCGGGTCGAGGGTGAAGATGGTTGGGATCAGTTGATGGTCGACCTCGAGCCCGAGCGACCTTCACTCTATGGCATGCAGGCAGTGCAGGTGGTTTCTGAGAGCGAGAAAGAGAGCCTCAAGTTGCTCTATGAAGACTACATGGCCAAACGCCAAGAACTCGACCAGCACGTGGATATGGATTTCGAGCGCTTCTGTCGTCGCATCAAGCGTAATGAGACGAGCTTGAAAGAAAAGCACAACTGCAAGTCGGTCGAGTTCAGCGTGGCCATCGCCGATGGCAAGGTGGTGCTCAAACCCAAGCCCATCTTCGACTGAGCTTGCTTTTGGCGAGTGTTGCTCAGTCC
Source organism: Myxococcota bacterium (assembly GCA_034002465.1). GTDB lineage: Bacteria > Myxococcota_A > Bradymonadia > UBA4248 > JAVFAO01 > JAVFAO01. Next base: position 12,946 of record JAVFAO010000023.1, read on the forward strand.
CCGACGACGATGGAGAGGGGCTCTGCCCCACGCCCAGCCAAAGGGCGATACCCTTTGGAGTCCCTTTGCTCTCAGTTGTTGCGTGCCATCCTTGGCACGCACCCTTCGGGCTTGCTTCGCAGCGAGTCTTCGCCTCCAGGCTACGCCTTCTTGTCGATTGGGCGCTTGGCCTGTCCCCCACAACTTGTCTTCCTGGGTTGTCATGAGCAAGCTATCGGCTGGCTCCACGAAGGTGCCGCAGCGTCTGCAGCAGCGAATTGGCCGGCTTGTCGGCGCATGCGTTGAGGAGCATGCGCTGATCGCGTCGGGGGATCGTATTCTGATTGCTGTTTCCGGTGGCAAGGATTCGTATGCCTTGTTGCACGAGTTGAAGCGCATGCAGGCGGTCGCACCGATCCCCTTCGAGCTCCTCGCTCTGCATGTCAACATGGCTCATCCGCGCGCTCCAATGGCAGAGCTCGTGTCGAGTTTTGCTGCGTCCGGCGTGCCGCTGCTGATCGAGAACCTGAACCTTCAGGCGCTCTTGCAAGAGAAGCTCGATGCAGGGGCGAGTCCGTGTTCGCTCTGCTCCAGGGTGCGTCGCGGGATTTTGTATACGCAGGCCAAGCGTCTTGGCTGTCACAAAATCGCCCTGGGCCACCACCGGGATGATGCCATCGAGACGCTCTTGCTCAACATGTTCTATTCGGGGCAGCTCAAGGGAATGCCAGCCAAGCTGCGCAGTGACGACGGCGAGAATGTGGTGATTCGACCACTGCTCTACGTCCCTGAGGCGATGATCGTTGAGCTGATGGGGTACTTGGCCTATCACGTGGACAAGGGTTCTCCCTGCGGTCAGACGCCGTACACCAAGCGCAGCGAGCTCAAGGCGCTGCTGCAGCAGCTCGAGCAGAACAACCCGAAGCTGCGGGGCAACATTTTTGCGTCGATGCGGCGCGTGGTGCGCTCACACCTGCTCGATTGAGTCTTGCGCTCGGGTGTCCGCACTGTCGGCGGGAGAAGAGTGACTGAGCCCTGCACAAGGAAGTTAAACCTTGGCGACGGTGGTGATTGCGCCCCATCCTTGTCGACCACTTCGACAGTGCTCGCGCTCTGCGAGCGGCTCGTAGCTTCCGTAGTTTTGTCTTTGTGGGGCTCTGCCCCACACCCCGCCAAAGGGCTAGCCCTTTGGAATCCTTTATCTTTTTCGCATCGGGCGGCAAACCCACTTGAAGCTCTCGGTCGCTTGAAGCCTCAATGCAGCCCTCAGTAGGCGGGCTGAGCGGCGCGGTTGAGTCTGCGAACGCTTGCCTCCTTCCCGAGGAGCACAAAGATGTCATAGATGCCGGGCGCTTCGGCGACGCCTGTGAGGGCGACGCGGGAGGGTTGCGCGATCTTGCCGAGCTTGGTGCCTTGTTCCTGGCAGAAGCCATGCAGGGCCTGCTCGATGGCCTCATGTGTCCAGGGCTTGACGTTGTTGAGGGCCGTGGCGAGCTTGGCGAGCAGCTCGCGGCTGGTGGGGGTGAGGTGCTTGCTGGCGGCCTTTTCGTCGTAGCTGCTGGGATCGTTGAAGAAGTAGGCAGAGCTTTGCGCGATTTCAATGAGGCTGTGGGCTCGGATCCGGTAGAGCTCGAGGAGCTGATAGAACCAGGGCCCGATTTCGGGTTGGATGCCGAGCTCGGCGTAGAAGGGGAGGACCTGCTCGGCGAGTCGCTCGATGCTGACCTTGCGGAGCTGTTGTTCGTTGACCCAGGCGAGCTTGACGTCGTCGAAGGCGGCGTTGGACTGGTTGACGCCTTCGATGGTGAAGTGCTCGACGAGCTCTTCCATGGAGAAGATTTCTTGGTCTTGGTGTGACCAGCCGAGTCGGGCGATGTAGTTGATGAGCCCCTCAGCGGTGAGACCGAATTCTTTGCGATAGTACTCGACCGAGGGGCTGCCCTTTCGTTTGGACAAGCCCAAGATTCGTGGGGCGTGGCCAAAGCGCGGGGGGGTGCGTTGCAGTGCTTGGTAGAGCAGGAGTTGGTCGTGGGTGTTGTCGATGTGGTCGGCACCGCGGATGACATGGCTGATGTTCATGGCGATATCATCGACGACGACGGCGAACTGGTAGGTGGGCATGTTGTCGCTGCGGATCATGATGAAATCGTCGCGCTCGTCGTAGCCCTTTCGGATGGTGCCTTGGATGAGGTCATCGAAGCTGGAGTAGCCCTCGAGAGGGGTTTTGAAGCGAATGACATGCTCGCCGCAGTCTGGGCCGAGGTTCTTCTCGCGGCAGCTTCGATCGTAGCGAGATTGTCCTGTGCTTTCGCGCATTTGCTCTTTTTTCTGTTCCAGTTCTTCTTTGCTGCAGGTGCAACGGTAGGCGAATCCCTGGTCGATGAGTTGCTGCGCGTGTTGGTGGTAGAGCTCGAGGCGCTGAGATTGGAAGAGGACCTCCTCATCCCAGTTGAGTCCGAGCCATCGCATGGTGTCGAAGATGACTTGCACGGCTTCTTTGGTGGAGCGCACGCGATCAGTGTCTTCGATGCGCAGGAGGAAGGTACCGCCCATGTGTCTGGCGAAGAGCCAGTTGAACAGTGCGGTGCGTGCGTTGCCGAGGTGCATGAAGCCGGTGGGTGAAGGTGCGAAGCGAACGCGAACGCTCATGAGGGGCTCCCTGGGTAGCTGGTGCGTTTCGGTTATGGAATACGAGTGGCGGGCTTAGGCCGCAGCACCCTCCAAAGGGGAATGTCTTTGGGATTCCTTAGATTTCGGTTAGTTATCGACGAGCTTCGAGCGTTGGCGCGCGCTCTCGTGCTTGTGGTGGCGCGCAATGCGGCACCGCGAGCGGACCATACGCGATCCCTGGATTGGGTGCAACTGGCGGCGGCGCTGAGCCGTTGGCGGCTTGGTGGAAATGGCGAATCCATTTTGTTATCATGATTTTAGATTGCGCGGCGTAGGGCGGATCGGTTGTCTTGGGCGTTTGCGGAAATCATGTACAAGCAAGCACGCTTACGCCTTGTGGCGAGTGTCGTGAGATCGTACACTCAGGACGAATCTGCATCCTTGCGGGGGTGCACCGCCGAAGTCCCGCGTTTTCTTGGGTCGCTGTAGGCTGCCATCTATGACCGAACAAGATCCTCTTCTTGGGCGCACCATTCGTGGGGGCACGATTGAGCTGCAGGCCGTCATTGGCGGTGGCGGGATGGGTCGTGTTTACAAGGGGGTGGACGTCAACATTGGTCGAGTGGTGGCCATCAAAGTTCTGCATACACAGAATCAGAACAACGACGCGGCCAAGCACTACTTCGATCGAGAGGCTCATGCCACGGGGAAGCTGTGGCATCCGAACATCATCCAGATCTTCGATCGTGGTTGCGAGCCTGACGGAACCTTGTACTTCGTCATGGAGTACATTCCAGGTCGCAACCTTGCGGATATCTTGGAGGCTGAGTTTCCGCTCGCAGCGGAGCGCGTCGTTCGTATTCTGACTCAGATCCTCACTGCACTGGAAGTGGCCCACTCGGTGGGCATTATCCACCGCGACCTGAAGCCTGAGAACATCATGCTCCAGGATCTGCCGGGCAACCCTGACTTTGTGAAGGTGCTTGATTTTGGGGTTGCCAAGGCTGTGGAGTTCGATGCTGCCGGTCCGATGACCATGGCTGGTCTGGTGATGGGTACGCCACACTTCATGAGTCCCGAGCAGGCCCTTGGTCACGACATCGATCCGCGCAGTGATTTGTATTCTGTCGGGGCCATGTTGTATCAGATGCTTACCGCCGAGTTGCCCTTCGATGGCAAGATGGTGATGAACGTTCTGGCCAAGGTGATCAGCGAGAAGCCTGAGCCGCCTTCGAAGCGGCGAGACGATCTGCGCATCGATCCGACTTTGGAGGCGATCTGTCTTCGGGCGATGCGCAAGCCGAAGGAGGGGCGCTTCCAGTCTGCCGCAGAGTTTCGAACAGCGCTGCTCGAGGTTGGTGCGCGTCCTGCTGCCACGCCGCAGCGGGCAGCGCGCACAGAAGATGAGCTTCGTCGCGCCGACCTGGAACCGTTCCTTGCGCGCAGCCGTTCTGTGGTGGCCGATAGCGTCATCGACTTCGTTGCTGCCAAGAGAGACATGGATGTGTCTGGGCGCGAGCAGCGGGTGGCCGTGCTCGCCGGACACTGTCGCAATGATGGTCTGAGGCAGGAGTTCTCGCAGCTCTTCGAGTCCGAGGTGCGTCGCCACTCTGGGCAGGTGGTGAGCCAGGTTGGTTCGCTCTCGGCGGCGATTTTTGGCTACCCGCGCAACCGCGATGACGATGTTCGGGACGCTTTTCTCTCGGCGCGCATCATCGCGCAGACGCTCAAGCGCAAGGCTGGGGAATCTGGCCTTTGCATGGTGATAAGCTACGGCGACGTGGTGGTGCCTGGTGGTGAGCTGGCGGCGAGCTATGGCTCGGCCCTGTCGCGAGCGATCCAGAGCGCGAGCTCGACGATGGGCGTCGATGTGGTGGCCGACGACAGCATCGCCAACGCCCAGACGGCAGTGCAGCTGCGTGCGACCGAGTCGCCTGAGTTGTTCACGCCGCATCTCGAAGAGTGGATGCAGCCGAGGCCGCAATCGATGGCGGAGCGGGTGCTTCCGCTCCTCGGTCGTGAGAAGGAAGTGGCGGCCCTGCGCCGCATCGCCTCGCGCGTGGCTGCCGGAAAGTCTGTCTTTCTCGTTCTTCGTGCGGCTGCTGGGCATGGAAAGACGCGCATGCTGCATTTGCTGGTGCGCTATGCTGCCGCCGAGCATCTGGCGATTCTCGAGGCGCCTGCCGAACGCATGTCGAGCGCCATTCCCGGTTTGGTGTTGCGGCGTTTGACACGGGCGGCGCTTGATTTGGTGCCGACCGACTCCTTGGATGGTGTTCGTGCGAACACTCAGCTCAACGACAAGGATCTGCACATCCTTCAGCAGTTGGTCGAGGGCGAGCCGGCATTGCAAACGGAGCATTGGCTCGATCGGGTGACGGTGGCGATGGCGTCGCTGTTGCGGTCCATTGCGCAGCGCTCTGCCTTGTTGATGGTGGTCGACGATTTCGACGCTCTGGATTTGGTCAGTTTCCACGTACTGAGCAATCTCGCCGAGGCCCTCAACGGAGAGAGAATCGGCTTGGTTGTCGCGGGTTTGCGCGAGAACCCCATGGTCGAGGCGTTCTGTGAAGCGCATCAACAGCTCGAGCTTGCTCCGCTCTCACGCGAGCTCGTCCGCACTTTCGTGCTGGAGAAGGCTGGCGCGGCGCAGCGCTCGGTGCACGATGCCATCACGACCAAGAGCCTCGGGAATCCACGACGTTTGGCGCTATTGTTGGAGCAACATCGGCACCGTCCTTTCGAGCGTGGCGAGGACCTGCCCGAGGATGCGATGGATCTGCTTGGCGTGAGGCTGGAAGCCTTGCCCGAGACGGCGCGTCGTTTGGCGGCGATTGCGGGTGCGCTGGGCGAGTCCTTTCCCTTGGATGCGCTCATCGGCTCCTGTCCTCGTTCCTGGGACCTCAAGACGAACCTTGCGATTCTAGGTGACTCTGAGCTGCTCTCGATCCATGAGGACGAGGACCGGGTCTGGTTGCGCTTCGAGCCATCGGAAACAGCGGCTTTCGCGCGAGGGCAGATGATGCCTGAGCTGCTGGTCACGATTCATCAACGCATTGCGAGCTATTACGATCGCATGCGCAAAGAGGGTTGTCCGCCTGATGTCGACTTCCAGCTTGCGCGTCATCTGGATGCTTGCGGCCAGGTCAGAGAGGCGGTCAAGGTTTTTGCTGCAGCCGCCGACAAAACCTATGCACATTTCGGCGCTTTGGCTACCCTCCCGGTGCTCGATGCGCTGCTCAATGTGGCCGATCAGAACCTCACCGTCGAGTCGAAGGCGTTCCAAAGCGTGGTGTTGAAGGCGAGTTTCTACATGATCCGCGCCAAGCATCACCAGGACGCCTACGACTTGCTCGAGCGCCTGACCGCTCCAATGGATGATGCGCGCCGATGCGAGCACGATGTGCTGCGTGCCGAGTGCATGCTCGAGTTGGAGATGGTGCAGGAGGCCGCTGAGCTGCTCAGCGACGCCATCGCTTGCTTACCGCCGCGGATGCACGTCCTCGAGTGCCATGCCTATGTTCAGCTTGCCACAGCCTACGAGAAGTTGGGTATGTTGCGTGAGGCGGTGCAGGCGGCGGAGGCTGCCAAGCGGGCGCTCGCCGGGGCTTCCGAGAGTCTCGGTTCGCAACATCTGGAGCTCTACTGGTTGCCTTCGTTTGTCGAGGGACGGGTGTATGCGGCTGCGCGTCAATTGAACCGTGCTGCGGAGTGCTTCCGTGAGGCGCTCGAGGCTGCTCAGTCCTGTGCTTGCCAAGGGGGTGTGGCGGTGAGCTGCCAACAGTTGTCCTTGCTCAGCAAGGCGAGTGAGGAGTACGATGCTGCGTTGCAGTATCTGCGCGATGCGAAGCGGGCAGCGGTCGAGGCGGGTGATGTGGTCTTGGAGGCCGAGCTCTTTCATGAGACCGCGCGTTTGCTTGTCGAGCTCGATAGGCTCGAGGACGCACAGCAGCTGTTTCAAGAGGGTTTGCTTCGGGCTCGCAACGCAGCGCAGGTCGACCTAGCGCGCCACAACGAGCTTTGGTTGCAGCGTCTCAGTGAGCGCGTGGCGCGGGTGCAGACCCAGATATCAGGTGTGGAGGAAGTGCCCGAGACTCCTCGTTCGCGCCGAGATTGAGCACAGCGAAGGGTCACAGGCCCCTGGCGGCTGTGTTGTTGCAAGCTCGCGAAGCGAGCGGAATCGAAGAGCGGAATACGGGTTTGGGTTCTGTCCAAGCTCCTGGGTGGCGGGGGTTGTTCGCAGAAGTTGATAAGCAGGTCGCGACTACCTGCACATCTCCTGCATTTGCGCGACGCCAGCAGAAATGGCAGGGATTCCAAAGGGCACCGCCCTTTGGCGGGTGTGGGGCTGAGCCCCGCAATCGTATTCCATCCCCTCAAGAACCATTCGCCTAGAATGCGTTTGGATGGTGTGTTGCAGCTCAGGCTCTGAGCTGACGCAACTCGGATTGCTTGTCCGCCAAACGAAGCAGCAGCGCTCAGCCTTGGGTTGCTCAGCCAAATGGTGTAGCATCCTTCGGAAGACTCGTCTTCGATTGCCTTTCGAGGTCGCTGATGATCACAGAGAAGATGGATATCGTGGTTCTCGAGCACGTCGACATGGCGTGTGCGTTGCTCGATGAATCCGGTCGAATGCAGTACAGCAACCAGGCCATGAAGCGTTGGCTTCAGCAATATGGCGTTGTCGAGAGCGATGAGCTCTTTCGAGCGCTACCGCCGTTGGAACCCGAGCTTGCTCCGTTGTTCGAGCGATCTTGGAAGGAACGTACGTCGCAGAGAGGGCAGGGACGCTTGTCGCTGGAAGCGGCATCGGTGCACGAGCTCTCCTACTGGCTGGAGCCAGTGGAGGCTGGGGTGCTCTTGATGGTCCAGGATACGTGTTTGGCGTCGAGTGCAGCCCGCGACTTGGCACTTCGCTCTGAGCAGCGTCTTCAAGGTCTGGCACACGCCACCCACGAGCTTTCTCAAGCCCGCAGCGTCGACGGCGTGATCGATGTGCTCTCTTCGGTGGTTGTGGCACTGCTGGGCTGTGATGGTGTGAGCTTTGCCCTGCGAGAGGGGGATGCGGTCCGCTACCTCGAGCCAATGCTGCTTGCTCCATCCCAGCGAGGCACCAAGGTCGACCTCGAGCGGAGCCTGGCTGCCCGCGTGATGCGTTCGGGAGAAGCCTTGCGGATCTTTGGTGCGGCGTCTGAGTTGCCGTCCGAGGTGTACAACTCCGACGTCAAGGCGATGTTGCTGGTCCCGGTTCGACGCAAGCAAGCTTTGGGTGCGCTGGTTGCTTTCTGGCGAGCTCAGCATGAGCCTAGTGATGACGAGGAGTGGGTGCTGTTGGCGTTGGCCGACGCGTCGTCGACGGCGCTGGAAAAGATCCGTTCACTCGAGAAGCTGGTGGAGGGTCAGGCCCGTAGTCGAGCGGTCTACGAGCACTTGCCACACGCTGCCTTCGTTTTTCGCAAGACCACCGCAGGATTCGTTTTGGTGGACTTCAATCCCATTGCGGAGAGTCTGACCGATGCCTCGATTCCCTCGTGTCTGGGGCGCGAGGCTGAGCATTTCGTGTTGCCTCTGCCGACCTTGGTCGAGGATCTGCAGCGTTGTTATGAGCAGAGTGCACCCTTGCGCCGAGAGCAGCGTGTGCAGGGTAGCGAGCGCTTTTTGCTGCTGACCTTCGCGAAAATTGCCGCGGACATGGTGGTTTTGCACGCCGAGGATGTGAGCCAGCGGCGTCGTCTCGAGGATGAGCTGCAGCAGGTGCAGCGGATTGATGCAGTGGGTCGCTTGGCGGCAGGTTTGGCGCACGACTTCACCAACCTCCTCTCGGTCATCACCAGCTACGCCGGTTTCATCCGACAAGAGCTCTCGCCAGGCGAGCCGATGCGGGAGGACATCGAAGAGATCCTCAACGCTGGTCGCTCGGCGACGGAGCTCACTCGGCAGCTCCTGGCATTTGGGCGAAAGCAAGTGCTGCATCTCGAATTGCTGAGTATGAATGTCGTCGTCACTGAAGTCGAAGGAATGCTGCGCGGCTTTTTGCCGGAAGACATCGACGTGGCGGTGCAGCTTGGCGGTGACTTGGGCTTGGTTGAAGGGGATGCCACCCAGCTCGAGCAGGTGATCGTCAACCTCGCGCTGCGAGCGCGGGATGCCATGCCCAAGGGCGGCACGCTGACCATTCGCACGAAGAATACGAAGCTCAAATTGGGGGCAGCAGCCCTGCGGCATGGACTCGAGCCGGGTGAGTATGTGCTGCTGCAGATCTGTGACTCCGGTCAAGCGATGAGCGAAGAGATGAGGATGCATCTCTTCGAGCCGTTTTTTGCGTCGGGTGAGACGAGCGCGAGTTCAGCGCTGGCGATGGCCACAGTCTACGGTATCGTCCGGCAGTGTGGAGGGGCCATCGAGGTATCCTCGGGGGTCGAGGCGGGCACCTGTTTCGAGCTCTATTTTCCGCTCAAGCAGGCCGCCCTCAAGCAAGCGCCTGCGCCTGCGCTCTCGCCGCAGAGTGAGACGGTCCTCGTGGTCGAGGACTCTGATCCGATGCGTCGCTTGGTCGAGCGGATGCTGAATACGGCTGGGTACCATGTCTTGACAGCGTCAGGCGGAGAAGAGGCGCTGATGCTGTGTGCAAGCCGTATTGAGCCGATTGCATTGTTGTTGAGTGATGTGGTGATGCCCCAGATGGGTGGGCGCGAACTCTGGGAGCGGCTCTCGAAGCTTCGGCCCGAGCTGCGGGTGCTGTTCATGTCAGGGTATCCTGACGAGGCGCTCGTTCACCACGGTGTCAATCAACCAGGAATCCATCTGATAGGCAAACCTTTCACCGCCGAAGCCCTGGTCGCCAAAGTGCGCCAGGTGCTCAGCGAGACACCGCTTCGCCGCTCGGACGATCCCTTCTGATTGAGCGGGTCTCTCGCCTTTGCTGCGATGACGTCGCGCTGCACGCAGCAAGCACCTCTTGCCCTGCCTTCAATAGCGCCGAGAGCGTTGAGTGACCGTGTGTTCGCCGACGCTGAGGGCGCTGCGAGCGAGCTGATCGAGGAGCGTGAACGCTCTCTCCGCTTCGAGTTGGGAGATCGTGCCCGGGGTGGCGAGGTCTGGACGGGTTTTCGTGGGGGAGAATGCGCTGGGCCCCGCGGCTTGAGCTTCCGGTTCGGTAAGGTTTTCCTGAATACACTGCGCGCGCGATGGATCGAGCTTCTCTACAAGTCTGGCCCAGAAGGGGTGGTCGGCGGGATAGCAGATGCGGAAGAAGCGGGTGGCGAGTTCCACCTCTGCGTCGGGCGTCTGTGGAGGAACGACGAGATCCCAGGTGACGAGAGGGTCACTGCCGAGCACCCAGCGAACGAACTCGGGAGAGGGCGGCGTCTCCAGCTCGGCGAGGTTCCTGAGCACGCCTGGTGACTGAAGCAGGCGAATGGCAGAAGCTGCGGACTCGCGAGCAAAGCGGGTGATGCCGCTCTCGGCTTGGCTCATGTGGAGAAGATTTCGGACGAGCTGTGTGACGTCGTTCCATTCATTGGATTTGCCGTGTTCGATGACCATCCGGCAGAGCAGACGCGCGCATTCCCTTTCAGTGAGTGATGGTTGTGAGACGGTGGTGGCAGCGAGCAGCACATTGCTCATTTGACGACGCAGGGCGTGGGCGTCCTCCCACTTCATCTCGTCGGTCATGATGGCCATCTGCTGGCGGGTTTCCGAGAAGATGGGCGGAGCTCGAAAGGGTTCGAAGCCCTCGCGGTAGCCAATGTCGACTTTGGGCGTCATGAGGGTCCGAACAAAGGGGGCAAGCTCTGGGAACAGCTCTGTGGCAGGGGCATCGAGGGCCGGAAGCAGCGGTTTGGCGATGGCCAGTCCGCGCTGTCCATCGTCGAGCCATTCGTCGAGGAAGGCTTCGCTGTCGCGCTGTTCGTCCGAGCTGGCGAGCTGGGTGACGAAGCGGTGCAGCTCCTCTGGCCTGAGCTTGCTCCGAAACCAGAGTTGTTCGAACTCGAGGGCCTGGAGGCTGCGGCAGACCAAGCCGGCTGGGGCGAAGCCTGCTGCTGCTTTGGAGCTGATGCTGAGGTTTTCGTCGGAGTCGGGCTCGAGGCAGAGCCAGTCGTGGTGCTCGAGGACTTGGGCGATGATGCGGAAGGCCTCTTGAGAAGCGTATTCGAGCTCGTGCTCGAGATTGGAGCTGAAAAACTTGCCTGCTTGATGGATTTTGGTGGGCGAATCTTGTCGCCGGTTGAGGGTGGGGGAGGTGGGCACTTCGAGCGAAGTAGGATTTTGCGCTTTCCCATTGGCGTTGTGCGAGCCGTCGATACGCGCCAGCGCCTCGATGACGGCGTGGCCATCGAGAGGGCGGTTGACCGGGTGCTTGTCCAAGCACTGCTGGCAGAGTTCGACGAGGGCGGCGGGCACGTTCAAGCCTTCGCGCAGCACGAGCTCGGGGATCGGGCGATAGGCGTGCATCATCATGAGCTGCAGCACTGACTCGCCTGTGAAGGGTAGCCTGCCAGTGAGCATCCGATAGAGGACGACGCCGAAGGAATAGACGTCGGCTGGAGGTCCCACTACTTGGCCCGGCATGGCCTGTTCGGGGCTCATGTATTGCGGCGTGCCGATGAGCATGCCGGTTCGGGTGAGTGCGACAGCGGATTCGAAGCGCGCAATACCAAAGTCGACGACCTTGACCCGTTCACCCTCGTTCTCATCCGGGACGAGCAGGATGTTGTCTGGTTTGATGTCGCGGTGGATGATTCCGGCGCTGTGGACGTGGGCCATTGCCGCCGCTACGCCTCGGCTGATGGCCAAGATGACGCGCGTGTCGAGACTCTCGGGATGCGCGATGAGAGAGGACAGAGGGCGCCCGCGGAGCAGCTCCATGACGATGTAGGGATATTTTTCCCCCATCAGAGCGAAGGTGCCGTAACCATAGACCTGGACGAGGTTCGGGTGGTCGAGCTGCTGCAGGATGCGCCCCTCGGACTCGAAGCGCATTCGTGTGACGGTGTCGTCGTAGTGGGTGGGCCGCAGCACCTTGAGGGCCACCTCGCGCTGATCGATGTGGTCGAAGGCGCGGTAGACCCAGCCCATTCCACCCTGTCCGATGATTCCGGTGACCGCAAAGCGGTCTTCGAGCATGCGCCCAATGAGTGGTCCAGAGTTGGGTTTGGCCTCTGTTGGATCGATACAGCAAAAGGCGCTGTTCTTCGTGCAGCGCTGGCCGATTTGACCCGGGCTCGAGCAGGCAGTGCAGTCTTTGGACCTTGGGTCGAATGCAGTCACGTTAGACCTTGGTGGACCAGGTTGGGTCGAAGCAACGAAACAGACGTCGAATGGCAGCGCTGGGCCTTCCCTGCAGCTCGAGACCCGCTTGTCTCGCTTTCATTCGTGTCAACGGAGGGCTCATCGTTTCTGCACCCGTGAGGGCTGAGCAATACACCGATGCGAGCATATCAGCAGGTGAGCGTGCAGACAAAGGTCAAAACACAGAAGCTTGCGACTGAGGCCAGCTTGCGTCCAGTCCGGACGGTGCTTGCTTTGCTCGAAGGGCCCGGGCATAGTTGTGGGGTGGCGCATGTGGCGCGACGCTTGCGCCGTCCCGACAAAGGCTTCTCTGAGCTCAGCGAATGGCCTTGTGTAGAGAAGTCGACGCTTGTGAACCCAGCCCGAAGGCTGCGTGGCGGGGAGCGACCGATGCAGATCCGACGGTTTGGCGGCTTCTGCGACCGACCATGGCACGGGCGCCGACTTGTCGACAGCTACGATTCCTCCGGAATGATGAGCGAATGCGTGCCCTTCGCTCACTTTCGCTTGCGATCATGAGATGGATATGTCCTCCTCCACGGGCCAAACGAAGCCCTCCCTGCCGCTCGTGCGGCCTTTCTTCGGGAGCATGTTCTGCCTGCTGTGGCTCTTTCTGGCTTGCTCTGAGCCGTCGACTTCACTGCATAGCCGTGGTGCTCCCCTCGAACGAGCTTGTGATCCTGGAGATGGCTGCAAGATCGATGAGCAGTGTTATGCCAAGGGTGAATCCAAAGCCGTTGATGACTGTTGGGTTTGCGATCCCGCTCAGAGTGTGGATGCCTGGAGCCCGGCGCCGCCCGGCTCGCCTTGCGAGGCGTTCTTCTGTTTGGTCGAGCAGACTTGCGACGGTGCGGGCCAATGCGCGGGTGGCAGAACGCGCGACTGCAGCTTCGACTTTGGGGGCTGTGCTGAGGGGCTATGTGACGAAGCGCTCAACACTTGCGTGCCTGGGGCCAAGCTCCCCAACTCCACCCCCTGTGACGACCAGCAACGCTGCACCACCGATGACCGTTGCCTCAATGGCTATTGTCAGGGGCAGGCGGTGGACTGTTCGGCCTGGGGAGATGGGCGCTGTGTCGAGGGCGTGTGCAATGCCGAGAGCGGAAGCTGCGAGAGCACGCAGTTGCCGGACGGTAGCGATTGCTCGGATGATGATCTCTGCACCACCGACGAGAGCTGTGTTGCAGGGAGCTGTGTGGGGATTGCGCGGGTCTGTGATGACCTCGAAAGTTGCACCAGCGATAGCTGTGACAGTTTGCTTGGATGTGTCTACACCGCGCTACCCGACGCGACGCCCTGCACTGCAGCCGCCTGCTCCAACGATGGTCGCTTGCTCAGTCCGGCATCGCTCTGCCAAAGTGCTCGCTGCATCGCACAGCCCCCGGTAGATTGCGGTCTCTTGGGGGACGGTCAGTGCGCCGTGGGATTCTGCGATGCGTCGAAGCTGTCTTGCGAAGTCGTATTCCGCAGTGCAGGATATCCCTGTGATGACCAGGACGCTTGCACCCGTGACGATGCCTGCTTGGATGGCAATTGTTCAGGTATCCCCCGTCTTTGTGATGACGGCAATGTGTGTACACTGGATAGCTGTGAGCGAGAGTCGGGATGTCTCTTCGAGGAAAGGGCGGACGGCAGCCCCTGCGGCGCACCGAGCTGCACCGAAGACCGAATGGCGAGGCGTGATGCGCCGAGTTGCGTGGCTGGGGTGTGTCAGCTACCCGAAGAGACGCCTTGCACTTCTCTCGAGGAGGATGACTGTCACGTCAGCTTCTGCAATCCTGAGCTCGCGCTCTGCGAGCTGCTGACTCTGCCCGACGGCAGCAGCTGCGACGACCAAGACCCCTGCAGCAGCAACGAAAGCTGCCAGTCTGGGCTCTGCGTGGCTGCAACCCAAGATTGCGACGACCAGAACCCCTGCACTGCCGACGACTGCGAGCCCACACTCGGCTGCGTGCATACCCCCCTCGCCGATGATACTCCTTGTGCCAACAGCACCTGCAGTGGCGATGGCACTGCGCTTCTCTCCACCGCGCTCTGCGTCTCAGGGCTGTGCGCCGAGGCCGAGGAGAGCTCGTGTTTGCCCTACATTTGCGCCAACTCAGTCTGCTTGAGTGCTTGTGACAGCGACGCCGATTGTGTTCTGGGGTGGTGCAATGCCCAGCGCCAATGCTCGTCGGTGAACCGGCCACCCGTGGCTGTGGCTGGGGACGAGCAGTATGTGAATGTTGGTGACGTGGTGGTCCTCAATGGAGCCCGCTCTTTCGACCCCGACGCCGACCCGATCGCCTTTGAGTGGCGACAAGTCTCAGGGGTGTCCGTCAGCCTCTCCCAGGCCAATGGCCCAGTGGTCGATTTCGTCGCCGTCAGCAGCCAGGAGCCCCTGCTCTTCGAACTGGAGGTCAGCGACGGAGACCTTCGTCGAAGCGACCGCACGCGCGTCCTGCTCGGCACCGAGAACCTGCGCCCCACTGCCCTCATCAGTGGGGCGACGCAGGCTGCCCCGGGCAGCACCATCATGCTCAGTGGGACCGATTCCTTCGATCCTGAGCAGCAATCCCTCTCTTTCTCGTGGAGTATTCAGAGCGGGACACCTGCTCCCACCCTCATCGGCGCGGACAGCAGCAGCTGCGCCCTGAGCTTTCCTTCGGCCGTCGCCTTGGGCCAGCGATACCAGCTTCGCCTCCTGGTCAGTGATGGGATCGTGAACAGTCTTCCTGCGGTGCACGAGCTCGAGCTCGTGGCTCAGTTGGCTCCTCCCATCATCGTGCGACCCAGCGAAGCTGAGCGTGTGGGGGACCTTCGCCCGTCCTTTTCGGGTACCGCTGCCGGGGCCGAGGGGGGCAGCGTCGCCGTCTTTGGGCTCGGTGGCGCGCTGCTCTGCCACGCTGCCGTCTCCATCATTGGGGCCTGGGACTGTCGAAGTGAGGTGGAACTGTCCACTGGCGAAGCGCTGGTCTATGCGGTCGCCACCGATCGCGAGGGCAGCACCTCGTCCGAGAGCCTGCCGCGTCGGTTCATCATCGACACCGCCGTGCCGGTGACTCCCATCATCTATACCCCTGCCCCTGACGCCGTCTTGCCCGAGGGAGAAGTCATCGTGACCGGCGTCGGAGCGGGTGGTGGACAGCTCCACATTCGACTCGCGGGTCCCGATGCCATTCCCATTTGTTCGACGCTGGCCAACAGCGCGGGCGATTTCGTCTGTGTCCTTGGCAATTTCCAAGATGGCATCTATGTCATCGAGGCGCTCGCCCTCGATGCTTTTGGAACTCCTTCCGCCCCCAGCCTGCAGCGGCGCTTCTTCGTGGACGCCGATGGCGACGCTGACAATGACCAGCTCCCCGATGCCGTGGAGCTGCGCTACGCTTTCAATCCTCTCGATCCCAACGACGGCGCGCTCGACGCCGACGCCGATTCGCTCAGCAATGCGCAGGAGGTTCTCGCCGGCACCAATCCCCGGGACGCAGACAGCGATGATGATGGCATTTGCGATGGTGTCGAAGTTGCTTGGAACGAGGACAGCGACGGCGATCTTGCCATCAACGCGCTCGATCCAGACAGCGACAATGACGGCATCCTTGATGCGACCGAGCTTGGCCTTAGCCAAGCTTGCGGTATCTTTAGTGATCGCTCGCGCCGGCTGTTCGTTCCCGATCGTGATCCCAGCAGCCGTAGCTCGATGGTGAAGTCAGACACTGACGGGGACGGGGTTCGAGATGGCGCGGAGGACCCCAATCACAACGGCAGCCTGGAGCTTGGCGAGTTCGATCCCAACGACCCCTCGACCGACCCAGACGCGGCTGCCTTCAGGGACTCTGATGCTGACGGTGTCACAGATATCGAGGAGAAGCGGCTCGGCACCGATCCTCTCGATGCAGATAGTGATGATGATGGCGTTTTTGATGGATTCGAAGCCAACTGGAGCGTGGACGGAGACGGTGACGGTTTGATCGCCGCCCTCGATCCAGACAGCGACAACGATGGTCTCGCCGATGGCACCGAGCGTTCCATCACCTTTGCCAGTGCGGCTACCGACATTGGCCGTGGTCGCTTCATCCCCGATCAGGAGCCATCTCAGGGCACCTGCATGGTGTTGGCAGACAGTGACCGGGATTTCATTCGAGATGGCCTCGAGGATCCCAATGGCAACGGAGCTGTCGATGGCAATGAGCTCGACCCGCGTGTGCGAGACGACCTCAGCTCCCACCCCAGTTTGCTCGACAGCGACGGTGATGCTTTGTCCGACCTCGAAGAACAGTATCGTTGGGGGGTGTTGGCTGGACTCCATCTGGACGCCGACGCTGACGACGACGGCGTGCTCGATGGCGCAGAGCCCAACTGGTGGGATGATCACGATCAAGATGGGTTGGCGAACCTGCTCGACCACGACAGTGATGACGACTGTAGCTTCGATGGGACCGAGAGAGGTCTGCTCAGCCCGCATCCTCACACACTCTTGGCGGCAGCTCACTTCGTGCCTGACGCCGATCCCGCGAGCACGACCCTGATGCTCAATGTCGACACTGACAGGGATGGTGTCCCCGAAAGGGAAGAAGACAGCAATTGCAATGGTCGTGTAGAGCGGCACTTGGGCGAATCGGACCCCAACGATCCGGATGACCCCTTCGTCGAGTGTCGCAGCGACGCAGACTGTGCTGGAGGGGTCTGCCTGGGCAGGCGTTGTGTGAGCGTGGAGCCGCCCGTCGAGCTAGAGGAGCTGCTCGACCCCCTCGAGCAGCCTCCCGTGCTCTATGGAAGTGGCTGTGAGTGTCAGCTCCGCGGGTTTCGGCGAGTGCCGCTGAGTGTCTTGCTGCTGAGCATGGTTCTGGGGCTGTATTGCTGGAGGAGAGGGCGCAGCGCTCGCTGAGTAGACGCCGGAAGCGCGAGGCCGGTGAGCATCAGGGCTCGGGTGTGCGCGTCTGCAGCGCTGGCTTCCAACGCAGTTCATAGCTGTGTTCAGTGGAGAAGCCGCGAACGGCGCTCAGCTCGATGTAGAGCGGAAAGCGGAGTTGCTCCGATGATTCGAGGTGACAGCGCTCAGCGAGCTCGAGTCCGCCCTCGTCACAGAGCATGAGCTCGTTGTGTTCGCCATCGAGCATGCGCAGGCGGAGGTCGGTATTGGCGAGGCCGTCGACTTCGACGTCGAAGGCAGCAGGTCGATTGCTTGGGGAGAACATGAAGATGTCGACGTCTCCTGGGTTGCAGAGAAAGCCACGAATCGAACGTTCCTCCATGGTTGAGGCGTTTTCGATGGCGTCGTTGGGTTCTCTCTCTTCTCCTGGTAGCGGGTCGCGCGCTTCGATGAGGATGGCGTAGTAGGCGTCGGGTTTGGGCGTGGGGGGTGTGCCCTGCATCCAGAGCTCGCGAACGAGCACATAGACGTTGTCGCCGTTGGAGGGAAAGTTGGGGATGAGCTCTCCATAGCCTTTGGGGAGGGCATTTTGTGTGAAGAGCAGGTGACCGTCGCGGTTGATGACTTCGATGACGAGATCGATCGCTGGGATGGGGGTGACGCTGATGCGCAGCATCTTCTCGGGAGGTGGCTCCGAGAGCACAAAAAAGTCGCGATCTGAGCGGTACCCTTCCGGTATCTCACCGAGCGTGGCGAGCATGGCCTTGTTGAGCGTGAGGGGGTTGGCTTCAGGCAGGTCGTTGTTGGGCTCGCTCTCATTGTTGGTGATGAAGAAGTGACCGAGGGCGACACCCCAGACGATGGCCCATGCAGCCCCAGCGAGGAGCAGCAGGAAGGAGAGGCCGACGGCGAGGCGTTTGAGTCTGAAGGTCCACTCGAAGCGGTCGAAATCTTCGACAGTGGCGAGCTGTTCTTGGTTGCGCTTGTCGATGGGGGCGAGCAGCCATTCCGTGTCGGAGCGTTCGATATCTTTTCGTTCGATCGGATCGAGGTAGGCGGCGCTGGGGCGTTGAGTGCCTTCGACGAGTGTCGTGAGATGACTGAGCAGCTCTTTGGTGGACTGGAAGCGGTCTGCTGGGGATTTGGCAAGGCCGATTGCGAAGAACTCGTCGAGAGGGGCGAGCTCGGCGTCGACGATGGAGACGCGAGGGATGGGTTGGCTGATGTGGGCGTTGAGCACCCGCAGTGCGTGGTCACCTGGAAAAGGTGGGCTTCCGGTGATGGTCTTGTAGATGACTGCACAAAGGGAGTAGAGATCGGATGCGGGCCCCACGTCTTCACCTTCGATCTGTTCGGGGCTCATGTAGTGTGGGGTTCCGAGGATGAGTCCGCGTTGGGTGGCGGCCAGGCTCTCATCGCGCTGATGCAGCTTGGCGAGCCCAAAGTCGAGCAGCTTGACGAGCTCGTCCTCTCCAGGGGCGGGCGCGCAGACGAAGATGTTCTCGGGTTTCAGGTCCCGATGCACGATGCCTTGTTGGTGGGCATCGGCGAGTCCTGCGCAGATTTGCTGGACGATGCGCAGACAGCGCTTGGGGGAGAGCTGACGTCGCTCGACGAGCAGATCGCCGAGATCACGGCCTTGCAGGTACTCCATGAGGATGTAGAAGAGACCGTTGGCCTCCCCAACGTCGAAGACCTGCACGACATGTCGGCTTTTCAGGGCGCTGATGGCGCGGGCTTCGCGTTTGAAGCGGGCGACCATGGCCTCATCGCGGGAGAGGTCGGCGTGCAGCAATTTGAGGGCCATGAGCTTGGCCATGCGCACGTGCTCGACCTTGTAGACGGTGCCCATTCCGCCGACGCCGAGCTTGGCGAGAAGTCTGAAGCGATCGGCGATGACGGCCCCGATCCAGGGGTCACCGAAGACGACCAGAGGCAGTCCGCTGTCGAGGTTGAGCCCACATTTTGGGCAGTAGCTGAACCAGTCCTCTGCGATGCTTCGGCAGCGGGAGCAGGTCTTGGGGGCTGGTTCACCGTGAGCGGTGCTTGCGGGTTCGGTTTGGTTTCCTGGGCGAGTGGGTTCGACCAAGACTATCTCCTGCCCGTCGAGCGGAGCTGCCCTGCGCTCAAGCAAGCTGAGCTGCAGGCAATGTGCATGCGTTCGATTTTTTTGTTGATTGGTCGCTTGGCCAGTTCCCCCAAGTTTTCGTCAATTGGTCGCTTGGCCAGTTCCCCCAAGTTTTGGTCGATTGGTCGCTTGGCCAGTTCCCCCAATTTTTTGTTGATTGGGCGTTTGGCCAGTTCCCCCGACTCGTTGAACGAACTGCCCCGGTCTTCAGCCCAGCGTTCACTGTGAGGATCCGGCCATCATCAGGAAGATGATGGCCCCAATGATGATGGCCATCACGAGCAGACCGAAGACGATGGCCAAGACAGAGCCGATGTTTCCCTTGACGGGCTCTTCGTCCTTGACGCTGTCTCGCTGCACAGGAGCGAGTCCGTAGCGCGACAGGGTGGTGCCGAAGAAGGCGTGCTCATCGGCCTTGTCGGGGGCAGCGGGTGCAGGGTAGGAGGCGGAGTCAGATTTGCTGGGCGCATCGTCGGCTGTGGAATGGGGCGAGATGATCTGGCCGAATCCGGAGCTCGGTACGCGGGGGGAGCTCGCGTTGGAGCTGGTGGCAATGGGGGTTGGTGCGGGCTTGGAATCGCGG
>JAVFAO010000024.1:0-32346 GCA_034002465.1 Myxococcota bacterium
GATATCGTTGGGGATATCGTTGTCAAGCTGGGTATCGCCGCCGCCGTCGTCATCACCCGTTTCGGAGATGCCCTCACTCTGGTCGATGGGAGCGACCTGGCCTTCGCTGCAGGCGAAGAGCAGGAGTGAAGCGCAGAGCGCGAGTGCGAGACGGAATTGATGTTGAGAGCGCATGCGCAAGCCTCGGTTCTGGAGACTCTGGACCCCATTGGGCACGAGCTGAGCTGTTCTTGTCGCCGGAGTCATCGTATCTCGAGGGTCAAGTTGAACTTTTGTGGGCCGTCGCCCGCTGAGGTTCCGAAGTCGTCGACGAAGACGAAGTAGGTCCCTGGCTGGACCTGTGCTTCTGCAATCGCTGCGCCACCTTCTTTGCCGTAGCCGCAGGCGAGCTGGCCCGAGAGTCGGCTGTCGCAGTCGTCTCGGAAGTATACGGCGATCATGCTGTCGGGGGGATCGATGGGCTGGGCGGTGGCGCGCACGGTGGCGCT
Source organism: Myxococcota bacterium (assembly GCA_034002465.1). Lineage (GTDB taxonomy): Bacteria > Myxococcota_A > Bradymonadia > UBA4248 > JAVFAO01 > JAVFAO01. The sequence continues at coordinate 489 of JAVFAO010000024.1, forward strand.
TTGGTTGACGGTGAAGACGTAGCTCAGCTCTCTGCCGACGGTGGTGAAGCCGACGTTGGGGCAATGGTAGTCGTTGGAGGTGGTCTCACCGACGCCGTCGTTGGTGTCACCTTGCACGATGCTCTTGCCGCTGCTCAGGTCGATGAACTGGGGGACCTGGGAGAGGCACATGGGCATGGGGATGCTCTCGGCGATGAGGCGGAAGGCGCCGGGGCCTTGTGTTTGCTCGAAGTCGTCGACGATGAGGTCGTGTGTGCCGAGGCCGAGCAGGGCTTGGACGACGGTGGAAGATGTGGGGTCGGGGTTGCCGCTGCAGCTTCCGATGTATTCGCTGCCGGGGTCGGCACAATCAGCGCGGACGTACATCCCGTAGTACCCGAGGTCGATGGGGTTGAGGGTGAAGCGGACGTGGGTGGGCTTGTTGAGGGTGAGGCGGTAGATTTGCTCGGGCCCCGTGGGGCTGAAGCCGTATCCCGTGGAAGGGTTACTGCAGGCCTGACGCCAGGTGTTGAGAGCGGAGTCGGTGTCTGTGCTGCCTTCGACTTCTTCGCCGAGTGTCAAGGGGAGGGGGCTTCCGCAGCCCCCTGGGTGCATGGGCAGCACGCAGCGTCCGTCCTCGCAGCCATCGTCGCAGACCTGAGTGGTGATCCAGTCTTCTCCGAAGCAGGTTTCGACGTTGCCGATGGCGGAGCAGCGGGTCTGTCCTTCACATCCGAGATCGGGCTCGATTTCGTCGAGCTCTTCGATGGTTTCGACTTCTGTTTCGACCTCTTCCGTCTCGAGCTGGTCGAGCTGGTCGAGCTCGTCGGGCTTCTCGTCCCCCTGGGTGTCGTCGATTTGGTCTTTGGGGTCGACGGGGGTGTCGTCGCAGCTTGACAGCACGAGGCCTAGGGCAAGCGCAAGAACGAAGGCGAGGCGAGTGCTCATGGTGGTCTCCGCGCGCGAGGCGTAGTGGCGGCATGCCCCAAAGCAGAAGTGGGGCGTCAACGCTTCGATTCTAGAGACATGTGAGAGAGGTGCAAGAGCAGCCCGAATCTGGCTTCTCGAGCGGGCTCCAAGCGCCGAAGCAAAGGGACTGCTTCCTCTTCCTTCGCAGCGAGTCTCCGCCTCCTGGCTACGACTTCTTTGGGTTCAGCTTTCGACGTCAGCCGAGCGGGCGCTGTCCGGCGACCGTGAAGCCGACGACCTCGATGGGGCCCATGTCATAGGGTTCGCTTTCTTCAAAGACACAGAGTGCGTCGAAACCGAGCTCTTGGAGTGTTGCGATGTATTCGTGACGAAGGATGGCGCCGGCCCATCCTTCGGCCATGGCATCCGTGTCTTCACGGAAATGTTCAGGGACAGGCTCGAGGCTGTATACATCGCTGATGACGAACCGGCCGCCAGGTTTGAGCACACGGTGCAGCTCGGTGAGCACCTCACGCTTGGACTGTGCGTGGCTGAGGGCGTCTGTCGAGATGATGATGTCGGCGAACGCAGAGGGCAGCGTCAGCGCATCGAGGGGGCACTTCAGGAAGTGAGCGTTGTGCAAACCCCGTCGCAGCGCTTCCCGTTCGGCCCGCTCGAGCATGCCATCTGCGGTGTCGACCCCGTAGGCGGCACCTTGTGGACCAACCATTGAAGCCATGTGCACGACGTCGAGGCCTCGACCACAGCCCAAGTCGACGCAAATCTGGCCAGCAACCAGAGGAGCGAAGCGGACGGCAGGTCCGCAGCTCAAGCTGTGGGTCGCTGAGGCGAGAGCACTGTATCGTGCATTGATGCGCTCGAAGAGCTGTAACCGATCCATGGTGTGCCTCGCGTGCATGGCGAGTGGTTGGTCCCATCCCTGGGACCTGACGTGCGGCGTCCTAAAGCACCGCCGAATTCAAGATACCCCAAACACAGCGTTGTCGCCACGCAGAATCGACATCTACCGTAGTCTCCATGGGGAACTCGAAAAGATACGTGATGTCGGCGTCTTAGCTGCATGGGTGAGGGGGGGATGGAGATTCTGGGATGCAGGTGCAAGTGGGTATCGTTGCATCGGAGGTGCCTTTTTGGACAGGCAACTAGCCCGTGGCATGATGTTTCGTAGCCTGAGCAAGGTAGGCTAAGCCTGCTCGGGCGAACGGGTCGCTGGCGCGTCCCAATGCGCAGAGGAGAGGCAGATGGCAAAGGGCAAGCTGCTCGTCGGGCTAGACATCGGGTCAAGCTCGGTCAAGCTGTGTCAGCTCAAGGAGGCCAAGCGCGGCTATCAGCTTCGCGCATTCGACATGGTCCAGTTCCCACACGAGGCCATTGTCGATGGTGTCATCATGAACCAGAGCAGCGTGGTCGAGTCGATTCGCTCGCTCGTGGGTCGCAACCGCATTCGGCAGAAGGAGTGCGCGATCAGCGTCTCCGGTTACTCGGTCATCGTCAAGCGCATCGCGCTGCCGTTGATGACCGACCAGGAGCTCGAGACCAACCTTCAATGGGAGGTCGAGCAGCACATTCCCTTCGACATCAATGATGTGTACATCGACAAGCAGGTCCTCGTCCGCAACCCCGCGATGGGCACCATGGATGTCCTGCTGGTGGCATCCAAGCGTGAGATTGTGAACGAGTATCTGGCCGTGACGCGGGAAGCGGGTCTGACCCCGAAGGTGGTCGACGTGGATTGCTTCTCCGTTCAGAACATGACCGAGCTCAACTACCCCGACATGTCCGAGACGGTGGCCATCTTGGATCTGGGGGCTTCGATCACCTCGATTATCATCGTCGCCGACGGGGTCACCGCGTTCACGCGCGATATCACCATGGGCGGTAATCAGATCACCGAAGAGATCCAGAAGCAGCTCAACATCACACAGGAAGAAGCCGAGGCCTACAAGGTCGGTGGCCGCGAGGGTGACATCGACGCGGTGATTCCGCACGAAGTCGAAGAAGTCATCCAGCAGGTCTCCGAAACGGTCGCGCAAGAGATCCAGCGCTCTTTGAGCTTCTTCATGGAGACCTCGAGCGCTGGTGCCATCAGCCGCGTGTTGCTCACCGGTGGCACCGCGAAGAGCCCGACGCTGCTTCGCGTCATCGGCGAGACCACCGGAATCCCTGTTGAAATTGCCAGTCCCTTTGCGGCACTGCAGTACGACCCACGCACCTACAACCCAGACTATCTCAACGAAGTGGCGCCTTTGGCTGGCGTTGCCGTCGGTTTGGCCATGCGGAGGACGAACGAGCGATGATGGTTCGAATCAATCTGCTGCCAGGCAAAAAACGTAGCTCCGCCAGCAGTCTACTCTGGCGGATCGTGGCACTCATGTCGGTGCTCCTCTTGACCGAGTTGGTCTTGCTGTACTGGGTCTACAGCGGCAAGGCGACGGACCTCAAGAAACGCAACAAGGAAGTGGCGGATGCGAAGGCACAGGTGCAGCGCATCAAAAGCGAAATCGCAGCGCTGCCCGATCTCGAAAAACAAGCCCAGGAACTCGAGGGGCGCGAGCGCGCACTGGCAGAGCTCGCCGCCATCCGTATCGGTCCTCACCATTTCCTCGATGAGCTCAAGCGACTGCTGAGTCGTCCTCGCACCAAAACGACCATCAAGGCCGCCAAGGACGCGCAGTGGAACGTCGCGTGGGACGCCGAAAACGTCTTCGTCGAGAAGATCTTCGAGGAAGGTCCGGGACAGGTCGGGATTGAGGGTTTGGCGCGAGGACTCGACGACATCGCCGAGTTCTGGCTTCGCATGCGCTCAAGCAGGCTCTTCCAGCAGGTGCGCCTCTCCAAGATCGTCAAGGGAAAGGCACCCTCGGCAGGCGAGGTCACCATCGATATGGAGCTGCTGAAGTTCGAATTCAGCGCCAAGGTCAACTTCTATTATCAGACCAAAGACGGCGTCGCTCTCATCGAGCAGCTAGGACAGCCCGACGAGGGCGAAAAGGCGGAGTAGTGTCATGTCTAGTGCGAGTGCCGGGGCCAAAAAGAAGCTCGCGTTCAACATTCCACCGCTGCAAATCGCTTTGGGACTGTTGCTGCTCATGGTCGTCCTTGGAGGGCTCTTCTACTTCTTCATGTATCGCGCCAAGATCGACGAGATCAAGAAGAAGAGCCAGGAGCTGACCGTGCAGACCTCCGAGATCAGCCGTCTCGAGTCGCAGCGCGTCAACCTCTTGCGCGTACAAGAGAGAGCCACCCGTCTGCAGAAACGGCTCGACCTGCTGCGCGCCAAGCTTCCGTCCAACACCGAGGAACTCAACGACTTCTTGAGCTCCATCAGCCAGCGCGCACAGAATGCTCGCGTGGCCAAGTGGGTCTCCTTCCAACAAGGTGAGCCCGAACCCTTCAACGAGGTCAGCCGCATCAAGATCAACATGTCCTTCCTCGCCAGCTTCGACGCAGCGACCCAGTTCTTCTGGGAAATCAGCGCGATGGGAGATGGCGTCAAGGCTGGGGCAAAAGAGCAGATCGTCAATGTCCAGGAGCTCTCCATGGTGCGTGCCACCGAGGTCGAGAACCGGGGCCTGCTCAAGGTCGATTGTGTGGCTGAAACCTACCTCTATGACCCCAACGCGGCGCCCCCTGAAGAAGACAAGAAGGGTCGACGCTCCCGGCGAGGAGGCAGGAAATGAGTCAGGCACCACGCGCTCCGCAACTCTCTCCTTCAACCCGCGAGCCACGTTGCACTGGGGATCTCTCGATGCGCTACCGTGTCATCAGTGTCGGTGTGCTGCTGCTCTTCTTCTTCGCTGGCGCTTGCGAAGACAAGGTGGTCAAGCAAAAGCCGCCCCCTCCACCCAAGACCGTCTCCAAGGCCGATGCGCCTGCCTCCAATCCTAGCTCTCGGCAAGCTGCCAAGGCTGGCGATGGCAAGCAAGCGCAGGTCGAGATGGCGGGCATCACTTGGGTTCCGCGCCGCAACTGGGAACGTCGTGTCATTGAAGAGAGCCGCGATCCCTTCTACGGCTTCATCGATATCCTCATCGAGGAGCAGCTGCGCCAGCGCGCGCTCGCCGCGCAGGCCGCGCTCGAGATGGAAGAGGTCATCCTGCCCACACAGCGCTTCGATGTGCGCGACTTCAAGCTGGTCGGTCTCGTCACCAACACGCCCACCCCCAAAGCGCTGCTCATCGATCCGGAAAATACCGCTCACGTCGTCAACGTCGGCACCTTGATCGGAAACCGAAACGGTGTCGTCGTCGCCATCAAGAGCGATTCCATAGAAATCTTCCAGGGCGAAGACCTCGTCAATGCCCCAGAAACCGTCGTGATGAAGCTGCACCCCGAAGTCGCCTCCGGGCTGCTCATCCAGTTCCAGTAAGCTGCCCGAGTGTTCCAGGAGTTAACCATGAGACGCACAATGACACGGAAGTTGCCAGAGCTCGTCGTGCTCATGCTCGTGTTCGCCGGAGGGGAGCGGCTCGCCGCCGCCGACGGTGCAGGCAACGAGGTTCGCGGGTTGCGCATCGAAGAGACCGAGCGCAATACTGTGCTCCGCATCGACGTTGCGCAGGAGCCCACTTTCTCGGTCTTCATGCTGCGCAATCCCTCGCGATTGCTGGTCGAGATCGCTGACTGCCAGGCCGATGCATTGCCCGATGTGGTCGCCCGAAACGGCGTCGTCGACAAGGCCACGCTCTCGCTCGAAAAAGAGGGCAAGTCCGCCCGCTGTCGCGTCGTCCTCGCTTTCGATCAGGAAGCCGACTACGACGTGCAGGCCAGCGCCAGCGAAATCCTTGTTGTCGTCGATGGCCAGGACCGCATCGCCAGCGCTCAAGGTGACGCACAGCTGCAGGCCCAGCTCCAGAGCCGAGAGCTCGAGCTCGGGCAGGCCCGCGAACAGCTCGAGGGTGCCAGCGCCCAGCTGCTCACCCTCAAAGAAGAGCAGAAGCTGGCCCTGCAACGCCTCGCCACCCTCGAGACCGAGCAGAACAACCTCAACCAGGAGCTCGCCAAGCTCGCCGTCAAGGATGAAGAGCTCAGCCAGGCACGCCTGCGCATCACCGAGCTCGAAAGCAAGGCGGCCAACAGCGACAGCAAGGGCGCCAAGAAGGCCACTGCCGAGCTCGAACGTGCGCGACAAGAGCTGCAGCAGCTCGAGACCGACCGCGCCAGCCTCATTGAAAAGGCAGAGCGCGCCGAGACCGAGCTCAGCACCCTGCGAGAGAAGCTCGAGCTCGCGCGCCTCGACTTCGAGGCCTCTCGGGCCGAAGCCACGCGCCAAGCAGAGCTCGTCGCCCTGTACACTGGACAGGTCGAGGCCCTCAAGGCCGAAAACGACCTCGCGCGTCAGCAACTTTCGCTGCTCTCCCAAGAGCGCGACGCCGCCGCGCTGCGCGCAAGCAGCGCCGAAACCCGCGCCGATGAGCTACAGGGAGAGGTCGCTCGCTTGCAAAACGAGCTCGCCGCGCTCGAGCTGAACGCAACCCAGAGCGAAGCCCTGAGCGCTCAGCTGCGCGCCGCCGAAGACCGTCGCCAGAAGCTCGAGTCGGAGCTCGCCGCGGTCGAGCAGGCCGAGCAAGGTGACCTGCAAAAGGCGCAAGCGGCGTTGGCCGTGGCCAATGCCGAGAGCGCGACCCTGCGCGAGCAGCTCGCTGCCGCGCAGAGTGCTGCAAACACCGACGAGCTCAAGAAGCGTCTCCTCGAGAAGCAAAACGAAGCCAAACTTGCCAAGGATGAGGCTGAGAAGCTGCGCCTCGAGTCCGAGAGCAAGGTCAGTGAGCTGCAAAAACTCATCGATGAGCGCGATCGCTCCCTGCAAAGCAAGGAAAGCGAGCTCGCCGCGCTGCGCCTGCAAGAGGAAGCCCTGCGTCAAGAGCTCTCCGAGATGAAGAGCGCCGACGAGAAGTCCGAGCTCAAGCAGGAAGAAATCAACGAGCTCCTGCAGCGCCAGGCACAGCTGCGCACCGAGATGGAGCAAGAACTCGGTACCCTGCGCGACACCCTGCAGCAGCGCGAGAGCGCGCTCGAGAAGGCGCGCCTGCGCGAGACCGAGCTGGCCACCAAGTATGACGAGCTGCGCCTGCAGCGCGAACGCGAGCAAGCTGCCGTGCAGACCCTCATCGACAACAAAGAGGGCGCACTGCTCGAGGCACAAGAGCGCGAACAAGCTCTGCGTGACGAGCTGAAAGCCCTGCGCAGCAAGGCCGACGGTGGCGACACCGTCGCCGCGAAGGAGCTGCAGGACAAAGAAGCTGCGCTGGACAGCGCTGTTGCCGCTCAGCAAAAGCTGCAGCTCGAGGTCGATGGGCTCGCCCGAAAGTATCAAGAGAACCAGGCAGAGCTCGAGCTCGTCCGCGGGCAGGCCGAAAAGGCCGCCACGGCCGCTGCGCTGCGTGAAACACAGCTCTCCCAAGAACTTGCGCGGGTCGGTGAGCTCAGCCGCCGTACCCAAGAACAGCTCGATGCGGCTGCCCTGCGCGAAGCCGCTCTTCAGCAAACCCTGGCTAAGCAAGAGCAAGAGTTGACGACGTTGCGTCAGAAGCTCGCCGACGCCGAGAGTGCTCGCGCCGAGATGCAGTCCCTGCAAGTCCAGCTCGCCGAGCGCGAGCAGGAGCTGGCGAAAGTCAATGAAATCAAGGCGCAATTGAGCAAGGCCGAGGCCGCTCAAGGCGAGATCGAGCGCCTCCAAGAGGAGCTCGCTCAGGCGGAGCTCGCCCGAGAGGAGCTACGCAAGCTGCGTACTCAGGTCAACAACTCCGAGAGTGCCGCTCAAGAGCTCAAGACGCTGCGTGAACAGGTCGCGAACGCCGACGCCGCTCGTGCTGAGCTCGAGCGTCTGCGCGCCGAAGTCGACGCTTCTCAGCAAAGCGCCGCCGAGCTCGAAGCGCTGCGCAACGCCCTCGCTCAACAGCAGGAACTCGATGACGAGGTGAAGCGCCTGCGGGAGCGCGTTGCGAACGCTGAAAAAATGCAGCGCGATCTCGACCAACTGCGGCTCAACGTCAAGTCCGCAAGCGCCGAGCTCGAAGACGAGCGCGCCCGCAATCGTCAGACCGCGGCCGAACTCGAGAGCGCCCGAGAGCAACTCGCCAGCTTGCGCGAGCAGCTCGACAGCGGCTCGGCTCAAGCCAACAATGCGCCCATCGACAACAAGGTCGCCACGAGCGCGCCAGCGACTGCGCCCATTGACGCCAGCGCCGAAAAGAGCAGCCGCCCCGCGAGCGTGTTGGGCAATGCTCAGGTCCAGGACATTCGCTTTGAGCAAGATGGCGTTTCGAGCCGCGTCCTCGTCGAGCTCGACAACCCCGCCAACTACCAGAGTGGCCCCTACGGCGACGGCAAGGCGACGCTCTACCTCGAGAAGAGCAGCCTGCCAGAAGCCCTGGTGCGCAAGCTCGACACCCGCGCGTTCCGTGGCGCCGTGCAGTTCCTCAGCTCCTTCAACGACGGTGAGAAGGTGGTCCTGGTCGCCGAGCTCGACGGCGCGAGCAGTGAGCTCGTGCGCCTCGATGGCAACACCTTGGTCTGGGAATTCGCCGCCGACACTGCAGAAGATGTCGCCGAGAGCAGCTTCGTCGATCGTCGTCAGAAGGTGCGCATCCCTGCGGCGCCGCCTCGGGGCTCTTCGTCGGATGGCGACATTACGGTCACCTTCGGAAAGACCGAGAAGTTCCAGACTGCCTCACTGTCCAAGCGCCGGATTACCCTGGATGTTCGCGACATCGAGATCAACGACCTGCTGCGGCTCATTGCTGACGAGGTGGGTGTGAGCATTGTTACCAGCCCCGATGTCAGCGGTCGTGTGACCCTCTCCCTCAAGAGTGTGCCCCTCGACCAAGCATTGACCATCATCCTTCGGGCACAGGACCTGGGGATGCGGCAGGAAGGGAACGTCATTTGGGTGGCCAAGGCGCAGGTCTTCAGAGACGAAGAACGGCGCGCGCTGGAAGCGGCCATCGTCCGCGACAAGCTCGAGCCCCTCGAAGTGCGCCTGATTCCCGTCAACTACGCGTCGGCAGAAGAGCTGCAGACCAACGTCGAAGGCCTGCTCTCCGACCGCGGCTCGGTGCTCATCGACAAGCGCACCAACACCCTCATCGTCAAGGATGTGGGCCTCAACCTCGACGCCGTCGAGATCCTCGTCGAGAGTCTCGACACGCAGACCCCGCAGATCCTCATCGAGGCCCGCATCGTCGAGACGCAGTCCAACTACTCGAAGGAAATTGGCGTGCAGTGGGGTGGTGACTTCTCCTTTAGCCCCGCCAACGGCAACCCCACTGGCCTCATCTTCCCCTCCTCGGTGGGTGTGGCTGGCGCTTCGACCTCGGACGCAAACGGCGGAACCGTGGCTTCCCCCAACTTCGCCGTCAACCTGCCCGCTGCGGTCGGCACCGGCTCGGGTGGTGCCGTGGGTATGACCTTCGGTTCACTGGGTGGTGCGGTCAACCTGAGCCTGCGTCTGAGCGCGCTCGAAGAGAAGGGCTTCGTCAAGATCGTGTCTGCCCCGCGCATCATGACCTTGGACAACACCAACGCCACCATCGAGCAGGGCGTCAGCATCCCCGTCAGCGTAGTCAGCGCAGCTGGCGTGCAGACGGTCTTCTTCGATGCCAAACTCAACCTCTCTGTGACCCCGCACGTCACCAAAGACGGCAACATTTTCCTCAAGATCGACGTGCAGAAGAACGAGCCCGACTTCGCCAACACCGGTGCTCAGGGCGATCCCTCCATCATTCGAAAAGAAGCGCACACCCAGCTGCTCATCCCAGACGGCGACACCACGGTCATTGGTGGCATCTACACCCGCAACACCGCGCAGGGACTCAACAGCGTGCCCTTCTTCGGTTCACTTCCCTTCATCGGCTACTTCTTCCGAAAGACCAACGAGACCGACAACCGCACGGAGCTGCTCATCTTCATCACCCCCAGGATCATCAACCGCGAGACCAGCATCGGCGTCTCCGGTCCAGGTTCCTTCATCGCTCCTGAGCCAGACGAGCCGGAAGATGGCAAGAAGAGGTAAGCAGAGGAGCACGCATCGAAGCGCGGAGCAAACCTGAAGACGCAAACACCCAGAGACGCAGAAAGCTGGATTGCTCCAGTGGGTTCGCTAGACTGAAGGTGAGCGTTGGACTGTCGAGCAAGCGAAGCGACAGTCCTACCCACTAGAACGAAGACTGAAGAACTTGGGGAAACAGGCCAAGCGCCCAATCGACAAGAACTTGGGGAAACAGGCCAAGCGCCCAATCTACAAGAAGCGACAAAGGAGAAGCAGAAATGACGAGCTTCGACAGACATCGAACCAGAAGACAGGGGGGCATGCTCGCCGCACTCTTGCTCTCCCTGTTGATTGTCGGCTGCGCAGAGCAGCCCACCATGCTGGTCATCCGCGGCGCCGCCGTGGCCAGCGTCAACTGCCCCAGTGACCTCGCCAACAGCACCTCGGAGGTCTTCATGACCCAAGGTGTGCTGGACATCTCCCTGGCCGGGGGCTATGCCCTGGCGCCGCTCATCGCCAACATTGCCCCCAACTCCGCTTCGGTTGGGGCCAAGACTCAGCAACAGTCCGCGGGCCAGGTCGCGGTTTGGAATGGCCTGGGCATCGAAGGCAACATGATCATCCTCTCAGAGGCGCAGATCTCCTTCGAGTTCCTCAATGAAGTACCCGAGTCCATCGCTGGCGCTTTCGAGGGCTACGATCTGCCCCTGGGCGGTATCGCCGTCGATCCCGCCGGCACCGTGACCCTCCCCATGTACGTGCTCAACGCCTTCCACATCGAGGTCTTGCGCACGGTGATCCAACCGGGCTTCACCGCCTACCTGATGGTCAAGGTCAGGGTCTTGGGGACCAGCTCCTCGCAGACCGACGTCGAGTCCAACGAGCTCGAGTTCCCCATCTCCATCTGCAATGGCTGCCTGCGTGCCACTGAATGCGGAGACACTGAGTCGGCGGCGACCAACGCGTGTGTCCCCGTTGGCCAGGACTTCCTCTACTGCCCTCCAGAAGAAGAGACTGCGCCCTGACGATTGAGCTCGGGCGGGCAGCATGATCAACGGCTTGCTTGCCCGCTCTCAGTGCACCCAGGGACCCTTGACCACTTTGTCCTTGGGTTGCACCTGCAGCGCTTCCTTGACGATGCGCCGATAGCGCAAGCGCCGAGTAATGCGCCGCCACAGCAGTGCGCCTCCGCCAGCGACCAAGACCCCGAAGAGCATACCACCCAGATGGGCGGGGAAAGACACGTCGCTGCCTGGCGCAATCCAGAACAACAGGTCGATCCCCACCGTCAGCCAAAGCAGGTATTTCGCCTTCACGGGGATGACGAAGAAGAGCAGGATTGACGCCTCAGCATACAAAATGCAAAACGCAGCCAGCATCCCGAGCGCAGCGCCAGAGAAACCGAAGGTCAACGCCCCTCCCGAGAAGCCCAGCAAGCCGCCCAGCAGCGCAAAAAGCATCACCATTGCGCCACCCGCCACCCCAGCGCCCAACGCAAAGAGCAGAACCCGCGTGCGCCCCCAGCGTTGCTCCAGTGGACCTGCAAAGAAATACACCAGCAGCATGTTGAGCAGCAGGTGCATCGGTGAGCGCCAGTCATGGATGAACATGTAGGTGACAATCTGGAATACATATCCAGAGAGCACCGCGTCGGGGTCCAGCGCGAAGAGGCTGAGCACCCATGCAAAGCGCGAGGCATCCAGGTAGGCGAGCACCAGCAGCGACAGCCAGAGCGCGGCGTTGATCACGATCAGCAGCAAGGCCGAGCGCGACAGCGGTGGAAAGGCGAGCCCACCAGCAGGGGGAAAGCGTGACGAGGACATGTATTGCTCCACTTGTTCACATTCGTCGAGACCCTCGCAGCGCTGCGCAGGCGCATCGGATGCGCCGGCGACAGACGCTGACTCGTGCCTCGCTCTGCTCACTTCTTGCTCGCACCGAGGCGCACAGGCACGGCGGTGCCAACAGACCCGCTGCAATCTAGTCGCTTTCCTGGCTTCGTGAAGCCATGCTGACAAGAACGCACCCCAAGCGCTGAGTCGTCTCAGCTAGAGCATGAAATCAACGACTTTCCGAAGGGACTCTCTCGTTGCATGGGGCAGAGCCCCACGTTCCATTTTCGGAGACCCTCGCTCGCCCAGCTTATCGCGACGCCTCATCGATGATGGAGAGGCCTTCTTTCTTTCGGCTCGCCGCGGAGCGTAGCGCGTCCTCACGCACTATCCGCAGCTTGTGCAGCATCTCTGAGTAGTCGAGCTCGAAGTTGTCTCCCGGAAGCACGAAAATACCAAAGAGATAGCTCACTTCTCTCAGGCGCATCACCAGCTCCAGCGGAATGTGACACTGCCCATGGGTGAAGAAATAGAGCACCACCGAGCTGCAGCGCTGCTGCAATTGGCGCCGCAGATCCCCCAGCACCTGCTCGAAGACGCGCGCGTAGTTGCGGCCGCGTTCGGATTGAAAGGCGAGCAGGTAGGGCACCGAGAACTGCTCGCGAATCTCGATCGGCTCGTAGGCGCGGCTGTCGAAGAAGCGCAGGATGGGATACTCGCCCTGCAACATCAGCTTCTTGATCAGCGCCAAGGCCACCCCCCGCGCGAAGACGGTGCGCCGTCCCCGCATGCTCGCCGAGGAGTCGATCATGATGTAGTGCAGCTTCTTCTCCTCCTCGCGGGCGCGGGTGCGGGCAAAGTAGAAGAGCTCGTTGTCGATCATCTTCTGTTCGAAGATGTCGTCGTCGAAGGCCATCTCGCTGAGCAGTAGGTTGTCGATGTGGCCCACCCGCTCGAGCCCCTCGTAGCCGTCCATGGACGCAATCTGCGCGTCTTTGAGCCGCGAGGCCTCGAGCACCGACGGGATGAGCTGCAGCGAGAAGTTGACGATGTCGTTCACCATCGGCATCGAGAAGAGGCTGAGTAAATCGACAATCTCCAAGGGGTTGTGTTGATCGGCGTTGGGGCGGAAGAGGCCGAGCAGGCGCAGCGTATCGATGTCGAGCTGCTCGACGGCGTGCCGTAGCTGAAGCTGATGTGCGAGCACTTGGCGCAAGAACGAGCTGAAGTATTGCAGCTCCGTCTTGTCGAACTGCCACTGTGAGGGCAGTGATTCGTAGACCCGGCCCTGTGCGGGCAGCTCGCTGCGCCTAGCCTCGCCGAGCTCATCGAAGGCCCAGCTACGCAGGATTGGCGCAAGCAGCTTGGTGAGCAGCACTGCGACGACCTCATCCTTGAGCCGCCATCCTTGACATTTCTGAACAATTTCGGAGTTGTTCAACTCCCGACAGAGCGATGCCCAGTCGTTGACCAAGGTCTGCAGCTCCTGGCTTGCCTTGTGTTGCTCGAGCAGCCGCGTCATCGCTTCGAGCTTGCCCGTCGGGCGCAGAGAGAAGAGCTGGCCCAGGTCGAGCACGAACACGAAGGGAACGTGCAAGCCGAGCTGATGCAAGAGCTTGAACCACTGCGCTGCGCGTAGGCGTAGCGCCTCACCGCGACAAGGGACGACGGCGCAGACCTGTCCGCGCATTTCGGTCTCGACCCAGTTGCTCATCTCGGCCTCGGCTCCTGTTGCAGGCGAGCGGCCCGCTCAGCGGCTCAATCGAACTTCGAACCCCGGAATACACCCTCGAGGAGGTTGTCGACGCGCTGGACGAACTCCTTGGCCACGGGCGTGTTGTGGGCGAGCAGGGCTTGCTTGATGCCATTGAGGTTGCGCAGCTGGCTGAAGAGCTGGATGTCACTCATGGGCTGAGCGCTGGAGAGGCTCTGTTCGATGAGCTGAACCTCGCGCCCGAGGGCGTTGATGTCGGTGAGCGCGCCGCCAGCGCGGCTCGTGCGGGGATTGCGCTGGTGGTAGGCCTCCAGCACCGGATCGATGATGTCGCGCAGGATCTCGCGTTGGTCGAGGTTGTTCCAGATGTGCTTGAGGATGAAGAAATCGGGCTCGTCGGCGGTGTTGCGACCCTCGAGCAGAGCGCTGGCCGTGAACAGCTTGAGCAGCTTGACCACGCGCCGGTCGGAGAGCGAGATACCCTCGTTGCGGATCTGAAAGACCAGGTTCTTGTACTGCGCCAAGAACTCTGGAGAGTAGGTCATGTACTGGGGCAATGCGCGGTGCACCTGCACCAGCACCTGGCTGTTGAGCAGCGCGGCGCTCTCTTGACTCGCCGCCATGGCGGAGCGTTCGATCTCTAGCCCTTTCTCGATCAACCCCTGGAAATGGTAGCCCTCCAGGTTGTCCGAATAGACCCGCAGCAAGAAGCGGTCGTAGATGGCCTCGAGCGCTTCGTCATTGGGGATTTCGTTGCTCGCACCGAAGAGGCTGAGCAGCGGTACCCGAGTGACCTGGTTGCCATTGGCGAATTTGCGCTCGTTGAGCAAGGTCAGCAGCGCGTTGAGGATCGCGCTGTTGGCCTTGAAGATCTCGTCGCAGAAAGCGATTTCCGCTTCCGGCAGCATACCGTCCGTGCGGCGGTGATAGCTGCCTTGGCGGAAGGCTTGGATGTCGACTGGGCCAAAGAGCTCGTTGGGCTCAGTGAAGCGGGTGAGCAGGTACTCGAAGTAGCGGGCGTCGATCAGCTTCGAAAAATTGCGGATCAGCGCGCTCTTCGCCGTTCCTGGTGGACCGATGATGACCATGTGCTCGCCAGCGATGGTACTCACCATCAAGAGGCGGATCACCTCCTCTTTGTTCAAGAACTGCTGGTTGAGTCGAGCCGCCGCTTGCCGCAAGAGCTCCATGATTTTGTTCATGATTCGTGTCCGCTCGCCGCCTCCTGGCAGGCTTTGCCAGGCCGGCGCTGCTGTGTGCGCTGCATCTGTTGGAAACTGCCCAAGAACGCCCACCAGGTTTGCTGCAACGGCGAGCAAGCAGTCAGCACTTCGTCTGCGTAGCCTCGCCACTTCGCTGCGACGCATTATATTGAAGGCCCGGCGCGCCACAAGCCGCCAGGCGCAATCGAAAGCGAGTGAAGCGAATGTCGAGGCAGCAGCTCGCAGCGCATCTCAATGTGGGCAAAGGCGCTGTACAAGCAAGCGCACTCTCGAAATCGATGGTGATGGAAAGGCAATCGAATGAATCCGCTGATGGGAGGAAGCTTTGAGTCGACGTGTGCTGATTGAAACCTATGGCTGTCAGATGAACATCGCCGACAGCGAGCTCATCCAAGGGATCCTCCAAGCGAATGGCTATCTACCTGCAAATGCGCTGGAAAATGCCGAGGTCGTGTTGCTCAATACCTGTGCGGTTCGCGAAAAAGCGGAGGAGCGCATCTACGGACGTCTCGCCAATCTGGTGTCCTTCAAGAAACGACGCCCTGGCACGGTGCTCGGGGTGATTGGCTGCATGGCGGAGCACCTCGCCGAGGAGCTGACCCAGAGAGTGCCCGAGCTCGACCTCGTGCTCGGCCCAGATCACTACCGAGATATCGTCCAGCTCCTCGAAGAGGCGCAGCGCGAGAACCGCGTCGCCATTGGATTTCTCCCAGAGAACTATGGAGGCCTCGACGCCGTCAGCAGCGGTGGTGTCAACGGTTGGTTGCCTGTGCAGAGGGGTTGCAACCAGTTTTGCACCTACTGCGTGGTGCCTTTGGTGCGTGGCCGTGAGCGCTGCGTCCCGCCCGATGAGCTCGAACGCCAAGCGCGCCGCCTGGTTGAGCAAGGCGTGCGCAGCGTCACCTTGCTTGGCCAGACGGTCAACAACTACCGCTACGAGGGCCTCGACTTCGCTGGCCTGATCGACCGCCTCGCCGAGCTCGAGGGCCTCGAGCGCATCCGCTTTACCAGCCCCCACCCCAAGTTCTTCTCCGAGCGCCTGATTCGCCTCTTTGAAACCCAGCCCAAACTCTGTGAGCACGTGCATTTACCCGTGCAGTCCGGGTCGGACCGGGTGCTCGCCGCCATGCGCCGCGGCCACACCGCCAAAGATTATGTCGAGCTCGTCGCGGCGCTGCGGCAGGCGCGCGGGGGCATGGCCATCAGCACGGACCTGCTCGTCGGCTTCCCTGGTGAGGATGATGAGGACTTCGAGGCCACCTGTTCGCTGGTGCGGCAGACCCGCTTTGCATCGGCGTTCAGCTTCGCCTACTCAGAGCGTGGCGGGACCCACGCGGCCAAGCACCTGCCTGACGAGGTGCCCGACCACGTCAAGAAAGCGCGGCTCGAGGCGGTGATCAAGCTGCAGGAGGACATTTGCGCTGAGGTGCATCGCGAACAGATTGGCCGCACCGTCGAGGTTTTGGTGGAGGGCACGCCGCGGCGCAGCCCAGAGCTCTTCATGGGCAGCGCGAGCGACAACAAGGCGGTGCTCTTCCCAAGAGACGGCTTGCAGCTTGGGGATTTGGTCGAGGTAGAGGTGAGCGAGGCGAGCAGCCACACCCTCAAGGGGCGCGTGCTGCGCTGCATCTCCAAGGCGCGGGTGCAGGTCGCCGAGCAGGCGAGCGACGCCTTCGGGGTTAGCCAGGGACCAGCCGTGGATGCCGGGAGCAACGGCCGCTGAGCGGCTCATGTAGAGCGCACTCATGCCGGGCGGTCGCGTCCCAAGTCGGCTGGTACAAGGACGGCATTTCTGGTGCTCGAGGGCCGCGTTTCTGAACCTGTCTCGAACGCTCAGTTCTTGTAGCTGAGGTTTCCCGAGCGGATCTGGTCTTGGACCTGCTGCAGGGTGAGCGTAGTGCCGATGCACTCGTACGACGGTGGGGTCTGGCCGCGGGTCACGCCCGGAGCCATTTGGTTGATGCGTTCGATGACGCGCTCGATGCGCTCGCCGGTCGGGGGGTGAGAGGCGAAGAAGCTAGGCATCTCGGGATCGCCACCGGACATGGCCTCGAGCTTCTCGAAGAACTCGACGAAGCCGTAGGGGTTGTAGCCTGCGGCGTAGGCAATCTGCACACCCACGTCATCGGCTTCATACTCGTGCTCCTGGCTGAATTGGGTTCCCGAGAGGAAGGTGGAAATCAAGTTGATGCCGTCGGCGGCGATGCCGTCACCGAGCAGCCAGGCGGCGACCTGGGAGACGGTATATTGCGACTCGATGGACTTGACCGAGTGGCGCTGGGTGACGTGGGCGAGCTCGTGGGACATGACGCCAGCGGGCTCGGCGCAGGAGGTGGCGGCCAAGATCAGGCCGGTGGAGATGTAGGTGAAGCCGCCGGGACCAGCAAAGGCGTTGACCAGCTCGTCATCGTGGATGACCTCGACTTTGAAGCCGCCAAAGTCCGCGCTCTGACGAAAACTATCGGAGGAGTTCTGTAGGTGGCCGACCAGTTGCTGCGCCCACTGGGCCACTGGGTCGGAATCGGCGAGGATGCGGTACTCCGACTCGATGCTCTGGTCGACGGACTGACCGATCTGGACCTCGTCGGAGTCGGAGATCAGCAGACCATTGAGACCATCCACACAGGCCGGTCCAGTGAGCAGGATGGCGAACAGAAGCAGAGTGGCGCGCCAGGTCCAGGCGCGGTTCTTGTCCAGTGGGCGCTTGGCCTGTTGTCCCAACTTGTTGGGCCGATGGGGTGCTTTCATGGCTCTCTCCTTGTCGCGGGAAGCGCGAGCATCGATGCGCTCGGGTCTTGATTTCGTGGTGTCTACCCGACGTCGCTGCGACGTCATCATCATGCTAACAACGTAGCAAGTTCTCTGCCATTCACTGGCCTTGGACTTTCCTTGCAATTCTTGGAGGCTCAGGGCCGGAGCGGGTTTCACGCTCACGTCGACTGTGGTAGGGATGCGTCAGTGTGATGCGCGTGCCCCGAACGAAGAGATGCGCGTGCCCCCGAGCGAAGCGGTGTCGAGCCCCCAACAAGTCGAAGCCAGGAGGCGGAGACTCGCTGCGAAGGCAGCCCGAAGGGGGCATGCCAGGGATGGCACGCAACAACTTGGAAGAACAGCCAAGCCCAATCGACAAAGCACTTGGGGGAACAGGCCAAGCGCCCAATCGACAAGAAGTCAAGTGCCCAATCGACAAGAATATCCGGTCATCGAAGCCTTGCTGCAATCCCTGGACGGTCTGCGCTTCGAGCCTCCTGTGGCCTTTGTCTACCAGCCGTTTCACTATGCCCGGCCCATGATCGAGCGCTATCTCGAGCGCTTCTCTCAGGGGACCAAGGAGGTCTTTTTTCTCGGCATGAACCCCGGACCATGGGGCATGGGGCAGACGGGGATTCCCTTTGGTGCCGTGACCGCGGTGCGTAGATTTTTGGTCCTCGATGAGCCCATCGAGGCTCCAGCGCAGCAGCACTCGCAGCGGCCCATCCAGGGCCTGCAGTGCAGGCGTGAGGAGGTCAGCGGCACGCGGTTCTGGTCCTGGGCAGAGCGCCGCTTTGGCAGTGCAGAGGCGTTTTTTCAGTCGCATTTCGTGTGGAACTACTGCCCGCTGCTTTTCCTCGATGAGCGGGGAAGAAACGTGCCGCTCGACAAGCTCACGCGCAGCGAGCAGGCCGCGATCATTGGGCCCTGCGATATCGCCCTTCAAAGCTTGCTCGCCATGCAGCAGCCACGCACCGTGGTGGGGCTGGGACACTACGCAAGCCGTTGCCTGAAGCGCTGTGCAGGCGATGCGCTGGTCCTTCGGGCACAGCATCCGAGCCCGGCCAACCCCTCTGCGAACCACGGTTGGGAAGAGCATCTGGACGCGCTTCTGCTGAGTGCTGCGCGAGATATCGACTGAGTCCCGCAGCCGGGCCCAGCTGACGTGGGTGCTCCTTTCACTGCTGCTAGCTTATGCGCATCAATGTCGTGGACTATCCCTTTGATTTGTCTTCGTGGGGCGCTGCCCCACACCCCGCCAAAGGGCAAGCCCTTTGGAATCCCATTGCCTTGTGGGCAGAAGCTTGATTCACGCTCTTGACAGAAAACGTGGCGCTGTTGATTGTGGAGCTGCCGAGATGTGCTCGGCGCGAGAGGCGGCTCGACAGGGCTGTCGAGAGGAGTGCGAAAGGTGCACGAAGCCAAACCAAGTGCGCGGGTGCCTCGAGTGTTCTGGGCCTGTTTGCTGCTCTTGCCGTCGTTCTTGGCCTGTCAACAGGAGCTGGCGGCACCTCCTGTGGCGAGCACAGAGGTGGTGCTCAGCGAGCGCCCGCTTCCGGCCGAAGGCGCGGTGGCGGCGTTTACCGAGCAGTCGTTGCGTCAGACCTTGGATACCCGTCTACCCGAGGCGGTCGAAGTGGGCGACGAGGGTTTGGCCCGACGTCTGTGTGATTACTCCAAGGCGCGCCTGAAGACCTTCTCCGAGCAGGAGCTTCCACCGAGCCTCGCGGCGTTGAGCAAAGAGCTTGGTCAACGCTGCGACACGGAGGTGGCGCTGCTCACCTTGGACCGCATGAACAAGGAGCTGCGCTCGAGCACAGGCGAGCTGCGTCAGCAGCGCTGTGAGACGGCGCGGGTGAGCGTTGGTTTCGTCTTCGCTCACCGCAGCGAAGGCGAGGCGGTGGTCGCAGCTCGGGAGGAGCTCTTTTCGCTGTGTCCAGAGCTGCGGGAGATGTGGCACGAAGCGGACAATGCACAGGGTCAGCCGTGAGGGCTTTAGTATTGATGCTGCTTCTCTCGAGCCTGAGCGCTTGCTCCGGCTTGGCGCGTCAAGGCTTGACCGGAGAAGGGGCGAGTCCTGCCCCCTGGCTTGTCGATCGCGGGCCGTTTCCTTGGCAAGGTGAGCGCATCGAGTATGTGGTGCGGCACGCCAAAGTGGAGATGGATCTGCTGCATGCCGAAATTGAGGTGGGTCAGCCCGTCGAGGCGAGTGATGGCACGCGTTGTATTCCGCTCGTCGCCAGCGCCCAGTCGGTGGCGCTCGCCAGGGTCTTTGTTCGTCTCGATGACAAGACCTACACTTGCCTGGATGAGAAAAGCTGGGAACCGCTCTACGCCTATAAGTATCTCGATGAGAACGAGCGACAGCGGACCTATCACGTCTTCTTCTGGCCTGAGGCTTTGTATGCCTCCGTCGAGCGCCATGCTGGAAAGGACGTCGCCACCAAGGACGTGCCGTTGCCGGCACACACCCTCGACGCGATCTCCTGGGTTTTCATGATCCGGCAGCAGTCCCCCGAGAAGGGCTCCACCAGTGTTTGGTATATCTATGACGGCTGGATCATCAGCGCCTTGACCTTGGTGTCTCAAGGCCCCGAGGAGATCTGGACTCCCCTCGGTATCTACGAGACCACGCGCTTCGATCTTTTCCGCGAGAAGTTCGATTCGCACTGGCCGCAGGGAGCGCTCTCCGGCGTATACCTCGATCCGGAGCTTACGGTCGATACGCCGAAGGCGTTCATGGGAAATGTCTGGGTGACACGCGATCAGCGCCGTATTCCAGTTCGTCTTGCTCTGGAGACCAAGCTGGGCGACGTCGAGCTCTCTATCCGCTCCTACGTGCCACCGGCAGGGCCCGCAACCGAGGCTGACTGAGCACAGGCGGTCGCCGCCTACTCGCGATCGAGGCCGTACTTCTTGATTTTCTTGTGCAGGTTGGTGCGCTCGACGTCGAGTGCTTCGGCGGTCTTGGAGACGTTCCAGCCGAAGCTCTTGAGGGTTGCTTCGATATAGGATCGTTCTGTAACCTGACGAAACTCATGAAGTTTCATGGTTCCCGGGGCGATGCTGTTGGTCTGCTCGGGCAGTGCTGAGGGGGCAGGCAACATGTCCTCGGGTAGGTCCGAGAGCCGGATCGGATCGGAGCCCATGATGGCGAGTCGTTCGCAAGTATTCCTCAGCTCTCTGATATTTCCAGGATAATGATAGCCGCTCAGTGCCCTAAGCGCGTCATCGATGATCCCCTTTTTCTTCATGCCGTATTCTTTTGCGACCTGGGCGAGGAACGCGTTCACCAGCAGAGGGACGTCGTCGAGGCGCTCTCGCAAGGGCGGAACCCAGAGAGGCACCACGTTCAAGCGGAAGTACAAATCATCGCGAAACTGCCCCTTCTCGACGGCTTCCTTGAGGTTTTTGTTGGTCGCCGAGATGACCCGAACGTCGACGTTGATGACCTGTTCGCTGCCGACGCGACAGACCTCGCCGTTCTGTAGCACGCGCAGCACCTTGGCCTGCGCCGAGAAGCTCATGTCTCCGATCTCGTCGAGAAAGATGGTGCCGCCATTGGCAAGCTCGAATTGACCTCGCTTTCTCGAGGAGGCGCCGGAAAAGGAGCCTCGCTCGTGCCCGAAGAGCTCGCTCTCGATGAGTTCGGCCGGGATGGCGGCGCAGTTGACCTTGACGAAGGGCTTCTCGCTGCGATCGCTCCAGAAGTGGATTGCCGAGGCGACCAGCTCTTTGCCCACCCCCGATTCGCCGGTGATCAGAACGCGTGCCTTGGTCGGGGCGACCTGCTTGATCTCCTGGCGAAGTCGCTCGATGGCGGGAGACGAGCCGATCATCTCGGAGTTGCCCCCGCCTTCCTGTAGCTGCGCGACCCGTAGCGCGAGGCGGCGTCGATCCAAGGCGTTGCGCAGCGTCACCAGGAGGCGTTCGCGATCGATGGGCTTCTCCAAGAAATCGTAGGCCCCGAGTCGCGTTGCTTCCACCGCATCCGAGAGCGAGGCATGCCCGCTCATCATGATGACGTCGACGCTGGCGTCGCTCTGCTTCATCTGGCGGAGCAGCTCGAGGCCATTCATCCCCGGTAGCTGCACATCGAGAAAGAGAACGTCGAAAGGCCAGGCCGTGAGCAGCTTCAAGCCCTCTTCTGCAGATTCGGCTTGACGCACGTCAAAGCCCTCGCCTTGCAACACCATGCTCAGGGTTCGGCGGATGTTCTTTTCGTCGTCGACGATGAGAATGCTTGCAGAATCGCTCATCAAAGCTCCTTCTTGTGCCCGCAGGATGCGGCGCGGCTCGTCGGGGGACTGGGCCACCGAGCCCAACAACTTGGAGGAACAGGCCAAGCGCCCAATCGACAAGAAGTTGGGAGAACAGGCCAAGCGCCCAATCGACAAGAAGTTGGGGGAACAGGCCAAGCGCCCAATCAACAAGAAGTTGGGGGAACAGGCCAAGCGCCCAATCGACAAGAAAATAGCGCAGCTCGCTTCGCTTGCCAACCGCGATCGATGTTCTCGACGTCGTTCTGGGCTTCGAGGTCGAGCGCTCTCGAACTCAGACGTCAGAGTGGCTGTGACAGTGCAGCCGAGTCCTCGTGCCCGAGTGCACACGAACGCTATTCCCAGCAAGCAAGCTGCGGAATTTTGAATCGCTGACATGTAGGTTTAGATTGCCTCTTGGAGCTGCTGCTCGGAGGTCGGACAGCAGAACCCGAATTTCACTATCGAATGAGGCTGGGGGCTAGGATGGCCGCGAAGAAGAAGCTGACGCTGTATTTCCCCGAAGACATTCTCGACGAAACCAAACGAGAGGCGGCCCGGCAGGACCGCTCCATCTCCTGGATCTTACAGACCGCCTGGCGGCTGGCACGCACCGAGATCAACACCTTCCCGTCCATTGGGGAATTCGTCGGACAGGACGATGACGACCCGATGGAATGAGGGCTGCGCAGTTCGCCCTCGTGTCATCGAGGGGTGCCTCTTCTCGGCACCATAGTCAGTGCCCCAAGACCAGGTCGGGGCTGCGTTTCAGTTCGCTCACTGTTGCGCAGCAATTTTCTCCAGCATCCCAATGGTCAGCGACTTCGGACGCTCCAACGCCAAGCCCAGCGCTCTCGACCAGATCATCTGGGAGAGCACGCCGAGGGCTCGTCCCATTCCGAAGAGGACGGTATAGAAGTCGAACTCGGTGATGCCGTAGTAATACTGCAACACCCCAGAGATGCCGTCGACATTGGGCCAGGGGTTCTTGACCTTGCCCGTCTCCCGCAGAATGGGGGGCACCACTTCATAGAGCTGCTTGACGATGTTGAACAGGTAGTAATCTGGGAAGTGCTCCTCAATGTAGTCCCACAGCGCGGTGTAGCGTGGGTCGGTCTTGCGCAGCACCGCGTGACCGAAGCCTGGCACCACTTGACCCGCCTCGAGGGTCTCCCGCACGAATTTGTCGAGCTGCCGGCGCGTGCACTCTGTCACCGGGCGCTCCTTGGAGGGGATGCCGCAGGCGAGCTTGCGCAGTGCGCCGAGGATCCAGCGCAGCACCTCTTGGTTGGCCAGGCCATGCAAAGGACCCGCGAGTCCGTTGAGGCCTGCCGACAGCGCCAGATAAGGATCGGAGAGCGCTGATGCCACCAGGTGGGTGGCGTGCGCGCTGACGTTGCCCAGCTCATGGTCGGCGTGCAGCATGAAATACAGCCGCGCGGCCTCGTCGTAGGGCTCGGCGATGCCCATCATCTGCGCAAAAGAACTGCCGAAATCCAGACCCGGCTGACGGAAGATGGGCGTGTCGCCACGGTAGCGCATTCGGAAAATGTACGCGGCGATGCTGGGCAGCTTGGCAATCAAATCCAGCGAATCCTCGTAGACTGGCTCCCAGAAATCCGCCTTGCCGAGACCCTCGGAATACTGCACCGCGAAACGAGAATGCCGCTGCATCGACAGCACCGCTGCGGAGAACATGGTCATAGGATGCGTGTCTCTTGGCATCGCCCGCAGCACGTCGATCACGAAATGGGGCATCCGGGCCCGCTCTTCGAACTCCCTGATCAGCTCCTGAACTTCTTCCTCGGTCGGTACCTCCCCGCTGAGCAGGAAGTAGAACATGGCTTCCACGTAGGGCATCTTCTTGCCGGGTGGCTTCGGAAGCTGTGCGATGACCTCTTGAATCGTCAGACCTCGGTAGCGGATACCTTCCACCGGGTCGAGGTAGGAGATGTCGCTGACCAAGCTTTTTATCCCACGCATTCCACCCAGGACCTGCTCGATGCGCACCTCATCGACCTTCACGTTGCCATGATTCTTGAGCAGCTCCTTCACGCGTGAACGCTCGAACTCGATCTTGTCACTAAGCTTCTGTTTCAGGGCTGACACGGCGGCTCCTCCTCAACATTGGGTCACAGATTCTGGCTAGGCCGGCAAGCGGTCGAGGTCGCTGCTTGGGCGACACCCACGAGCTGAACAGCGCGTGCCGGCTCGTCGCGCGAGACAGCGATTCTACGACTGGACACCCACAATGGATCAATGTGACTGTTGACACAAGCCCTCTGCAATAGCAGATGATGCATTCGAAAGCGAGCGAAGGCCCCCACCCCATTCACACGCGTCCTCGAGTGGAGTTGGAGCCCGAGAGCGAGCGAGTTCGAAGCGATGCGATGGTAGCGCAGGGAAAGAGGAGATGTCATGAGCGATGTGATCGGCGCAATTCGGAAGGTGTATGAGCGACAACAGCAATCTCACGATGGCGCGCGCCAGCGGCTGGGTCGAGCGCTGACCTACACCGAGAAGGTGCTCTTCAACCACCTCGATGAGCCGCGGCAGGACGTCGAGCGGGGCAAGGCCTTCCTCATGCTGCGCCCGGATCGCGTCGCTTTGCAGGACGCTACTGCCCAGATGGCGCTGCTGCAGTTCATGCTCGCCGGGCGTTCGGAAGCCGCAGTGCCCACCACCGTGCACTGCGACCACCTCATCAGGGCACGTCTCGGCGCGAGTCAAGACCTCGCCCAGTCCTTGCTTGAAAACGACGAGGTCTTCCGCTTCCTGCGCGATGTCTCCATGAAGTATGGCATCGGCTTCTGGAAGCCCGGTGCAGGCATCATTCACCAGGTCGTGCTCGAGAACTACGCCTTCCCTGGCGGCTTGATGATTGGCACCGACTCTCATACCCCCAACGCAGGCGGCTTGGGCATGTTTGCCTCTGGTGTGGGAGGCGCTGACGCTGTCGACGTCATGGTAGGAATGCCCTGGGAGGTGCTCGCCCCCAAAGTCATTGGCGTCAAGCTCGTCGGAAAAATGAGCGGCTGGACCGCGCCCAAGGACGTGATCACCAAGCTTTGTGCCATCCTCACCGTCAAAGGTGGCACCAACGCAGTACTCGAATACTTCGGCGAGGGGGCACGTAGCATCTCTTGCACGGGAAAGGGGACCATCACCAACATGGGCGCCGAGCTCGGTGCGACCACCTCGATCTTCCCCTACGACCAGAAGATGAGCGCTTACCTGCGAAGCACCGAGCGGGCCGAGCTCGCCGAGCTCGCCGATGCCTTCGCAGAAGGACTCTGCGCCGACCCCGAGGTCGAAGCCGAGCCTGAGCGCTTCTTCGACCGCGTCGTCGAGATCGACCTCTCCACACTACAGCCGCAGATTGTGGGGCCCCACACCCCAGATCTGGGCCGCGACCTCTCTGTGCTCGGCGCTGAAGCACAGCAAAACAATTGGCCTATCGAGCTCTCGGCGGCGCTCATCGGCTCCTGCACCAACTCCTCGTACGAAGACATCGGCCGCGCAGCACACGTGGCCAAGCAAGCCAAAGATGCAGGCCTCAAGGTCAAGGTGCCCTTCATGGTCACCCCAGGCTCCGAGCTCATCCATCAGACCATCCGACGCGATGAGCTGATGCAGACCCTGCTCGACGTCGGCGCCATCGTGCTCGCCAACGCCTGCGGGCCCTGCATCGGCCAATGGCAGCGCGATGATATCAAGAAGGGTGAGCGCAACAGCATCCTCACCTCGTACAACCGAAACTTCGCGCGCCGCAACGATGGCAACGCCGAAACGCACGCCTTCATCGGCAGCCCCGAGATCGTCACCGCTCTCGCCTTCTCCGGTCGCCTCGACTTCGATCCCGCCAGGGACGCGCTTCAAACCTCCGATGGCAAAGCCTTTCGTTTCGTCGCACCTGAGGCGCCCGAGCTGCCCGCACGCGGCTTTGCTGAGGTAGACGGCGGCTTCGTCGCGTCCGACCCCACGCACCGCGGGATGAAGATCGACGTCAATCCGATGTCCGATCGCCTGCAGCTCCTCGAGCCCTTCCCCGCTTGGCAGGGCGCAGAGTTCCAGGGCCTGCGCGTGCTGCTCAAGGCCAAGGGCAAGTGCACCACCGACCACATCTCGGCCGCTGGGCCCTGGCTCAAGTATCGCGGCCATCTCCCCAACATCAGCGGTAACCTGTTCTTGGGGGCAGTGGATGCGTTCACTGGGCAATCTGGTAAGACCACCGATGTGCTCAGTGGTGAGGAAGGGATCACCTACCCGCAACTGGCAGCGCGATGGAAAGCCCAGGGTGTCGGCTGGGTTGCCGTTGGGGATGAGAACTACGGTGAAGGCTCCTCTCGCGAGCACGCTGCCATGGAGCCACGCTTCATGGGAGGGGTCGCCATCATCACCAAGAGTTTCGCGCGCATCCATGAAACCAACCTCAAGAAGCAGGGCATGCTGCCGCTCTGTTTCGTCAATCCCAACGACTACGACAAGCTCAGGGCCGATGATCTGCTCGATACCGAGGGTGTGGTGCAGCTCGCGCCCGACTCTCTGGTCTACCTGGTGCTGCGCCATGCCGATGGCAGCAGCGAGCGCATTGCGCTGCGCCACACCTTCAACCAAGAGCAGATCGCCTGGTTCAAAGCCGGCAGCGCGCTCAATCTGCTGCGTTCTCAGGCGTCGAGCTGAGCCGTTTGAGGCACCCAAGGCTGCACCCATTGCCGGGATGCAGCGCGCTGCCGATGCAGCGAGCAGGGGAACAAAGCTGTGAACAGCATGACGATCGGCAGCGATGCCGCCAACGACATCGTTTTCGATGCCCCCGAGGTCGCCGAGCTGCACGCTGAGCTCAGAGACGTCGACGGCGTGCTCTGGCTCGTCGATCTGGGCGCCGAGCAAGGTTGTTTTGTCGAGGGTGAGCGCGTCGTCGAGCAATCGCGGGTCGAGCTGGGTTCGCGCATCGGCCTTGGCGCGTTCGAATTCACCTTGCAGGCAGAACACCTGCAGACCGCCGAGCCGGCGCGGGCACGCACCATGTCTGAGGCGATCCCCTCGATCTCTTCGAGCGTGCTCGCCGTTGTGCGCCGCGGCCAGGAGCTTGCTCCATCGGTGAGCCCTCAGCGGCGGCATAGGGAGGTGGATGAGGCCAAGGCTGAAGGCAAACACCTTGGGGGAACGGGCCAAGCGCCCAATCAGCAAGAAGTGAGCGAAGCGAGGCACGAGTCAGCGTCTGTCGCTGGCGCATCCGATGCGCCTGCGCAGCGCTGCGAGGGTCTCGCGAGAGCGAACGAATGCAAACCAGTGAGCGAAGCGAGGCACGAGTCAGCGTCTGTCGCTGGCGCATCCGATGCGCCTGCGCAGCGCTGCGAGGGTCTCGCGAGAGCGAACGAATGCAAACCAGTGGGGGATGAGGCCAAATCTGGGGATGAGGCCAAGTCTGATGCGTCACAGAGAACACAGGCGAAGACCTCAGAGGTCAGGCTCTTCGTGCCCGGGCGCAAGCTCATCTTGGGTTCTGCTTCTGATTGCGAGCTTGGCGCTGGCGATGCGCTGCTCTCGCCGAGGCATGCCGAGCTGCGCTTCTCTGACGGTGCGTTTTGGCTCGAAGACCTGGGCAGCGAGCTGGGTACCTTTGTCGGCGAAGAGCGCCTGAGCGCGCCCGCAAGGCTCGCGCCCGGCGACAGTTTTCGGCTTGGACAACGCAGCTTTAGCTTGGATACAGAGGTGCTCGCCCACTTTACCCGCGCCATGGCCACCCTGGCCATGGACATTGGCGGGGTGGACTGGGCTCAGCTCGCCAAGCGACTGCGGCTTGGGCGGGCCGATGACAACGACATCGCCATCCCAGCGCCCCAGGTCTCTGGCCACCATGCCGAGCTACGGCCCGTCGAGGGCGGCTGGATGCTGCGCGACGTGGGCAGTCTCAACGGCACCTCGGTCAACTCGCGCAGCTCTCGCTTGACCCCGCACAAAGAGGTCTTTGTGCGGGCGAGCGACATCCTCTACCTGGGCTCCTATCGCTTCCCGATGGCGCGGGTCGCCGAGCGTGCTTCGGCCAAGGTGGGCAGTGATAGCCTCGCCTTGCCCCCCGACAAGGACGTGCTCAGTATCGGGCGTGGCAGTGACAACGACATCGTGCTCGAAGCACCTCAGGTCAGTCGTCGACACGCGCGCATGAGGCGCGATGGCGACGCCTGGATCCTGGAGGATCTGGGCAGCGCCAACGGCACCTTCGTCGACGGCGTGAGGATCACTCAGCAGCGCATCGAGCCGGACCAGCTCATCGCCTTTGGCACCTATGTTCTGCGTCTGGACCCGGACAGGGGAGCGTTTCAGCAGGAATACAAAGGGGAGATCATGTTGCGCGCCGACGCGATCAGCGTCGACGTGCCAGATAGACGCGCCCCCGAGGGCAGCAAACGCCTGCTACACGAGCTCAGCTTCACCGCCTATCCCACCGAATTGATTGCGTTGATGGGCCCGTCGGGGAGTGGCAAGACCACACTCTTGATGGCGCTCAATGGCTACCAGCCACCGAGCTCCGGGCGCAGCCTCATCAACGACCTCGACCTCTATCAGCACTACGCACAGTTTCGGGACAAGCTCGGCTATGTGCCGCAAGAGGACATCATCCATCCTGAGTTGACCGTATTCGAGTCGCTCTACTATACGGCAAAGCTTCGGCTCCCGCCGGACACCACCGATGAGGAAATCGAGAGCCTCGTGGACCGCGTTCTGCACGACCTTGGACTGACCGAGGCCAAGCACGTGGTGATCGGTTCACCGCTGAAAAAGGGCATCAGCGGAGGACAGCGCAAGCGCGTGAACCTCGCCCAGGAGCTGCTGACGCAACCTTCGTTGCTGTTTCTCGACGAGCCCACCAGCGGGCTCGCCTCCAGCGATGCCCGCAGCGTTGTTCAGCTCCTCAGGCGACTTGCCGACGAGGGGCGCACGATCCTGCTCTCCCTGCATCAGCCATCCCTCGATGTATACAGGGAATTTGATAATGTCATCTTCCTTGCACGTGGTCGGCTGCTCTACTACGGACGTGCCTACCCCGATTCGCTGCTCTACTTTCACCCCGAAGCGATACCTGGGTCACCCGAGGCCGAACGCGTGCTGGGTAGCCCCGATCCCGCCATGGAGGTCATCGCTGAGGACAACGCCGCCATCGATGCTGAGCAGAGGATTCGTGCTCGCGCCGAGCTCTATCAGCAATCAGTGCATCACAAAGAGTACGTGCGTGGGCGCAGCACCGATGCCGCGCGGGTGCAGCTACAAGCGAAGAAGAAGCTGCGTCGGGCACGCAGCCTGAGCTGGCGGCCGTGGTGGGTCTTGTGCCGCCGCTGCCTCGCGGTCAAGCTCAAGGACACCGCCAATTTGGCCGTCCTCCTGCTGCAGGCTCCGCTGATCGGGCTCATCATCGCTTGGGTTTTCGGTGTCCACTTCGCCAGTGGCGAGGAGGTGCTGCCTCAGTTCTTTGCCCTGCACAACCGAGATTCGGTGCAGGCGGCGGCGCTGTTCATGCTTGCCACCACCGCGGTTTGGTTCGGCACCAGCAACGCCTCCCGTGAGATCGTGGCGGAGCTCGCGATTTACCGACGAGAACGCATGGTTCACCTGAGCATCCCGAGCTACCTCTTGTCCAAGGTGGCGGTGCTCGCCTTGGTCTGCCTCGTGCAGTGCGGCTTGCTCTTGGGCGTGGTGCATCCACTGCTCGGCTTGGAGGGTGATTTCTTTTGGATGTTGCTCGCTTTGCTGCTCTGTGGCTTGGCTGGTGTTGGCATCGGTCTCTCACTCAGCGCCCTGGTGAAGAGCACCGAGGCAGCGGTGACCCTGGTACCACTGCTGCTCATCCCGCAAATTGTGCTGGGAGGCCTCATCGTTCCGCTTGGGCAGCTCGACGAGGAGCCGCTGCTGCGCGCGGCGAGTCACGCCATGGTTACCCGTTGGGCCTTCGAAGCTTTGTTGCATGTGGAAGAGAGCGCACAAGTCGAGCGTGCTGAGCTCACACTCTCTGAGGCTCACCGAGCACGCGCCGAAGCCTTCGAGCTGACGCCAAAAAATCCAAAAAAAGCAAGACGTTTCGCTGGAATCGAGATGGAGGATCGGGAGCGCGTCGAGCAGCTCGAGTCCCTATTCCAGAAGAAGCTGGCCGCGGCGCTCAGCAAGCAGCACCAAGAGCAGACCTTGGCCAAACGCTACCTCGGCGATTTCGCACAAGGATACTATCGCTCCATTGCCGTTTTGGGCGCAGTCGATGTGCTTCTGATGCTGCTCGTGGCTGCACTGCTGCGCCGCAAGGATCGTGTCCGATGGTGAGCCGTTGCGTCGGAATACTGCTCTGGTGTCTTGTGCTCGGCGCTTGTGAGAGCCCACCCAAGGAGCTCGCGCCCAGCGAGGCCGCGGTGGAGCCGCAGCCAGAGAGCGGCTGCAGTGACGCGCGCATCGAGAGCCTCGCCACTCGCTACTGTCGTCTGACGCAGGGCGGGGTGCCTCTTTGGCCCGTTTTCGCCGAGGCCTCCGCCTTGTTGCGTGAGGAGGAGCGCCAGCTCGCTGAGTGGCTCGCTGCTGAGGCTGATGCGGCATTTTCGCCCAGTGAGCGTCCGCGCGCGTGGGCCATCGCGGCCTTCTTGTCTGAGCTGAGCGAGTGCAAAGTGGTTGCCGTCAAGAGGGATCAACAAACTGGGGGGACAGGCCAAGCGCCCAATCGACAAGAAATGGGGGGAACAGGCCAAGCGCCCAATCGACAAAGACTCGTTGCGGTAGCGCTGGAGCAGCGCACGCCCCTGCTCCGTGAGCCGAGCGAGCACCTGCCGTTTCGGGAGGGGATGGAGCAGAGCGCAAGGATTCGTTTGTGGCGGCAAGCCTTCGAACGGGCCTTCGACGGTCAATACAGCGAGACTGTGGTCGCGCTTCGACTGATCGAAGATGGTGAGCAGTGCTGGGTCGATGCTCAGCTCGACACACGTTTCGCGCGACCGCTGAAGCGCGCTCGGCGTTTCGATGAGCTCGACAAAGCGGTGCTCGAACATGATTGGGCGAAGACCCGCGCCTTGCTCGACGAGCTCTGCGTGGAGGAGCAAGGTGAGCAGCGCTGCAGCACTGCCCAGAAGCGCTGGGAGCTGGCGCAGGAACACCAGAAGCAGCTGCTTGGCGCGCTGCCGAAGTTGCGGGTGGTCTCGCATCAGAGCCGGGGGCTGGCGCAGGGTGATGGTCATGTGATGGCGTATGTGGTGGTTGATTTGGAATACGATGGAGAGCAGGCGCTGAGCTCGCTATGGATGCAGGTCGAAGACAGCGCTGCGCGACGCCAACGCTGTGCCCTCTATCAGGGGGCACCGCCGAGTTTGGGTTCCTTGCTCAAGGTGGCGCCTGGTGCTCGTCTTCGCGGGTATTGCGTGCTCGAGGACGCCCCCGTGGGTGAACTCGAGGTGTCGGTGTTCGATGCCGTGCCCGAGCTGGCTGCGGAGCCCTGATGGGCCAGAGCGTGCTGGCACGGGCTCGAAGGCTTGCTTCACAGCGAGTCTGAGCCGAAACTCACCCGCTGGGCTTGGCCGTTGGCACGAGCTTGGTGCCCGAGAGCGAACTCAAGCAAACGAAGAGAGTGGTCAACATGAGCGAACTGACAGTGGTTACTGGAGCTTCTGGTCACATTGGTGCCAACTTGGTGCGGGCGCTGCTCGCGCAGGGGCGTCGGGTCCGAGTTTTGGTGCACGAGGACCAACGTGGCGTCGACGGTCTCGACGTAGAGCGCGTTCAGGGCTCCATCCTTGATGACGAGGTGCTTCGGCGATTACTCGATGGTGCGGAGACGGTCTTTCACTTGGCTGCCAGGATCTCCATCGTTGGTTCCGAGAATGGGCGCGTGGAGCGGACCAATGTGGACGGCGCGCGGGCGATGGCCAGCGCCTGCTTGCAGGCAGGGGTTCGGCGCTTGATTCACACCAGCTCCATCCATGCTTTCGATTCCCATCCGAATCACGAGGTCGTCGACGAGCGACGGGCCCTCGCCATTGGCCCACGACAGGTGGCCTACGACCGCTCCAAGGCCAGAGGACAGCTCGCTGTGCTAGAACAGGTCCAGGCTGGACTCGATGCGGTCATCGTCAATCCCGGTGCGGTGCTCGGACCCTGGGACTTCAAGCCCTCCCGCATGGGCTCAGTGATCCTCGATCTCTACCACC
>JAVFAO010000025.1:0-32317 GCA_034002465.1 Myxococcota bacterium
CCATATCGCAGGGATGGTGGAACATGCGGGGCAGGTCCATCATCGCCAGCTCTTCGTCGATCATGAGCTGGAAGTGGACGTAGGGGTAGTCGTCGAGCTGCACCGTCGGTCCCATGTGGTACTGCTCGGGGTTGTGCTCGCGCAAGAAGGTGCGAACCTCCGATTTGCCCGATGCAGGAAGCGCCAGCAGAAGCAAAGTGTCGAAAATTTCGGCCATGTCCTACCTCGTCTTGGGGAGCCGACGCCGCCTACCAGTGGAAGCGCCGACGATGCCCCAAGGTATCAGGGCAAACCCGAGTCGGCAAGCGCAGTTTGGCATTCGCTCGCTGTCGGGTACCGAGCTCGCGGCATCTGCGACTTCTCCCGGATTGTCGTGAGGAGTCTGACCAACATCGGCGACGTCGAGGGCTCATCGAGCGGAGCGCACGCAGATGAAGTGGAGCTGGCTGTGCTGGCTCACGAAATTGGTGTCACCGTTGTTGACGACCACGGCACGTACGCCTGTACGTCCAGGGATGTCCGGTGTGCTGCTCCAAAGGGTGAGCTCAGAAGCGAGCTCAAAGACTGCTGAAGGAAAGGGAGACTGTGAGGGTGAAAAGGTCATGATGGCCATGAGCTCGTCGATACTGGGCAGACGCCAGTCGTGATGGCCGTCGAGGATCAGTTCTTCACACTCCTGGAGAGCCTCTTTCCACGTCTCTTCGCCGACACTCTGGGTGACCCATCCCAAGCCCCAGCTCAGGTCTTCGACCCAGCCGGGGTGAGAGATGAGCTGCAAGCTGGGCAGCTCATTGTGGACACAGCGAACCATCGCTGTGCTTTCGGCATAAGCCGTCCCTCCCAGGTCGGTCATGACATAGAAAGTGCTTCCCAATCCTCGCATTGCGGAGCTCGACCAGTAGCGGCCAGCACTCCCCTCAAAGACGAGGTCCATGTGGGTGGAGCGTGTCGAGCCATGGTCGATGATGGTGAAGAGTTCGAGCAGAGATGGAATACGCCAGCCCGAGATGCCACCGAGGCTGAGGTTGGCGCAGTAGCTTTCAGCCGACGCGTAGGTCCGCAGCGTTGGAGAGGGAACTTGCTCCCAATGCAGTCCAGTCAGCCCGTCGAGAACGATCCCATCGCTGGTCGAAAATGTGCTCATGGGGAAGACGTAGCTGCCGTCTTGTCCGAAATACTCGTCATCAGGCTCATTGGGACAGGACGCTCCTTGGCCGCTGTAGGTGAGACAGTAGGGCGTGTTGTCTGGCAGCGTCCACGGCGCTTCACACAGACCTTGATTCCCGCGGGCGGCGCACTCCAGAGGGGCAGCGCAGCTCCCACAGTCGAGGCTTTGTCCGCAGCCATCCTCGAGACCTCCACAGACCCAGCCTTCGGATTGGCAGCTGCGCGGTTGACAGCAGTCGCCGTCCATACAGAGGGCACCGTCGTCGCAGGGGGAGAAGCAGGCACCGCAGTGCGCCTCGTCGTTGTTGGTGTCGACGCAGACGGGTCCCAGCTGGGTCTCACAACAATCCACGGGGCAGCCAACGTTGGCACAGGTAGGTGGCTCGAGCTCTTCTTCGAGGTCCTGAACGTCCTCGTCGATTTCGGTCTCTGCAGGCGTGTCTGCCTCTTCTTCGGCGTCGGCTTCGAGGTCTGTGTCGAGGTCTTCGTCGGGCACGACAGCATCGCCGTCGGGAACTGAGCTGTCCTCGTCGGTGCTGACGTCCAGCTCTGGCTCCTCGTCGCGGTCTGCGAAGAGCTCTGGTGCGGCGGGTACCGACTGTTTTTCGAAGTCGAAGTTGCAGCTTGCGGTCAGCACGAGTAGGAGAAAGGTGGCGAGGCGCATGGATTTTCTCTGGCAGAGGAGACGGGCACCGCGATGGGAGCAGTGCTGCTGCCGAGAGTAGCTGTGCTCGACTTGGGGTGCAAGCACTGCCAGGCTCCCCCAAAAGGTCGAACGAAGACGGAGAGAGGCGCCAAGGACAGGCGCGCTGATGAGCCGTCCTCTCTGCGATGTCTATGGGAAACCCGCTTCGCGCCAAGCGCTCACTCCGCCAGCGAGCGCCTTGGCGTTGACGAATCCCAGCTCGAGGTACTTGGCCGCCCAACTGGCGGCGCTGGCTTCGCGGCCTCAGGCGCAGTAGAAGATGATCTCCTGCTCGACAGCCAAGGTGGAACGCATCGCTTCTAGTTCCCCCCGTTTGATGGCTCCCTCGAGCTTGAAACGCTCGAAACTGTCATCGTCGTAGGCACACACCAGCAAAGCCGTGCCGTCCTGCACCTTTTCGCGCGCTTCTTCGACCGGGACGCGAATGACCGTGTCAGGATCGACCTTTGTCGCGCTCTCGCCCTCGACACTGCCATCGGTCGTCGCACAGCCGCCACACAGCAACATCACCACCAATACCGCCAGCCATCTCATCGCTCCTCCTTCGGCACTCGAGAACATCAGGATAGTGATGGGGCTGAGACCCACATTGTCAATCGTCGCGCAGAGGAATTCGCTGAGCGCTGGCCTCTGGCCACTTTTCGCTTCGCAGCGAAAAAAATCGGCAACTCTTCGCGAAGTCTCCCGACAACACCAGCAGAGCGTCGGCAGAGCGGTCGGGCAGGAGGCGAAACGCCTCCGCGGCTGAGCGCTCGCAGCTGCGATATCGGTAGCTGAATCTGTTGTCCAACAGCTCGAGACCACAGGGAAAACGCAAGCTCGAGTAGCATCTTCCAGCAACAGCGAAAGACGGGGTCGACCATGAAAGCCTTTGGAAACGACAAGCAGGGCGGCGCAAATGCCCTCAGCCCCCTGCAGGAGCCCAAGCCAAGCAAGCAGGCCAAGCACGACGGTGCTGCTCTGCCCGCAACTCTGGGCGCCAAGCCCAGGTCCTGGTTGAGCCTGGCCCAAAAACTCATGCAAGCCGAGCTCGCCTCGGTCAAGCTCGAGCATCAGCCTCAGCTCGCCGAGCAAGGAAAACGCGCCTGCGCCATTGGCGGCCAGCGCATCGCCGTCGCCAGCCCAGAGCTCGCCGACGACCCGCGTTTGATCGCCCACGAAGCCGCGCACCTCATCCAGCAGCGCGGCGGCAAGGTGATTCCCGCCCCAGGCGCCGAGCGCTCGACGTCACAGGAAGAGCGCAAGACGCCCGACCTCGAAGCCGAGGCCGACAACGCCGCGCAGATCTTCCTCGGCACCGAGCTGCCTGCGCAGGGTTTGACCCTGAGTGCCACCACCCAAGGCGTGCTCTACGAGCAGCGCTACACCTCCTTCAGCCAGCGCAGCACCGTGACGGATGAGCTCGACGGCCAGGTCATCAAGCTCGACGCGGGCACGCGGCTCCTGGTCCTCTCAGAGCACCAGGGGCAGGTCGTCGCCGAGGTGCTCCCGGCGAGCCGATACACGGGCTATACCGTGGTGATTGATGATCCGCAGGCGCTGCAACCCGAGCTCGACGCGGAGGAGCTGGGAGATCCGGCCGAGCTGCCGGACCGCGTGTGTGTGGTCATGTTTCAGAACGCAGGCAGGTTCGACGAAGACGATCCTAGTGTGTACTACGACTTCGATCGCAAGACCTTCGCCAAGGTCGGCGCGGAGCTGGTGGCGGCGCGCTCGAACTGCTTCGGTTTCAATCCTGGCACGGGCAAGCTGATGCCCAACGCGCCCATGGTCTTCCGCCACGGCGAGGACATCGTCGAGGGGCTGCGCTCCATCGGCAAGCTGCTCGCCGAGCAGCGTCCCGAGAACCCGCCGAAGATCGCCGAGGTTCACCTGATTGGGCACGGTGTCGAATACGGATTGCTGTCCGATTCCGAACACGGGCGAGAAGGCTTGGTCTCTGACCCCATCGACCCCGAAACGGGTGAGGATTATGAGGGCGGTGAGTCCCTGCGAACCCCGGAAGCGCTGACCCCAGTGGCGCGCGACTACATGGTCGGCGACGTGAAGGTGGTGCTGCACAGTTGCAGCGGCTCTGCCAACCGGAGCGAAGGGCGAGTGTCCCTGGGTGAGGCGCTGCTGCAGGCGCTGGAGGCGGGGCTGAAGTCGGGAGAAGTCGAGGTCTATGGTCACCGA
This sequence comes from Myxococcota bacterium, assembly GCA_034002465.1. Taxonomy (GTDB): domain Bacteria; phylum Myxococcota_A; class Bradymonadia; order UBA4248; family JAVFAO01; genus JAVFAO01. The sequence goes on from JAVFAO010000025.1 coordinate 4,049, forward strand.
GGAAGCTCCAAAGCGGGCTACGATTGCCCTTGGGTGCAGCACAAAATAGGGGGGGACGAACAGCTCGAAGACAACACACCCGTTGTCACGCTTCCCGAAGACATTGCTGCGGGCATCAAGCGCGGCGAATGCAGGAGCCAATGATGGAAATGCGCAACATCCCATTCTTTCTTGTCGTGCTGACCCTGGCTGCGCGTGCTGTTCCTTCCTTGGCGCTGGTGGTGGCGGCCTGTTCGACGACGGTACCTGCCAGCAGGCTCACCGCGCCAGCGTCACTGGAGGCGCTGATGCAGCACGACCCAGCGACAGCCATGTACCGCGCCAACGCTCAGCGAACTGGCGAGTATCCCTGTCACTTGCCCACACCTCCGGAGTATCGGTGGCAGCATACGTTCTACTCGGGCTCCATGCTCTCGCCCATCGTCAGTGAACGCTATGTCGGCTATGGCTCTGGTGATGGCAGCTACCAACTCATGGATCCTTTGAGCGGAGATGTCTTGTTTCGCTGGAAGGCGCCACGTCGCTCAGCGCGGTCGGAGATGGCCTTCGATGGCGAGCGTGTGTTCGTTGGCTTGGGCTACGACCTCGTCGCCATGGGGCTCGAGCCTGCCGAAGAGCTGTGGCGTTCGACAGAGGGGCGGTCTCATGCAGCGACGCCTCTATTGTATCGAGAGGCCCTTTACGTCAACGCCATCGAGCCCCCTCCCGCCAAAGAGGCGCTGTTGAGGAAGTTCGACCTTGAAGGCAAGCTGCTGTGGGAGGTTCGTTTCCCATCCCGTCGACCCGAAACGCAATCCGTTTTTGTGAGGGGTCCTGCGGCGATGGGAGAGCTTGTCGTCGTTTCCGTACAACAACGGCTCTACGCCTTGGACCTGGAGAGCGGCGCAGAGAGCTGGAACCTCGAGCTGAGCCAACGATACAATCTCAAGATGCCCGTTGTCGCAGAGGAACTCGGAATCGTATTCACACGAGGTGATTCCTTGTATGCCGTTCAGGCTGAGACAGGCACGCTCCTCTGGTCAAGTAGTTTCGAGGGGCGCGCTGCGGGTGAGTTGACGTATTCGGACGGGCTCGTCTACCTCGCCTCACAAGAAGGCCTTGTCAGTGCCTACGATGCCCAGACGGGGGTAGTGCTTTGGCAGCAGCAACGTGGGGAATGGGCTCAGACCCCGATTATCGCCGGGGACTTACTGCTCTATGTCGAGCTTTGTAGTCAGTTGGTTCACGCCTTGGACAAGCACAGTGGAGAATGGCGTTGGACTGTGAGCCTCAGGGAGGATGCGAGGGAGCTTGCGTGCTACGGCGACATGCTCATTGCCGGAGGCCACACGCTGCATGGACTGCAGTCCCTGTGATGGGCAGGTACCCATTCGCCATTGCTCCTGCGCGGTCTAGGTCTGCGAACGAACATTCGTGAAGAATACAGGGGTCATGATGAAATCCAGCGTCGTCCCATCGATTTTCAGATCGTTACGGAGGTCTGTTCAGTCTGGAGCGGCCTTGACGTTACTGGCGGTGATGGCGTGCTCGTCGACGGTGTCTGTCGGTCGGCTCGCCGGACCGGAGCCAACAGGCGAGGAGGTGATGCCACACGACCCAGCGCTTGCGATGCACCGCGGAAATGCGCAGCGCACTGCCGAATATCCCTGTCATTTGCCCACACCTCCGGAACAGCGTTGGCAACTCCAGCTCTCAGGCTCTTCACTCTCTCCCAGCGCCAGTGGGCGCTATCTGGGCTACGGTTCTCGTGACGGCTATCAGCTTTTGGACCCTGCGAGTGGAACGGTCCTTCATCATTGGGAGACGCCGCGGCGATCTGCGCTCTCCGAAATGGCCTTCGACGGTGAGCGCGTGTTCGTTGGGTTGGGATATGACTTCGTGGCGTTTGGACTGGAACCGGACGAAGAGCTGTGGCGTTGGACTGAGGTGCGCTCGAATATCGCCAGGCCGCTCATCTATCGTGATGCGGTCTATGTCAACGGCCAAGAGAGCCCCCCCGAGGACGATGGCGTGATGATGAAGTTCGACATGAAAGGCAAGCTCCAGTGGGATGTCAGGTTTCCCCATGAGGAAAGTCGGTGGACCATCGATATTGGAGGTATGGCGGCGCTGGACGAACGGCTGTTCGTGTCGGTGCGGGACAGCCTCTATGCCCTCGATCTGGACAGCGGCACAGTACTGTGGAGCACCGCGCTGACTGCGAACTACTTGAGCATGCCCATCGTCGCATCAGAGCACGGCATCGTGTTTACCAGGGGACAGTTCGTGTACGCGCTGCAGGCCGAGACAGGTGTGGTTCTCTGGTCAGTGCGTGTCGAGGGATTGCCAGTTCCGTACATGGCGTATTCCGATGGATTACTCTTCATGGGAACAGAAGAGGGGCTGATGCGAGCGCTGGATGCGCAGACGGGAGCAGAGGTTTGGCGTCATCAGGGCAGAGAGTTCCCGCAATCACCGATCGTCGCAGGCGACCTTGTGCTCTACGCCGAATTGTATACCAAGCTCATTCATGCTCGCGACAAATACAGTGGTGAATGGCGCTGGACCGTGAGCCTAGGGGAGCATGGGGCGAGGGAGCTTGCGTGCTATGGCGACATGCTCTTTGCCGGTGGCCACACGCTGCAGGGACTGCAGTCCTTGTGATGGGCAGGTATCCAATCGGTATTCAACAGGAATTGCGGTAGTAGAGAGCTCCTTTCGCGAGAGTGAGCAAGGTCTGAACGAAAAAAAGTAGGCAACCTTTGGCGAGTGCTTTCGACAATGTGAACAGTGAGCAGACGCGTTCCTGTCGAAGCCACTTCGTGACTCAGTACCTCGAGCAAAGGATGTCGACGATGAGCCCATTGCACGCCACAACCCTCGCGAGCAAGCAACAACACCTGCAGCTTCTCCCGCCCAAGCTGTCGGCAAGCAGCCTCCAGGAGGCCTGTGAGCTCTTCGCGCAATCCCCTCAGTGCTGGCCCGGATTCCTGTTGACCGTCGACGAGCTCGCTGAGACGGGTGACGAAGGCGCTGCGCGCTGGTTGGACCTGTGTTTTCGATTACAGCTCGAGACCCGAGAACAGCAGTGCCTGGCGCTCTTGTTCGTCGATCCTGAGCCCAACCCTGGAAACGCTGACTTTGGGCCGCAACAGCGTTCGTCCCTCGATCCGCTTTGGCTGCGTCATTCCAAGCTCGCCCGCACTCATCTCCTCTCCTTCTCCACCGACGAGCGCGGCTTCGTCCACGAGGTCTACTTGCAGCCCGAGTGTATCGAGTACCTCCGAGCGAGTGCCCCAGACCTGCCCAGCGAGGCCCTCGAGGACGTTGAGCTGGCGTTGCCCAACAGCATCGCCCGCGCTGTCGCCTCCAGCATCCGGCGCTTGGTCGAGGGCCGCCGCAAAGAGCCCCGCACCCCAATCCACGCCCGAGCCAGCCGAGCCAACAGCCAGCTCGCTGTCTGTGGACCTGCTGGCAGTGGCCGCAGCAGCGTGGCACAACACCTCGCAACCGCCCTGGGACGCCGAGGTCTGTACCGCCTCGAGCTGCCCAAGGCCCTCGCGCTCGACGAAGGCGACGAGCGCATCCGTCGCGCCTGCACCATGGCTGCACTCGGCGAGCTCGCCATCCTCGTCGAAGGTCTCGAGGACTGCACTGACGCCAGAAGGTGGTGCTATCGCCTCTGTGAAGCTGCGACTGGGGCGTGGCCACAGCTCGAGCCGTTGACCCTGATCTGGAAACTCTCTGCGACCCCACCCGACTGGCTCGAGCTCGCCCCCGAACACACCCTGCGTCTCACCCTGCCCAACCGCAGCGAGCGCCTGGCGCTGTGGACCAGCGTTTGCCGGGGCGAGCTGCCAGAACCGCGGCTGAGCGAGCTGGCAGGACGCTTCCTGCTCTCCCAAGGCCAGATAGCGCACGCTGCCAGCCAGGCGCGGGCTTCGCTGGCCAGCGAGCGCGCACCCAGTGAGCGTCGTCGCTTCGAACAATACTGCGAGGCTGCCCGCGCCGAGGGACGCTCGGGGCTGGGCGCACTGGCGCAAGCCGAGAGCAACGATGTTCGCCTCGACTCCTTGATCCTGAGTGATGAGAACCAGAGCTTGCTCGATGAGCTGCTCAGCTACCTGCAACACCGGCAGGTGTTGGCCAACGAGCTCGGCTTCGCAGAGAGCATCCCCTATGGTTTGGGTGTCACAGCGCTCTTCTCCGGGCCGCCTGGAACCGGAAAGAGCCACGCCGCCAGCGCCATCGCGCGGGTTCTGGGTTTGGAGGTCTATCGGGTCGACCTGTCGCAGCTCGTGTCCAAATACATCGGAGAGACCGAGAAGCACCTCGGCCAGCTCTTCGACGCGGCACAAGGAGGCGAGATTATTCTGCTCTTCGATGAAGCGGACGCGATCTTTGCGAAGCGGACCGAGGTCAAGTCGAGCGTCGACCGCTACGCCAACCTCGAGGTGGGGTACTTGCTGCAGAGAATCGAACGCTTCGACGGGCTCGTGATCCTGACCACCAACCACGAAGCGAGCATCGATGAGGCCTTCCAGCGGCGCATTCGATTTCGTATCGCCTTCGAGCAGCCCGATGCTGCGGCGCGCGAGCGCCTCTGGCGCAAGCTGGTTCCTGCTCGGCTGCCGCTAGGGGCCGACGTGGACTTCGAGCAACTCGCGCAAGACTATGAGCTCAGTGGCGGCCACATCAAGGAGGTGGTGCTGCGCGCGGCGGCCTTGGCGCTGGGCGAGGCGGGGGGACAGGCCTCGAGGACCTGCGTGATTCAACAGCACTTCCTTCGCTCCGTCGAGGCGGAGTACAGAAAACTGGGCAAGCTCCAATGGGTTGCAGAGGGGCATCTCCGCTGAAGTGAGCGAAGCGAGGCACGAGCCAGCGTCTGTCGCGGGCGCATCCGATGCGCCTGCGCAGCGCTGCGAGGGTCTCGCGAGAGCGAACGAATACCAAGAACCCCGTCCTGGCGGTCGCTTGGTCTCGGCTCAGTTGGGCATCACCCTTTCGTCCTTAGAAAAGCGAGCGCAGCCAGTCCGTCCGAGGCGCACGAGCAGCGCTGCGAGGGGCTCTCGGATGCGAGCGGAATCTTGAAAGATGAGCCGCCGTCGCAATGTGGGGCCCCAGCGATTGCCCCAAAAGTATCGCGTCCTTCGTTTCTTCGTCTGTGTCCTGTTCTGATGAGGGTTCAAAGCTGCACTCAGTCAGACCCATTTCTGAGCTTGCACGTTCCACCCGACGCGCGGCCACCAACGACCTCGCCGTCCAGAATGTGCAGTGCACCGCCCTAGGAACCCGGCGAAAACCCAACGCTCTCGAAACGAAGGATCACCGCTATGAAAGCTCGATTCCCGACCCTCCTCACACTGCTCAGCCTCATTCTGCCGGCTTGTGGGACCACGCAACAGGTCGCCGCTTCTCACCCCGTCTCCGATCTCAGCGACAGCACAGCCGCTGAGAGTTTGCTTCCCACGCTCCCCGAGCCCGAGCTCTCCAGTCCAACAGAGCCGCTCAACGCCATCGACTCCACCATCACCAAGGTCACGGTCTACTCCGATCGCGCCCTGCTCACGCGCCAAGCCACGGTCGAACTCAGCCCCGACCCCGTGGTCTACGCCTTCACCAAGCTCCCCGGTTGGGTCGACGACGGCTCCGTTCGCGTCGGCGTCAGCGCTGGGAACATCCTCGATGTCCGGGTCCAACGCACCTTCCTCGCCAGAAGCAGCGACCAGACCTACAAAACGGCCCAAGACCAATACGACAAACTCGCCAACCAGCTCACCGCCCTCGACGACGAGCTCGCCATCCTCGCCGCCGAACAAGACCAGATCGAGTCCATCCGTGCCTTCTCCATGGAGAAACTCACCCACGACAGCACCAACGGCAAGCTCGGCGTCGAGAGCTACGGCAGCGTCGTCAACTTCGTTAGCGACTCCCTGCGCACCACCGCCGAAGCCCGACGCGCCACTCAACTCAAACGCAACGAGCTGCTCCCCGAGCTCGAAGCCGCGAGGCTCTCACTCTATGAGCTCGACAGCCTCATGAACCTCGAACAGACCACCATCCTCGTCACCCTCGCCAGTCAACAGCACGAGCCTTGCACCATCGACGTCTCCTACCTCATGCCCGGTGCCACCTGGGAACCCGTGCACGAGCTACGCGTCGAGAGCGACCAAAGCAACGTCGAGCTCTCTTCGTATGCAGTCGTCACCCAGACCAGTGGCGAGGACTGGACCGCGGCCCAGCTCTCCTTCTCCACCCAGTCCTCCACCGAGGCGATGCGTATTCCTGAACTCGAGGCCCTCACCCTGGGTGACACTCAACAATCGTCGCGCGTCATGACCAGCAAGGTCTCCTCATACTCGCGCGCCGAGCAAGCCTACGCGGGTCAGGCTGAGGGCTGGAACAAGATGCAAGCGAAATCGCAAAACTTCGAAGAGGTCTACCAGAGCAACATGGAGATGCTGCAGATCACCCAGAGCCGCACGGTGCAGCTCTTCCAAAGCCTCGAATATCGCGGCACCACCGCCCACTTCCAAGCCCTCAACACCAAGACGGTGCGCGGCGACGGCCACCCTGTGCGCCTGCTCATCGGCAGCAACGCCCTCGCCGCCAGCCAAAAAATCGTCGCGGTGCCAGAACAATCCCTCAACGCCGCCCGCACCCTCGAGATGAACAACGGCAGCGGTCGCTCCTTCCTCCCAGGCAGCGTCTCCCTCTACCAAGACGGTGCCTTCGTCGGCATGACCGAGCTCGACTTCATCGCCGACGGCGAGAACTTCGCGCTCTTCCTTGGCTTCGCAGAACACCTGAAGCTGTCGAGAAGCCTGGATCGCAAGCGCAGCTCGATCATTCGCAAAAAGCGCAATCTGATGCAGGTCTCCTTCATCATCAGCGTCGAGAACCTCTCCGATGCCGCCACCTCGGTAAGTCTCGCCGATCGTATTCCAGTCTCTGAGAACAAGGACATTGTAGTGAGCAACGTGCGGATCAAGCCAGAGGCGAGCCCGGATTCGAAGGGGCTCTTCTTCTGGGAGCTGAAACTCGCCCCGAAGGAGAAGCAGGTTTTCGAGTTGAGCTACCAGATTGAATATCCCCCCAGCCTCATTCTCGAAACGCAGCAGCGAGACTACTACGCTCCGAGTCCTTCGTCTCCGGCTCGGCGAAAGAGCATGCAGATCGAAGACCAGGTCATGGACCTCGAGATGATGTTCTAATGCAGCCCTGGTGGCCGCGTTCCTCGACCATCTCGACTCAACGCGGGAGCGCTGTGCGCCCGCTCGAGGAGTGCAGTCCTCGGTCGGATGGCTGGGGGAGAGCAGCTCGACGGTGACCATCTGCGAAAGCGAAAAAAAGAAGTCACGCCAGGCAGTGCCGCTGCCTCTGTGTTGGTGATGGGCAACTCGCCCCCTGCCAACAAGGACGGAGTCAGCCATGAACCGCAGCCCCGCCAGCCAATTCCTCAGTTCAGCTTCATCCAACAAGCGCCCCAGTGAAGGCCTCATCCAGAGTCTGCTCGTCGAGCAGTGCTCAGCCACCCAGGCCGAACATCAAAGGGTCCTCGACGCCCGACGACAGCGGGAAGCGAAGCGCCAGGCCGAGCAGGAAGAGCGTGCGCAGGCGCGTCGCCGCGCCGGTGAGCTAGCCCTACAGCAGGAGCGCGAGCGTTTCTGGAATCGAGCTCAGCAGCCCAGTACCGCGACAGCTGCGGACGGGCTCCACGGCGTGGTGAGCGCAGAAACGACGGTTCCGGCGATTGCTGAGCAGAACACCGCGCTGGAGGCGTTGGAAGCCCAGATCCGACGCAACGACGAACGACTACGCGCCTTGCCCGAGCCGATGCGTGCCCGACGCAGCCCTCTTCGTTCCGCCATCTTTGGGGTCGCGCTGGTCGCAGCGCTGCTCGCGCTGCTCGCTCTTGCCCTGCGACCCGAGGCACCAAATGCGCTGCCAAACCCCTACGCCCTGTCCACCTCATCGCCGAGCCACGAGCTCAGCCTCCGGATCCCCTCGGGCAGTATGCAAGAGATGCCCATTGACGTGATCCAAGAAGGAAAGGCGGACGACGCGCCCCTGGTGTCTGCAAAGACGTCGCAGGGCAAGAAACCGCGTGTGCCCCGTACTGTCGATGGAAAGCTCCAGGACCTGCTCGACAACAGCGCTGGCGGCAAGGTGCTGGAGGAGCGGGCCGCGAAAGAGTGGATCCCCTGAGCGCCGAGCGCTACGGTTGGCTGTCGAGATTGAGCGCGGCAGCGGTCGTGGGGTCGAGGCCTTCGACGTAGAGGTATTTGCTCTGCCGGAGGCGAAGGGCGTCGACGCTGGCTTGGTCCAAGCTACGAAGGCCGTTCAAGCTCAGCGATTGCCCCTTCCAGGTGGCGAGAGCAGCGGCGGTCGCTGCGTCGAGGGTGCTCAGGCCGTCGAGTGTCAGGTAGAGTCCCTCCCATGGCGAGAGGGCTGTCGCGGTCTCGGCGTCGAGGGTGCTCAGTCCGCGGAAGTGGAGCTGTGTGCCGAGCCACTTGGCGAAGGCGGCAGCACATGCGGCATCGAGGCTGCGAAGACCGTTGAGGTGTAATTGCAGTCCTTCCTTCCAGGAAGCGAGTGCCTCTGCTGTGCCTGCATCGATGGCGACGAGGCCCTCAAGGTGCAGCAGCGTACCCTTCCACTGTGCCAAGGCCTGGGCGCTGGCGGAATTGAGCGTGCCGAGCGCGTTGAGGGAGAGGTCGTAGCCGGGCCAGGTGGCCAAGCTCTGGGCGAGGCTCGTGTCAATCTGGCGCAGTCCGTTGAGGGAGAGCACGGAGCCTTTCCAAGCGGCGAGGGCCTGAGCGCTGTCCGTGTCGAGAGCGGTGAGACCGTCGAGGTAGAGCCACTGTCCCTTCCAGGCTGCCAGTTCTTGCAGCGCGTCGCTGGAGACCTCGCTGAGCTTGCCGAGGTAGAGGCGATCACCTGGGAACTGCGCAAGGGCGCGCGCGGTGTTGGCGTCGAGGGTGGTGTAGTCGTCGAGGAAGAGGCACATGGCCTCGCTGCTTGCGAGCAGAGCGAGGTCTTCGGGGCTGAGCGCGTCGACGCCGTCGAGGAGCAACATGCTTTCTTGGCACTCGGCGAAGCGGAGCGCGCGAGGGTCGTTGGGGTCCTTGATGGCGGGGGCGGCGCTGCTATGTTGTTGCATCTCTTGGATGTTTGCGAATCGAGCTTTCACGGGGGCCTCTTCCTGCGCCACCTCGGGCGGGTTGGGCTCTGGAGGGGGCAGCGGCGCGACAGCGCTGTCAGGCGCGTCGGCTTCGGCCGGAGGGGCCGTGGCTGCTGTCTCCTGAGTTACAGCGGTTGCCTTCTCTGCCTTGGGTGGAGCGGATTGCTCGGGTTTGCAGGCGGAGAGGGCAAACAATAAGGCAAACCCCGCAGCGCAAGCGACGAAGCTCTGCGTGCGGGGTGAGGTCGAGTCGAGATGTCGCAAGCGTGCCGTCCGATGGACAAGTAGGGAGGTGAGCGCACGGCGCCGCTCGCGACAAGCCATAGGATTTGCTGTGGTGGCGAGCTCGGCGATTGCGCGAACGGCTGTCCAATGGGTATCGATCAGCGATTGAGGAAGTCGTAGGTGGCGTAGTACATGCCGCGTCCCTTCCAGTACGCGGTCGTGCTCTTGTCGATGGGGGGCGAGCCGTGGCCGATGGTCTCACCGTTGCCGATGTAGAGCTCGACGTGGCCGCTCTTGAGCATGATGTCGCCAGGGATGGGGTTGCTGGTCTTTTTGGACTTGGTGACCATGGCGCCGGTGTAGGTACCGGGGTCGCCAGCGCCAGCCTGGAGGTAGACGGCGCGCACCCACTGAGAACAGTCGGAGCGCAGTGGAGGCTTGGCGAGGGGATCTTGAGTGAGAGCACCAGGCTGAGAATAGTAGTGATGGCCGGTGCGGGTGCTCAAGGTAGAGTGGGCGATGTCGAGGATGCGCTGACGGAGGCCAGTGACGCTGCCATTGCCGGGGCCGGAGGGCTCTTCCGCGTTGCCGCCATTGCCGGGGCTGGTACCGCCTTGGTAGCCCAGGGTACGCGCGGTGGCGGGTCCAAGCTGGCCGTCTTTGGTGAGGTTGTGTGACTCCTGCCAACGGTAGACGGCGCGCGCGGTCATTTTTCCGGGAGACCCATCGGGAGTGGTGCCGATTTTCTCCTGGAATTCACGCCATTGCGCCTTGGAGTAGGGGCGGGCGCTGTTGTAGCTGACGGCCTTCCCAATCCATGCCGACTCACCGGGGACCGGTGCGTCCTTGCGACCGTTGTCCTGAGGAGCGGGAGCTGGGGCCGGTGCCGGGGCTCCAGTATTGGGCGCCGGAGCAGTCTGTCCGCCGCCACCCGAGGCACCGTTGCCGACCTTCAGCTTCTGGCCCACAGAGATGTTGTTGGGGTTGGAGATGCCGTTGGCCCGGGCCAGCGCCTGGTAACCACCAGGATAATTGAAGCGTTCTGCGATCTTGGCGAGGGTATCCCCGCTGCGCACGGTGTAGGTCAAGGTTTGGTTGCCACCACCGCCGCTGGAGCCGGCATTGCTCGGCGCGTTGCTGCTGCCACCGGGAATGCGCAAGTTCTGCCCAACGCTGATTTTGTTGGGGTTCGAAAGGTTGTTGAGGCGCGCGATCGCCTGGTATCCACCAGGGACGTCCAGTGCGTCGGCAATCTTGCTCAGGGTATCACCAGGTTTGACAGTATAGGTTTGTTCTGCAGGCATCGTTACCTCCCTCCAAAACTGCCAACCCTGCCAATCCTGTGCCAAGCTCGATATTTGGCTTCGAGGACGGCAGGCAGCCGATTTCAACGGCTGAACAGTGAATGGTGGAACGAAAAGGAGCGGAAAACGCGCTCTGGCACTCGTTGCAGGCGCACCGCGCTGGAGACTGGGGGGCCCTGTGCGAAGCGGGGTGTGACAAATGGTACCAGCGGGAACGCTCAGACGTAGACCCCTGTCTCGTCGCGCCGGACCAGTCGTCCAGTGGTGGTGGCCTCTCGTTCTGCGGCCTCGGCGAGCGCCTCCATGTCGAGGCTAGTTCCGCGCTCGAGCGCTTCATATCCAGCGCGGATGATCGCGTTCTTGATGTGTCCGCCGCTGAGCTCGTAGTACTCGCCGAGCTCCTCGAAATCGATGTCATCGGATTTGGGTGCTTTCTTCGGAAGCATGCGGCGCCACAGCTCGGTGCGCTCCTCCTTGCCAGGGAACGGGAAGCGAATCCTGAAGAGGATGCGCCGCTCGGCGGCGGAGTCGAGGTTTTCTTCCAGATTGGTGGTGAGGATGACCACCCCCTCATAGGCCTCGATCGCTTGTAGGAGCTGGTTGGTGGCCATGTTGGCGTAGCGATCGCTGGCTGTCTTGACCTCGGTTCGTGCGCCCAGGAGGCTGTCGGCCTCGTCGAAGAGCAGCACTGCTCGGCTCGCCTTGGCCTCTTCGAAGATGCGCTCGATCTGTTTCTCCGTTTCGCCGACCCACTTGCTCACCACCTGCTGTGCGGCGACCTGGAAGAGGTCCAGACCAAGCGCACCAGCGATGACCTCGGCCGCAAAGGATTTTCCTGTACCTGGCTCGCCGCTGAAGAGCGCGACGATGCCCGTGCCGTAGGTGAAGCGTTCCTTGAAGCCCCAGCCATGCAGCAGTTTGGTGCGGTAGGTTGCGGCGCGGATGATTTCGCGGATACCTACCTTTTCGCTCTCTGGTAGGACCAGATCGTCGAGTCGTCCTCGGCCTCTGCGCATCTTGGCGACGTCGCCCAGATTTCCCCGCTGTTGCTGATAGCCGCTTGCGTCGAGCTCGGCAAAGTCTGGCGAGGCTCCTTGTCGGGTGCTGCGCAAGCCCACCAGGCGCGCTGCGTTGGAGATGAGTCCTGCGCTGAAATCGAATTTCGAGGCCAGCATGCGCAGGTCCTCGTCAGCCGGCAGGACGATACCCTCTTCCGCGAGCTCGTGGCGCCAGAGCACCTGCCGGGTTTCTTCAGGGGCGGACACGTCCACGTGACACAGAGCGCAGACCGCCAGGGGATGCGTGGCGGGGAGAGTGCTTCGTGTGGTGAAGAAGACCGCTGTAGGCACCTTTTCGGTGAGCTTGGCCAGTGCCTCCAAGCTGGGTCCGTTGCCTTCGAGGGCCTCAACGCGGTCGATCGCCAACCAAGCGTCATAGAGCCGCAGCACGGCGGCGGCCTCGTCGATGATCTGGAGCTGCATTTGCAGTGGGTAGACCGCCAAACGCGAGGCGTCGAATTCCACGAGCAGCGCGCCAAAGTCGCGGGCTAGTTGACGGATCGTGCTGCTGGTGCCGGCTTTCCTGGGGGCGCAGAGCTCGACCACCAGGCTGCGTGGCGCCACCATCTGGCCGCTTGAGCCAAAGTGCTCGACGTAGTGCTGTAGGAGACCGCGCAGCTCATCTTCAGCGGGGATGCCAACGCGCTTCTCGCCTATGCCGCGAACAGGTCGTGCGTTCTCGTCGACGCGCAGCATCGTCGCCACCGTCGCCAACAGCTCACCCAGGCTCCGCTCTCCCATGAGGAAAGCATTCACCGGCTCTGGTAAAGAGATGACGCGCTGCAGCAGGTTGTCTGCCAGCGATTCGGGGCCGACGAGCAAGCGCATCAAGCCCCAGTGGCGTAGCTTCGCCTCGGGACGAAAGAGCGAGAGCGCCTGGTTGCGCTCGGCAGAGACGTCGAAACGAGCGATCAGGAACTCGCCCAGGGTGGGAAGCCCTTGCGTTCGGGACTGTTGTACGAAGGCCCACACCAGCGCGTCGAGCTCGACGGGGTCGAGCCCATAGCGAAGTGCGAGCTCTTGCAATGGCAGCAGCCAGCCGAGCTGCGCGGCGACCGCCTCGATTCGGGCGGCTGCCTCGTAGTAGGCTTCGGCTGTCTCCAGCTCCTCGATGGGTTTGCCCGCGCTCAGCGCTTCGCTCTTGGTGTTGCGGATGGCCGCGTGGGCGAGCGCGTCGAGATGGGCCAGGGCCAGGTCTCGGTACTCGGGCAGCGGCGGGGTGCTTTCTTGGTGGGCGGGTACGAGCGCCTCAGTGGTGGCGGTGGGCTCGGAGTCGGTCTTCTTTTTTCTGGCCATCGATTCCTCGCGTGGTCGACTCAACGTTGAGTAGGGTAGAGGGGCGGGGCGCTCGGCACAAGCTTTCGCGAGCTTGCTTCAGTCGGAGTTTTGGCGCTGCTGCGCAAAGGCCAGCAGTGACTGCGCGGGGAGGTCGAGCTCAGTCGAACTGCAGTTCCATGACGAGCTCGCCGTTGTGTCGCATCAGCTCGACCGGAGGCGACGAGCCATCCAGAGAGACCCGAAAGATGGCCCAGAGGTCATCAACGCTGGCGATGTATTCGAGAGTGCGCCCATCGGGCCGAATCCACATGCCATTTGCTGGCAACATGGGGGGCCCGAACTGTGCCTCTGCCAGCAACGTGGCCGGGCTGCCGTCGAGGGGCGTTCGGAGGAGGCGTTGATAGCCCGGTGCTGCTGTTGGCTCCAGCAGAAAGATGGCGTTGTCGACGATGGGGAAAGAGGTGGTCCAAGGGCTTTGTCCGCCTGTCAGGATGGAGCTGGGAGAGTGCTCCGCAAGGATGCGAGCGGGGAGGAGGGCATCGAAGGACGCCGTCCACAGCGCCCCCTCAGCCGTGGAGCTGGGGGATTGAAGCAGAATCGTGTATCCGTCGGTTCCGAGCCCCACACACTGCAATCGTGTTGCGCTCAATGTGCTGCGTTGCCCACTGTGCAGGTCCCAGAGCGCGCTGCCTTGGTCATCGGAGGAGACGAGGCGCGCGCCTGCGTCATCGAGACAGGCAGAGGTGCAAAGCTCCGGGTCGTTGGCGGTGAGGACAATGCCCTGTCCGCTCTCTCGATGGAGAGCCAGAGTGAATACACCTTCAGCGTCGCTCTCCCCAGAGACCAAGAGCCACGGGCAGCGTAGGGCAGCGTTTCATCGCAACCCCAAATGAGGGCAATGGTGGCGAAGAAGGTCGCCAGTGGTGCGCGCATGGTTGACGACGTCATCTCCATCGAGGTCTCGGTCTGATGCTGGGCGCGGCCTCGTCGGCGCGCACTGGAAGTGTAGCAGCTTGATGATGAGGAATACCAGCGGCATGACGCACGGGCCGCTTCCGCCATGCCAACGGGCCCTCACTGCTGCCTTCGTGGCCGACTGAGCTCGCGCTCTTCGAGCCCAACAGTGACCGCTCCCGTAGACAGCGGCTCATCATTTCGCTTCACAGCTCGGCCAAGTTGGGCTCAGGTTCCAGGTCTGCAGCCAGGTCGAGCTCTTCCACGGGCGAGCCTCACGCAGGTCGGCACAGTAGCGCTTGGCGAGCCCAAGCTCATACTCCTCGAGCTTCTCCCGCAGCGGTGCTCTGTCGAGCTCGGTGCCACGAAAGTCTTTCACCACGGCCCACATCGCCGCGAAATCACCACTCATGAACAGCGATTCCAAGAGCAAATGCGCGCTCGCTAGCCCGCGCTCGCTGTCTCCAAAACGCTGCGCGTTGTCGTGGAAGTGTCTGATTGCTGCGTCGAAGTGGTTGTAATCATAATAGCTTTTTGCGATCGTATAGCGAAGATCCCGAGACCGCTCTCCAGCTCCAAAGGCCGCCAGATAGCGCTCGCCTGCCTCCACCAAACGCTGCCGACACGGGGGCATCTCGAGCGCTTCGTAGGTGCCCGGCTCTACACCCTCAGCCAGCTCGGGCAGCGGCGGGCAGCTTGGCAAGACACTCGCTTCGAAGAGGCTGAGCACAGCTGCAAAGGCTGCATCCTCGGCGCGCTCACGTTGCTCTCCCAGCTCGAAGACCCGCCAATAGCGCAGCGCCGCGGTCTCCAGGTCTCGCATTCGGTAGAGCAAGTCGGCGTAACTGAAGGCCAAGTCATAGGCCTCGGGGGAATCCGGGAAGGTGTCCAGGTAGAGCTCGTAGAGGCTCGCTGCTGCGGTCAGATAGGCTGGGCTCTCAGCAGCGCGTCTGTCATTGGCTCGGGCGGTGTCGCGGATGAACTGCGCGAGCTGTTCTCCATAGCGCGCGTCGAGCTCTTCGCTGTAGCCTTCGAGGCGCCGCTCTCGCGCTTCCCGATAGGCATGCGCGGTCTGCACGATCACGTCGGTCGTCTGCTCGAGTTCATCGAGGCTCGCGAGCACGAACATCAGCTCGAGCTGATAGCCTACCCGCTCGAAACGGTTCGGGTTTTCTTCAATCATCGAGACGTAGAGATCCCTCGCCCTCTCGACCTCTCCATTCTCCGCATAGTAGCGACCCAGATCCTCGAGCATTCCGCGCAACTCTTCTTCATTGCTGGCAAACTCCGAGAGATACTGGCGCGCTGAGGGCTCTCGAGCTGCCGCCCACAACGAGTAGCCCTTCTGCGCTTGCTCGAGCCCAAAGCGTTGCCGCTCTTCGGGGCTCAGCTCCCGCTGCGTCTGCGACGCGGCGAGCTGCAGAAGTGGCTGCGTTTCGATGTGGTGCATGCGAATACGGTAATCTCCGCCCAAGCCGAGCACGCGCCGCTCATCAAACGAGAAGACCGCTCCCTCCAGGTACGATGGCGCGCCTCGGAATACTGCGAGACGACGTCCCTGGGCCGTCCACAGGCGCGCTGTTCCATCACGAGAGGCCGTCAATACCCGGCTCCCATCGGGGCTGAAGCACGCGCTCACCACCTCCGCTTCATGGCCACTGAGCTTGACCATCTCCCGCCCATCGAGGGTCCAGATGCGCACCGTATTGTCGCCTAGACTGGCCAGGATACGCTGGCCCGTGGGATCGAAGTGGGCGCTGCGAAAGCCCAATCTCCGAGACCGGATGACACTCGATTCCTCGCCTTCGGCGGTCCAGACTCGGATGGTGCGGTCCAACGACATGCTCAGCAGATGCTGTCCATCGTGGCTGAACTCGGCGTGCTCGACCCGATCGCGGTGGGCGCGAATCACCCTCAGCTCGCGTCCGCTCACCGTCCAAAGGCGCAAGCTACCGTCCGCCGAGGCCGTCAGCACTCGCTGACCATCAACGCTGAAGCTCGCCGCCGTGAGCTCAGCCTCGTGCCCAATCAGCACTGCAAGGCTCGCACCTCGAGCCGTCCACAGCCGAGCGGTGCCATCCAGTGAGGCGCTGAGGATGGTCTCTCCGTCGGGACTATAGCGCGCGCTGATGAGCTCGTGTTCGTGACCGAGGAGCACGAAGCGCTCCGTGCCGTCAAGCTCCCAGACGCGCGCGCTGCCATCGGCCGAGGCACTCAGGATGTGCGCTCCATCGGGGCTGAAAGCGACGCTTCGTACCGCGCCTCGATGTCCACGGAACTCACGCAGCAGCTCGCCGTTCACACTCCAGAGGCGTATGCTGCCATCGGCGCTGGCGCTGGCAAAGCGCAGACCGTCAGGGGAGAACGCAAGCTCCAAGATGCTCCCGTTGTGGGGCGTGAGGACCAGCGGCTCGGCGGCGGCAAGTTGCAGCAGTGCGCGCTGCAACACATCGGTGGCTTCGAAGGACGCCTTCATTTTGACCGCTTCGAGACCGAGCAGCAAGGCGAGGTCTGGGTCGTGAGCGAGGGCCTCGTCGGCGTACGCGGCGAGCTCCCTCGATTTGGCTTCACGCGAGGCCTCGCTGGCTTCGAGCTCGGCCAGCTTCGCCTTGAGTGCCTCCTCGCGAGCTCTCTCGGCCTCGTCGAGGGCTTGGCGGCGCGCTTCGCGAGCTTCGGTCTCAGCACGGTTGGCCCGCTCGACGGCCAAGCTCGCCTCTGCCTCACGTGATTGGTACTCGCGCATGCCCAGAAACGACGCCAACGCGCTAAGGGCCAGCAAGACGACGGTGCCCACGATGCCGAGCTGTCGTCGCCAGCGGCGCCGTTGTTCGAGTTGCTCTCCTTCGTCCAAGAAGTCCAAGGCGAGGGGATCGAGCAGCTCCGCGACGCCAGGCAACCAGCGCTGCGCTTGTGCCTGAGACAGGGTTGCTCCGCCCCAGAGCATGTCGGCGGGGCGTCCCCGACCCTGCCAGCCGCGCGCGGCGGCCTCCAGCTCTTCGCGCCAACGCCGCCGCTCCGGATCCTCTCGGACCCAAGCGCGGAGCAGGCTCCAGTGTTCGATGAGCGACTCGTGGGCGAGCTCGATCCAGGTCTGACCACCTTCGGAGAAGCTGCTCAACAGCCGGTGCTCCAGCAAGTGGTCGAGGATTTCTTCTGCTTGGGTGCTGTCGGCACCTTCGATGATGAGCTGCTCTCGACTGCGGGCGCGGCGCGTTCCCTCCTTGGTTACCAGCGCGCAGAGCAGCTTGCGCAGAACCCTCTCTCCGCCGTGGGCAAAGATCAGCTCGACCGCACGGTCGGCGTGTTCTGCCAGGACTCCAGCGACGCCGCCGAGGCGCTGCAGGGAGGCGAGGGTCATGCGCGCGTCGCTGCGACACGCCCACAGGCGGCTGGCGGTGAGCTGCAGCAGGGGGAGGGGGGTGAGCAGCCCGCTGACCTGCTCGAGCACGGCTTGGACGAGCTCTGCTTCGACCTGCACACCCTTGCGGGAGGCCGGCTCGACGAGCGCGGCGCGTAGCGCCGGCTCCTCGGGGCGGGTGAGCAGCAGCGCCGAGCGGTGCAGCTCGCGTCCGAAGCTCGAGAGCGCAGCGAGGCGAGCCAGATAGTCGAGGCGCATGGCCAGCACCACGCGGGTGTCGGCGCCGGGATCATCGGCCATGGACGAGATGGCCGCGATGAAGGCGTCGACCTCAGCGCGTGGGAGGTCGTGGGTGAAGAGCTCCTCGAGCTGATCGACGAGCAAGAGGACCTTGCAGGAGCGGGCGAGGGCCATGCGACGCACGCGCACGCCAAAGAGGCCGGGTTCCTGGCGCAGCTCTTCTTTGCTAGGGATGCTGTGTTCGGGCGAGCGTCGTTGCAGCAGGCGCAGCAGGCGCTCGAGGGGGCGTCCGCCAGGGCGCATGCTGAGGATTTCCCAGCGTCCGCGCCGTTCGAGCTCGGGGAGCAAGCCGGCGTGGACGAGTGAGGATTTTCCTGCGCCCGAGGCACCGAGCACGGCGATGAGCGGGCGCACGCGCAGTTGTGCGAGGAGGCGATGCACCTCGGCTTGGCGTCCGAAGAACCAGAGGGCATCTTGTCTGGCGAAGGGTTCGAGGTAGCGGTAGGGTTCACTGGAGCTATCGGCGCTGGGGTCGAGGCTGGCGCGGATGGCCTCGAGGGCTTCGACGACGGTGTCGGTGTTGGGCGGTCGGTGTGTGGCGTCGTGTGAGAGGAGCTTGGCGACGAGGGCACACAGCTCCAGGGGCAGCGCTGGGACCAGCTCGGCGAGGGGTGGCGGCGGCTCACCGCGGACGATCTGCAGGGGTGAGGCGAAGGCTTGACGTTGGCTGAGGCTCTCGAAGAGGGTGGCACCCAGGGCCCACAGGTCTGTTCGGGCGTCTTGGGCTTCGCCGAGCATCTGTTCTGGAGCCATGTAGCCGCTGGTGCCGGCGCTTCGGGGGGAGGGATCGAGCAGCGCCTCGGCGTCTTGGCTGGCGTTGAGCTGGGAGAGGACGCTGTGTCGTTCGATGTCGAACTCGACGAGGCCGAAGTCGATGAGCTTGATGCTACCGTCGTCGCAGAGGAAGACATTGCTTGGCTTGATGTCGCGGTGGATGACGCCGTGGGCGTGGGCATGAGCGAGGGCGCGGGCGACCTCGATGGCGACCTCGACGGCGTCGTAGGGGCTCAAGGGGCCTTCGCGGAGGCGCTCGGCGAGGCTCTGACCACGAAGGTACTCGAGCACCAGATAGGGCAGGTCTCCGTATTCTCCAATGGCGAAGATTGTGATGATATTGGGGTGTCGAAGGAGGGCGACGCCGCGGGCTTCTCGCTCGAGCAGACGGACGTGTTCGGCTCGGGAGCTGGGGTTGGCGATGGGGCTGACGACCTTGACGACGACCTGCCTCCCGAGTTTGAGATCGCGGGCGAGGAATACAATTCCCATACCTCCGCGGGCTATTTCTCGGATGATTTGGTAGGCATCTCCCACAACGCTGCCTGGATGAGGCATACGTGGTTCGAAGGCGTTTGGCGGGGCGACTCGGGGGAGTCGGGCGACGGCGGCGAGCAGCGCCGCGTCGTCTTCTTGTCCATTGGGCACTTGGCCTGTTCCCCCAACTTGTGGAGGGATGGAGGAATTCGAATCGTGGTCGAGACTCGAGTCGGAGGAGCCAGGGTCGATCTCGGTGTGTTCGGTGGGGGATGGGTGAGCCGCTGCGAGCTGGCTCTTGCTGCTTGTTGGCGGTGGGACTGAGCGTCGCTGGCGCGAGCGCGCATCAGCTCGTTGTTTTCGTTGGGATGAGGGGCGAACTGGGGCAGGGGAAGAGCGCTCGAGTTGTTCGAGCTGCTCTGGGAGGACGAGGCTCTCCTGGCTCTCTTCGCTGTCTTGGTTTTCGCTTGCTGCCGCACGATTCTCGTCGCGCATCGCGTGTGCATTGGATGCACCCGCCGAGGACGCTGACTCGCGGTTCGCTTCGCTCTCTTGGCTCATGCTTCTCCAGCCGGCGGCAGCAGTCCTCGGTGGACGGCGAGTCGGTGCAGTTTGCGCCGGGTCCGTTCGAACCGTTTTCGCAGAGCAGCGATGTTCTTGGCAAGGGTAGTGCAGTCATTGCCTGCACCCCGCTCTCAGAATCCTTCGGACACTTTCGGTGGCGTCGATGCGGTCTGTGATTGGAGCAAGCTACTTGGTTGCCGCCACGCGCAGCGTCCTCTGCGTCGGCTGATCGCAGCAGCCTGCCGAGTGCTCAGCTCCGGTAGTCTGCGTTGATTCGGATGTAGCCCTCGGTGAAATCACTGGTCCACTGCGTCCAGCTCCCTTCGCTTCCGCCCAGATCGAGGCGAAGTGCGACTTCCTTTTGTGCAAAACAATGCTGGGCCTCAGTCGTTGTCTCTATGGGCTGACCTTTTCGCAGCAGTGGCATAGGCGAGCCGTCCTCGACCAAGAGCTCCAAAGTGATCGTCCGAAAATCCAAGCCCGCTCCAGCGTTGCCTGCTGCGCCGAGGACTCGCCCCCAGTTGGGGTCAGCACCTGCCAAAGCCGTCTTGAAGAGCGGCGAGATGGCGATCCGTTTGGCGACCTCCCTCGCCCGAGC
Organism: Myxococcota bacterium; assembly: GCA_034002465.1. Lineage (GTDB taxonomy): Bacteria > Myxococcota_A > Bradymonadia > UBA4248 > JAVFAO01 > JAVFAO01. Next base: position 24,102 of record JAVFAO010000025.1, read on the forward strand.
TCGCGTCCCTGCTCCACAGACCTCGAGCCGCGCGATTCTGTGCACACCCTCACCATCTCGCACAATCTCCAAGGCGAGGAGATGGCAGAGTTGGCTCAGAGCCTGCTGAAAAACGCGACGCCCCTGCTCACTCTGGAGTCTGATGCCCGAGGCCGCGTTGGCCAGCAACAAGACCGCGTCGTTGGTGCTGGTGTCTCCATCGACCGAGATGGCATTGAAGGAGGTCTCAACGGCCTGCGAGAGCATCTCCTGCAAGGGCTCTTTGGCGATGGCCAGATCCGTGGTCAGCACACTGAGCATGGTCGCCATGTTCGGATGAATCATTCCCGAGCCTTTGGCCACGCCCGCCAGGGAAACCACCCCCTCGGGAAGCTCGACGCGGAGCGCTGCGGTCTTGGTCTTGGTGTCGGTGGTCAGAATGGCCTCAGCAAATGCTTGCCCCCCTCTCTCACTCAGCCCTCCAACCAGCGACGGCAGCGCCGAACGGAGCAGCCCGATGGGAAGCGCTTCCCCGATGACTCCCGTGGACAATACCAACACTTGCTGTTGGGCCAGGCCAAGGGCTTCCGCTACCATCCGCTGAGTGCTCAGCGCATTCTGCATACCTTGCTCACCCGTACACGCGTTGGCATTCCCTGCGTTGATGACCACTGCGCGGATGGCGTCTCCAGCGGCCAACAACGTCGAGCGGCTCAGCAAGACCGGCGCCGCAGCAAAATCGTTTTGCGTGAACACGCCCGCGGCCGCACAAGGCCTATTCGATAGCAGCAGTGCGAAATCGAGACCACCAGAGCTCTTCAGACCAGCACTGACACCATGGGCACGAAAGCCAGGAACAAGAGAAAACCCATCCATCATCTCTCACCCCCAAGTCGACGCGCGCTGGCTAGGCCATCAGTATAGCCGAGCAATGGCGCCGCGGGCGGGCTCTGAACAAGCAAGCGATGGCTGTGGCGTGCTTGAACCCTGGACGTTGTCTTGACGAAGAAACGTTGTCCTGGCTTGCGATGCTTCTTTGCGATGCTTTCGAAAAAGGCAGGCTGATCACAAACGACGAAGCCCAGACGCTGGAAAAAGCCCACCGCTCGGGACAAAGCGAAAACCAAATCAACCTCCTGCTCCTCCAAATCCCTCATCAGAGCTTCGACCAACAGCCGTCCGGCTCCACGCCCTTTGAGGCAATCGTGGACCACAATCGAACGCAGCTCCGCGAGGCCCTCCAGATGACGATCCGAGCTCACACAGCCCCTGACCTCGCCCTCGACCTCGAGGACGATCCAGCGTTCGAGGTTCTCCTCGATGGCGGCCCGGTCTCGAACCAACAGCTCCCCTCGACCGTGCTCTTCAATCAACGAAAGCAAGGCATCCAAGTCACCTTCCACAGCCGTTCTCGATATGCTCTGCATCTTTCCTTTCCTGGTCATTTTGCCGCCTCGAAGCCGCGGAAAACACTTGCCTCAGCCCTGCGCGACGCCCATTCAGAGCGGGCCAAAGGCAGACAAAGCGAGGTTCTCAGGCCAGCCATGGACTGCGTTGAGGTTCTGCACCGCTTGCCCTGCAGCCCCCTTGAGAAGGTTGTCGATAGCCGAAACCAGAATGAACTGGGTGGATGATTGGCTGAGGCTGATGACGCAGCTGTTGGTTCCGTGCACATGCCCGACAGTGGCCAGTTCTCCCTCCGGGAGCAGCCGCACGAATTGCTCCGTACTGTAGGCATCTTCCAGAGCGCCGCGCACGGTCTCCAGGCTAAGACCGACAGGTCGGGGCACGTAGATCGTCGACAACATCCCACGACGAAGGGGCACCAAATGCGGAGAAAAGGTGAGCCGCGGCTCTCGCTCCTCCCCCAGCTGCTGCAATTGCTCCTGCATCTCGGCGAGGTGGCGGTGGGATTCCCCAATCTTGTAGGGACTCAGGTTCTCCAGGGCATTGACGAAGTGAAGACCAGGACGCGGCGTGCGGCCAGCCCCAGAAACCCCCGACTTGGCATCGATGATGACCCCATCCAAAGGAAGCACCCCGACCAATGGTGCCAACGCCATCAGCACCGACGTCGGGTAGCAGCCAGGATTCGCCACCAAGCGGGCGCCAAGCAGCGCCTCTCGGCGCCACTCGGTGAGTCCGTAGACAGCCATGTCGAGATACTGCGGACAGGGGTGGGCGCGAGCGTACCAACGCGCGTAGGTGCTCGCGCTGGAGAGGCGAAAATCGGCGCTCAAATCGATGACCCTGACACCCCGCTCCAAAAACGTGGCCGCTCGCTCAGCTGCTGCTGCGTGAGGAACGCACAAGAAAACGACATCAACCGCAGCATCGCGTAGCGCCTCTTCATCCACGAGCTCGAGCGGCGGAGCGTTGGGATAGAGTGCGTCGAGCCGAGAGCCAGCTCGAGAAGTCGAACTGGCAAAGCGCAGGCAGACCTTGGGATGAGCGCTCAAAAGGCGCACCAACTCAACGCCGGTGTAACCCGTTGCGCCGACGACAGCGACGGAAACGAAAGACTCAGAACAGGCTTCGGTGTTCATCACACCCCGTGCTTGCAAGGCGCAAACGCAGCCATCGAGCATGCAGGAAGAAGTCGTGCTTGGCCCTGTGCGTTCGCCAAAAAAGGTCCCGTCAAAGACCTAGGCTATACTCAAAGCGGGAGCCCCAAAACCGACCCTCTACATAGACAGAGGCAATCCGGGTCAAGCTCAGCAAGAGGTTGACGTCGCTCAACCGCCCTGAGAACGCCTGGAAGAATAGCAGTGTCTGAGGGAGGTGTCAACCCCCCTGTCCTACCTGTCCTACCTAGACCTACTCGTGCAGACGGAGGAGCGCTTGCAGCCCGAAGGCGCAGACTTCATGCTTCTCCAGCCGGCGGCAGCAGTCCTCGTTGGACGGCGAGTCGGTGCAGTTTGCGCCGGGTCCGTTCGAACCGTTTTCGCAGCGCAGCGAGGTTCTTGGCGAGGCTTGCAGGGTCGCTGTCATCGTAGAGGATGTTGGCGATTTCCTCCCAGCTCAGCTCCTCGTCGATGCGCCAGATGAGCAGGTCTTGCTCGATTTCGTCAAGGCTCTCTCTGAGCTTGGTCCAGGCGTTCTCGCGCTCTTCGCGCCAAAGGAGGGTGCTGGGTCCAGCGACGGAGGCAGCGAGTTGGCTGATGGCAGAGGCGCGCGCCGGGTGGCGTGAGTCGCGCCGCTCCCGGTGGCGGTAGAAGCGGCTCAAAGCGTGAAATGCCAGGCGGTAGAGCCAGCTCTCGAGCCGGCAGCGCCACTCGAAGGCGGGCAGCCCACGGACGAGGTCGACGCAGAACTCGCCGTAGATGTCCTGGGCGTGCTGTTCTCGCAGGGAGTAAGCCAGGGCGCTCTGGGTGCGGGCAAGGAGGTAGGTATAGATGCGCCCCCCAAAGTGTTGGACAACGAGCGCGACGGCACCGTCGAAGTCGCCGGCTTCACAGAGAGCTTGGATGCGCTGAGTGGGCATGGGAGGGAATCCTCGTCGAGCTCGCCGAAGCGGCGATGAGGATGAGCTTAGCGGGCTTTGGCCGCACAGACGAGGATGGATCGGCGCGTTCTCGACTGAAGACCCCGTTGTTTGCTGGACCTGCATGCCGCTCGGGTGCGGCGTGAGCAACGGTGGAAGCGGCGAGTGGCGAAGGCGGTTCAACGACGAGCGCTCAGCATGCGGCCTTGCATCACGAGTCGAGCCTTGCCATAGTAGACGAGCGAGCGAAGCGCCTTCGTCTCGTCCTCTTGGACTGGCTTCGACCAGCCTCGCCATGGAGTGCGACGTGATCCGCAACGTGCTGCTCTTCCTCTCCCTCAGCTTGGCCGCGCTGGGCTGCAATACCTTCTTCGACCCCAGCTCCATCGAGCCAAGCGGGCTGCCGACTGACACGGGCGACACCGATCAGTCTGTGGACCTCGATCAGAACACGGACCAGGTCCCCGATGAGCTCGTCACCTGTGATGGGCGTCAGTGCGCCGCTGGTGAGATTTGTTGTCCCGTGCCGCCATTCATGATCGAGACCTGCCTCTCCAGCAGCCTGCAGTACAACTGCGGGGCCTGTGGGGTGATCTGTGGCATTGGTGAGCGCTGTGAAGACGGCAAATGCGTCTGCGGCGAGCAGAGCAGTGAGGGCTCCGCCGTTTGTTCGTTCGGTCAACAGTGCTGCAAGGACGGCAGCTGTGCAGATACCTGCCCCTGTGGTTCCGAGGTCTGCTCCGGCTCGGCCGAGTGCTGCAATGACACCTATTGCGCCGATCTCAGCCGTGACCGGGAGAATTGTGGCACCTGCGGTCAGGCTTGCGGCGAGGACCAGCTCTGCAGTGATTACCAGTGCGTGTGCGCCGATTCCGGCTCCAAGCTCTGTGGAGAGGTCTGCATCGACATCATGCAGGACGTCAACAACTGCGGCGACTGCAACAAGAAATGCAGCACCTTCCGAGGTACGTCGAGCTGCAACGCCGGGGTGTGCACCATGGACTGTAATGAGGGCTACGGCGACTGCGACCTCGACCCGGACAACGGATGTGAGGCCAACCTCAACACCTCACTGGACCACTGTGGTGGCTGTAATCAATTCTGCAGCAACTACAACGCCGTCGCCCAGTGTAACGCTGGTGAGTGCCGGCTTACGTGCAACGGCAACGCCGGTGACTGCGATGAGGACACGAGCACCGGCTGTGAGGCGGACTTCACGGGTGATCTCTTCAACTGCGGTGGCTGCAACCAGGCCTGCCCCGACAACACGATGTGCATGGATTCAGTCTGCATGTGCGCCGACAACGCTTGTCCGCCGACAGGCGAGCACCACGACTCGGCGACCTGCAGCGAAGGCGGCACTTGTCAGTTCGCCTGTGAGGGTGACTGGGAGAACTGCGATGGTGAGGGCGCCAACGGTTGTGAAGCCGATCTCATGAACGACGCCGATACCTGTGGCAGTTGTGAAACGCAATGCGGACCTGGTGGCAGCTGCATCAATGGTGAGTGCGATGAGATCGTCAAGCTCAGCGCGGGCGGCGCACACATCTGTGTGCTGCGCGAAGGTGGAGCGGTGCTCTGCTGGGGGGCCAACGCCAAGGGACAGATCGGCAACGACGCCACTGGCTCTCAGCCGTTGCCTCTGCTCATCGACATCGACGACGGTGCCACCATCCTCGACGTTGCAGCGGGAAAACTGCACAGTTGCGCCGTTACCGACGAGAACGAGGTCTTCTGCTGGGGGGACAACAGCGAGCGACAGCTCGGCTGCAGCTCCTCGACCGGCTTCTTCAAGGTCCCCTGCGCCGTCCAGAACACTGGCTCGGGTGGAACCGACAACGCCATCACCAAGGTCACCGCAGGACTTCACCACAGCTGCGGTATCACCACCGACCAGGCCGTCTACTGCTGGGGCGACAACCAGTACGGACAGCTCGGCAATGGCACCAGCACCGACTCCTCCCTCCCAGTCCGAGTCACCTTCGGCTCGGGCATCAAGCTCGTCGCCATCTCCGCTGGAGACTGGCACACCTGCGCCATTGACGAAGACCAGCAGGTCTGGTGCTGGGGACGCAACGATCTCGGACAAATCGGTTCAAACGAGTCCTTCACCACCATCTTGAGCCCCTCGCAGGTCGTCAATTCGGCCGATGAGCCTCTCAGCGGCGTCTCCTACGTCAGCGCAGGTCGAACGCACGCCTGCGCCGTCGTGACGGGCCACATCTACTGCTGGGGCAACAACTTGGACGGTCAACTCGGGCTCGGCTCGTCCGGTGGGAGTGTCTCCTACGCCCAAGCTGTCGATCACACCATGGTCTACCAGTTCGTCGGCACCGGCGATGACCACAGCTGCGGAATCTCGAGCACCGGAGCCGCCTTCTGCTGGGGGTTCAACGCCTCGGGGCAACTCGGAAACAACAGCACCTCCGCCGTAGATACCCCCAGTCCCGTGAACGCTGGCCAGGGCCTCAATGGCGCGTCCCTCATCGATGGCGGGAGCGCCTACACCTGCGCTCGTCACAACAGCAGCGGACTGCTCTATTGCTGGGGCGACGGAGACTCTGGACAGCTCGGTGCCGGCACCTATGGCGCATCCCTGCTGCCTCAGCTCGTCGCTGGTATTCCCTGATTCGGCTCCCCATCCGCGCTCCCCAAGCCAAGCATTCGAGCGAGGGACACGCATCCTCTCGACATTCCGAAGGAATTGCTGCAGTCGAGATGTCGGTGTCCTCGAGCAGCCGAATGCAAGCGCCGCTGCCGCGAGGTCGTGCCAAGATGGAGTGCAGGCGCTTCCGGTATATTCTGCGCGCTGCATATAGACGCTTGCCAACGGCGCACAATCGCACTATCCCATGCTGTACGCAGCCGAGACGTGGGTCGGCTGCGCTCTCGGTTTCAAGCCAAGGAGTCTTTCTTGAAGCGCTCGATCTCGTCACCCCAAGCCAAGTCCAGCCAACCCAGAAAGCGGGACTGGGTCCACTGGGCGCTCATCGGCGCCGTCGTCTTCCTCGTCGGCGTGAACGTCGTCTACATCCTCGGGCGAGATGGCTTCGGGCCCAAAGCCGGGGAGAGGGCCCCAGACTTCACGCTGCCCGCCCTCGTCGACGGCAGCGAGAGCTGGGCCGACACCTCGCTCTCCCAGTTCCGTGGCAAGGTGGTGGTGCTCAACTTCTTCTCCACCTCTTGAAGGAGCTGCAGGCTGGAGTTTCCAGCCATGGACAAGCTTCACGCCGACGCCGACGAGCTCGGCGTCGCCATCCTCGCCATCGGCAACGAACGCGGCAGCCACGACAAGGCCAAGGACAAGCTCGCCGGCTTTGTCCGCAGCCAAGGTCTGAGCTTGCCAGTGCTGCTCGATGACGGTAGCGTGGCACGCGCCTATGGCGTCGGCGCTGTGCCAGCCTGGGTCTTCATTGATCCCCATGGTCACGTGAGCCAGACGCTCACCGGCGAGCTGAGCTACGACCAGCTCCTCGAGCGCGTCGAGAAGGCTCGGCAGCATTGAACGGCGAGGCTTTGGGCGCTAGGGCATCGTAGAGCGCTGCCCACCGCCAGGCCATGCCCTGGCCGTTGCTGGCTTGTCGTCTCGAACGGTGCACCTGAGCCCACTGTTTTCGTCGTGTCTCGAGCTGCTCAACACTCGCATCATCCTCGAGGAGTTTTTCGTGTCGTCCCTCTCCAAACCACTGCTCAAGATCGATGGCCGCATTGGCGAAGGTGGCGGTCAGATCCTTCGCACCGCCCTCGCCCTCTCGCTGTGCACCAAAACACCCTTCCAAATCGAGCAGATCCGCGCCAAACGGAAAAAGCCGGGGCTGCTCGCGCAGCACCTCACCTGCGTGCGCGCCGCTACCCAAATCGGCAACGCCCAGGTCCAGGGCGACGAGCTCGGCTCCACCACCCTGCGCTTCGAACCGGGTGAGCTCCAGGCAGGCAAGTTCGAGTTCGACATTGGCACCGCCGGCAGCACCACCCTGGTGCTGCAAGCCGTGCTGCCCGCCCTTGGACTCGCCAACGCCCCAAGCGAGCTGCTCCTCCACGGTGGCACCCACAACCCAGCCGCCCCCACCTTCGACTTCCTCCAACACACCCTCGCCCCAGTCCTCGCCCGCATCGGGCTCGGACTCGAGCTCAGCCTCGAACGACACGGCTTCTACCCCGCAGGCGGCGGTCGCATCAGGGTCAAGGTCACGCCCTGCGCTGGCTACTCACCCCTCGAGCTCGTCGACCGAAGCCCCATCCGCGAGCGCAGCGCCCACATCCTGCTCCTCAACCTGCCCGAGAGCCTCGTCCGCCGCGAAAGTATCCTCTTGCAGCCAGCTCTCGGCGTCGAGCCAGAGCTGCAGCAGGCCAGCGGACACGGCCAAGCAAATGTGGTCAGCATCCGCCTGCGTAGCGATGAGCTCTGCGAAACCTTCACCGCCTTTGGAGACCCCAGACTGCGCGTCGAGGCCATTACCCGCGGTCTCATCGACCTCGCCATGGAATACGACCGTAGCGGTGCGCCAGTGGGACCACACCTGGCCGATCAGCTCATCGTTTTCATGGCCCTGGCTGGTGAAGGACGGTTCCGTACCAGCTTCGCCACGCCCCACACCAAGACCGCCATCGAGGTGTGTCGCTTGTTCCTGGGGCGAGCGCCACAGCTCGAGAAAGCGGGCAAGACCGTGATGGTTGTGATGGGGTAGGTTTCGGGTTTCGGGTTTCGGGTTTCGGTTTTCGGGTTTCGGTTTGCAGCCTTGGTCTGGAGCGG
>JAVFAO010000026.1:0-32266 GCA_034002465.1 Myxococcota bacterium
AAGCCCCACTTGCGCCCACCAGACTCCTGAAGCATTGCCTCAAATCCTCAAAAAACCAACATCCTCCAACATCCAATGCAGGGCAGCCCTCACTTGACAGCTCCCTCCAAATCCCCTGAGCAACTACTGTGCCGACAAGGCGCAACAAGCACCCAGTCGGCGCTCCAGCGGGCTCCCCAGACAGACCATAACAACTGCAATTTGGCTCGAAACCTGCTATCGCCACGCCGCGCTGCAAGAGCGCAGCCGCGCACAGGAAACGCCCCATGCTCGAAACCTCCGACAATACCGGCCTGCAGCCAGACGAGCCTTTCGCCGCGTATTGTCAGCAAGCCCTGGAGCTCGTCCGCTGGCAGCTACAGAGCCAACTCGGTCCCGATTACGACCTCCACCTCGACATCAGCCAGGGCCGAGAACGCTTGGCAGAGACCATCGAGCGCCTCCACCAACAAGGAGGCACCACCCCCGAGACCAGGCTGGCCTCGCTCTTCGCGCTCTCGCCGGTCGAACAGATGTCCCTCTGGCTCGCGGCCTTGCCTTGGATCGACGCCAGCACCCGCCCTCTCATCGCCAACGTCGCGGGACACCCTTGGGTCAGTCTTCAGCTCTGCATGAACGTCTTCGCCGCCAACGACAACGACCGGCGCACCCTCTGGAACTGCACTCAAGCCACCAGCCCTTGGCAACGCTTCGGTCTGGTGCGTCTGCTACCGCGCGGCTTCGACCCCAACCCTCTGCGACACGAAATCGCCCCGTCCACCGATCTCCTCGGCATCTTCCAAGGATTGCGTGTGCTCGATGGCGAGCTCGACCAGCTCGCCTACCGCAGCACACCAACCCTGCAACGTAGCGACCTCAGCTTGCACACCCAGGGCTTGCACGACACACTCTTCACCCTCGTTCACAATTTCTGGGCCCAACTCACCGAACCCAAAGAAAAAATCAAGCTCGGTGGGTTTGCCCATCCGAGCGGTCTCGCGCTCCTCCTGCAAGGTCCCGAAGGCGTCGGCAAAACGAGTCTCCTCAAGGCCCTCGGCCACTCTCTGGGCGTCAACCTCATCATCGTCGAAGGGGAACACTTCAAGGGCATGCCCAGAGCCGAGGCGAAGCGCTGTATCCTCGCCATGCTCCGCGAGTCAGCGCTGTACTCGGAGCTGCTGATCGTCCGACACGCCGAAGCGCTCGTCGAAAAGGACCGCCCGTACGCCGCCATGCTCGCTGATGGGCTCATGCATATCCCTGCGGCCATCGCCCTCTGCACCAAGGAGATGCAACCCATTCACCGCTCGCTCGAACCCTGCCTGAGCTGGCGAGAACGGCTGCGCGCACCCAAGAAGCAAGCAGAAATCCGAAAGCTCTGGCAAAGCCATTTCCAAGCGCACTACGGCGAGGACGCTGAGCAGCCCGACTTCGAGCTGCTGCAGAGCCGCTACGCGCTCGAACCCCTGCGCATCGGCCGCGCCGTGCGCAGCGCCCTCATGATCCAGCGAAGTCATCACTGCGAGCTCGATCGCGCCGCGCGCCAGCAGCTACCAGACACCCTCGGCGAGCTCGCACGTGCCGAACCCGCCGAAAGACGTCTCCACGAGCTCGTCCTCGCCCCAGAGCTCAATGAGCGCATCATCGACATCATCGAGGCCGCACGCAACCGCGACCGCGTCCTCTTCGAGTGGAAGCTCGCCCAGTCCGTCCGCAGCGGACGCGGGCTGTGCTGCCTCTTCTCAGGAGAGCCTGGCACTGGCAAGAGCCTCTGCGCAGAGGTCATCGCCTGTGAGCTACAACTCCAACTATTTCGTATCAACACATCACAACTATTCGACAAATACATCGGAGAAACTGAAAAGAATCTCGAGCGCGTCTTCCAGACCGCGCGACCGTCCACCCACCTCCTGCTCTTCGACGAAGCCGACGCCCTCTTCTCGAAACGTACTCAAGTCCGAAGCTCCAACGACCGCTACTCCAACCTGAATGTCGGCGTGCTCCTTCAGCTCGTCGAGAGCTACGACGGTGTCGTCGTCCTCACCACCAACCTCAAACACAACATCGATCGCGCCTTCGAGCGCCGCATCATGTTCAAGCTCGTCTTTCCACTGCCACAAGCCCCCGAAAGAGAAAGGATCTGGCGCCTGCTCCTGCCAGAGGGCCAGGTCCCCACTGCCGAGCACATCGACTACGAGGCGCTCGCCGAGCTCGAGGTGTCGGGGGGCGAGATCAAGAACGCCGTCATGCACGCTGCCTACGACGCCGCCAGACAGGGCAAGCTGCTCGACAACCAGGTCCTCATGGAGGCTGCCTACCGCTCGGTGAGCGAGTCCGGCAGGCTGATCCGCGAAGGGGAGTGAGGCAGAGCTTCAGAACTTGCTCTCGAAAAGCTTGCGCATCTGCTCGTCACTCAAAGGGATAGGACAAGGAATCCGGGCATCGAGAGGGGCAGCCGTCCTTCGCTCGATGGCCACAAAGCCGAAGCCTTGCCTTCTGCCCAACGCATGGTACGAAGCGAGTGGCATCTTGATTTGCCCAGGGGCCAGGAGAAAACCACCATGATGCAGTACAAGCCATTTCCCCAAACCCCATGACACCTTGCAAACGTATCGGGAGCGCGTCGGCGGTCTCTTCTCTCCCGCCTCACCGTGCTCTTGGCGCTCGTCGTAAGCACGCTGGCTTGTTCAGGACCACAAGTCGAAGCGAAGGACAAGGAGCCAGCAACAGTTGCGGACAAGTCGCCAGCTCCGCCCGACGCGACCCCGAACGCTGCGCCTGCCCACGTGCTCGCCGGCGAGGCGCTGCTCGCCCAGATGCCTGCCCCAGCGCCCGACGCTCCATCGCTGGCGCGAGCGCTGCTCTGCGAAGAGCGCGAAAGTGGCTGGGGTTGCGTAGGGCCCGACGGGGCGGTGGTCATCCCGTTCGAGCACTTCGAGCTCGGTCCCTTCAGCGCTGCGGGGATTGCGCCGGCTTTCCACAAGGACAAGGGGCTCTGGTACGTCGACGCCACAGGCGCCTATCTCTACGAATCGTACAACTACGACAACGGTTTCGATCCCATCAGCGAGGGGCGCAGCCGCTTCCGCTTCCAAGGAAAGATTGGCTTCCTCGACGCCGAGCATCGCGTGGTGATTCCGCCTCGCTACGACGCCGCCTACTACTTTGACGAGGGTAGCGCCAAGGTGTGCGTAGGCTGCGATCCGCAGGTCTGGAGCCACGACGGCGGCATGGGCCTGTCCGAGGGTCAGGTCCTGTACGTCGACCCGCAAGGGCAGGAGACAACTGAGAAGCCCAGCTATCGAAAGTGAGCGAGCGAATGCATTTTGCGCCCAACGTGCTTCTTGAGCACTCGAGCTCAGCGATTCAAGATCCAGCGAGTCGAAGCGAGCACCTCCATGCCGCCCTTGCAGGCCGCCTCCGATAGTTCGACCTCGTAGCCGGCGCGGATGAGCTGATCAATGTTCTGCAGGCTCCCATGACAGAAGGCGTTCATAGACTCTTTCGTGATGCTGGACTCAGCTTCGTCGCTGAAGCCTTCGCCACAGAATTGAATGAGCTGGTCGAAGTAGTCTCGGCAAACGGGACCCCAGCTCGTGCTGGATTCATGAAAATCGAAGTCGTCGACGGTGAGCAGCACTGGAGGGATTCCTGACGTGCTATCGCGAGCAATTTCGTCATCATCATCGCCATCATCGTCGACTGTCTCCTGGTTGAACGGTTCCTCGTCGCAGTGGTACGCACCACATTCGCGTCGCAGCTTGCCGCCATTGAAGAGCTGACAGGACGTCAAGACCCCCTCCTCCCACACACAGAGCTCTTCATCTTCGTCCTCGAGCGCTCTCGCTGACTCACCATGCTCGACCGCATGCACCTCCCCATCTCGCAGCCGCAGACGAAGGGACTGTGACGCTTCGAAGCGGGCCCAGCTCGTCTCTCGCTCATCAATCGAAAGGTCGAACAGCTCGACTGGTCCCTCTGCCTTCGTGAACACGAGCAAGCCAGTGCGCTCCCAAAGCACTTTGGCTTCGTCGAGATCATCCACTGCCACGACGAAGATGCTGCCGTTGTCCGTGGACGCATAGATGTAGTCCAAGTAGACGAGCAGCGCCGCTCGCCCACTCTCCGAATCGACAAGAGTAGAGATGATCTCCCAATCCTCATCGTGTTCCGCAGCTTCGGCCCAATCAGAGAGCTCCATGAGCTCGGTCCTGGCGACGAGCTCCCCCTCCTGATGGTAGAGGACGAGCGAGGCGCGGTATCGCACGACGAGCTCAGGGAGCTCCGCCGAGCCATAGGTGCTCGCCCAGCTGTCCAGCTGTTCTGTCTTCAACTCGACCCACTCCTTTGCCTCAGGGTGGGTGAAATGCCCAGGAACAGCATTTGGAGGGATCTCGTCAGGGCGAAGGAGAGTGTGCCGATAGTCGTCAAATGCGTCGATCGGGTCAAAGCCCCTTTTCACGTAGCTGCGGAACCCAGCTCGAATGAGCCTGTCCGAAAGCTCCTTGGCTTCTCCCGGTGTGCTGAACCTTCCCGCGACGACAGTGTGGTAACAACAGGCGAAGGTCTCGAAGCTGCGACTGTCCTCTATATCCGAGAAAAACAGGGCTGCTTCCAACTGCTCGACCTTCTCCTCTGCGTCCTCCCAATACGCGTAGCTCCCTGCAATGACCACCCAAGGCTTGTCATCGTTGATGCGGCCCTTGAAGCTTGGGTCCACCTTCGGAACTGGCTCCTCGTCGAGCTGCGGAGAAGGCTGGCTCGAGGGCTCGCTCTCCTCTGGGGACCGGTCACTTTGCATGGGCTCCAGCGCGTTCTCAGACGAGAGCTGTTCAGCATCCGCTGGACTCTCGGGCGAGAGAGGCTGCTCCAGAGCGGAACCGTTCTCGGCCTCGGGGAGCTTGCGCTCCATCTCCTCTGCTCGCACCTCTCTCGAGCTTCCCGTCGATTGGGCGCTTGTCCTGTTCCCCCCGGTTTGCGTGGTGGTCGCGCACCCAAAGAGGATGCTCAGCAAGAGGAGTCTCAGCAGATGCTTTCTCATGAGGTCCTTCATCGATTTGGCACTGAACGTACAGCGCGCTTAGACCATCACCACGCCATCCACGCAGGTGACCACCGCACCACCGACCCAGACCGCTGCGTCGTCGCGCTCGACCAAGACGCGCCCCTGCCGCCCCAGCGCGGTGCCTTGGCTCGCGAGGTAGTGGGGTGGAGCAAGCCCGGCACCAATCAGCCACTGGCCCAGCGCTGCGTTGAGGCTGCCGGTGACGGGGTCCTCGGCGAGTCCGTGCTGGCCTGGGAAGAAGGCGCGCACCTCGAAGAGAGGCGCGTCGCGCTGCTCGGAGCTGGCGTCGCGCTGCGGGTATGGTCCGATGATGCCGACGTCGAGCGCGCTGAGCAAGGTGGGGTCTGGCTTGACGGCAAGCACCTGTTCTGCAGAGCGCAGCAGCAGGCCCCGCCAGCCTGGTCCGTTGTCACACCAAGCATGCGCCACGATGTCCTGGCGCTCGAGCCCCAAACCACGGGCGAGCAGGGCGACGTCGCTTTCGTCCAGGGGACCACTGCGAATCAGCGGCGGCGCTGCGAAGGCCAGGCTCTTCCCGAGGCGTCGAATCTTCACCAAACCGGCGCCGCACTCTTGGACCACGTGCGCGCCTCTCGGCTGACCGCCGGCTTCGAGCCATGCGTGGCAAGTGCCGAGGGTGGGGTGGCCAGCGAAGGGCAGCTCTCCGCCTGCGCAGAAGATCCGCACCCGATAGTCAGCGCCAGCGGCGGCGCCCTGTGGCGTTGGCGGCAGCCGAACGGTGGCCTCGGAGAGGTTGCTCCAGTTCGTGAACTGCTGCATCGCCTGGGTGCTCAGCTCGGTGCCATCGAGGACCACGGCCAGCGGGTTGCCGAGGTAGCAGAGGGGGGAGAATACATCGACTTGCTTGAAGGGTCTTTGTCTCATTTCATGGTTCTCTGCTGCTGCTGGCGACGCCACTGAAGCGGAGTGGCGAGCCCGGCACAGGAGCATGCAGTTGCGGAGCAAGGACGTCAATCGTGTCAATCGTGTTGGCACGAGCCGTGTTGGGTCGCCGCTCGAGGCGGACTGGCGAGACCGGCGAGACCGGCGACCTGTCTCTTGACGTTGGGCTGGGCGACGGCTACCACTTTACGAGGGTGGAGTCCCTTTCACCCATAGGCGCTGAGCAAACGAACCCCCACAAGACCACCAATCCCGACTCGCCTCGTCCTCCTTTCTCGGAGTAGCCATGCCTCGCGCGGCAGCCCTTTTCGTCCTCTTGGCCTTGCTCATCGGTTGCGACGAGAGCGCCAACCCCAACCAAGACCTCGTCGAAGTTCCCACCGATCAGAATGAGCTCGACGAGCAGAATGAGCTCGACGAGATTGAGGCGTTCGACCTCGACAGCTCAGACGACAGCGGTCCCGAGCTTGCCGCACGCGGCGAAGCGTGCCCCCCTCTGGCAACCGGCGTTTGTGACCCAGGCCTCGTCTGCCTCCCCAGCGGCACCTGCCAAGAGCTCTGCGACGAACGCTACTGTGACGACAACGAGAACTTCTGCTTCGGTAGCTCTGTTGACGAACGCGTTTGCACCGACCCTGACTTTCCCTACTGCGTCAAGGGGGAGGGAGGGCTAAACCTTTGCCGGCAGCTCAATATCGATTTTACCGAGCAGTTCTGTGATGGTGGCTTTGACTACATGCACTACTATCACGGTGAATACAAGGTGCCTGAAGGTTGCTTCAGCGGCACCCTATCCTTTCTTGCCTCCCGTATCTGTATCAGTGCCATGCAAGACAGCCGACTCGAACAACTTGGTGGCTCCCTCGAGGTCATCACCGATGACCCCGACGGATACACCGACGAGAGCTCCTGCGACTACTTCTCCGAGGTCGAGCTGCTGTCACTCGACACCATTCTTGGGGACCTCACGCTCGGCGAGGTCTCCGGCTACGTCGCGCGAAGCGATATGCAGGTTCGCTTCACACGCCTCGAGTTGCCCAAGCTCCAGAGCGTCATGGGACGCTTCTGGTGGACCGACGCGCCTTTCGTTCGCCACATCAACTACCCCGAGCTGCGTCAGGTTGGCGGCTTCCTCTCCCTCAGCCAACTGCCTTCGCTGCATACCGTCTACCTGCCTTCGCTGGAAGTCATCGAAGGTGGGCTGCGTCTTCACAACCTCGTCGCCCTCACCGAGCTGCATCTCGACAGCCTGCAACGCATCGATGGCTATGTCTCCATCTACAACGTACCCTGCCTGGCCGAGGAGCAGGCCCAGCGAATCGCCTCCCTGGCCACCGGCCCCGTGTCGATAAGCCTCGGCAAGCCAGAGGACTGCGTTCGCCCATGAGCAAAGGGTGCTGCGCACGCTCGGCACGCCCGAACAGACCCAGAAGCTGAACCTCACTGCACCCAGGAGTCAGCATGCCCTCCATGGCGGCGCGTCTCGAAACTGGCGCCCAGAAGCTGCTTACGCGGCCTCGAGCCGAGGCGAGCGCAGCGTCTTGGCTCCTCTATCTCAGTGTCGTGGCGTTGTCCCTCGCTGGCTGCATCTCCGCTCCTCCCGAGGTCGCCGGCGATGAGCTGGCGGTGGACACTACAGATGAGCTTGTTCAGCACCAAGACGCGCTACCGGACAACGTTCAAGACAGCCACCCTCATGATGCAGACACGGAGCCCGAGGTCTCTACCGACGCCACGCGGGTAGATACTTCGACCGACCTCAGCACCGAGCTCGCCGACGACGACCTCGTGCCTGTCGCCCGAGTCGTGGGCATCTACGACGATACCGCTTCACCCTCTCCGGGAGCCTGGGGCGAAGGACTCGACCTCCTCGAGGTCGCCCTGTCCGACGCGGGCCTCCTCAGTGAGCGAGTGACGCGAGAGCAGCTCAACGAGCCGGGCTTCGACCTCGGTCGCTATCGCGCTCTCGTCTTTGGCGGTGGCTATGCGTATCCAGGCTACACGCTTCTGATTACGGAGTCGGCGAAGGCTCGTCTGCGGCGTTACGTAGAGCAGGGCGGCGTCTTTATGGGCGTATGCGCCGGAGCCTACTTTGCTTGCAACACGATTCGTTGGGAAGGCGCGACCTATGGCGACGAAAGTGGCTATACTCTCGATCTCTTTGGCGGCACCTGCGTCGGCCCCATCGATGAGCTTGCCGCTTTCCCTGAGTGGGCTCTGAGCGCCATCAGCTTCCCAGAGCATCCCGCCTGGCAAAGCTTTGAGGCCGCGCCCTTTGAACGCACGTTATGGTACGGCGGAGGCCCTACCTTCGTGGCCAAGGTGGGCATGGGAGAGGTGCTTGCCCGTTACGCCGGAGACGACCTGTCCGTGGCTGGCGAAGCCGCCCTCCTCGTGATCGAACGAGAGGCGGGCGCGGTGATCTTGTGGGGCCCCCACCCAGAGGTCCGCGACTCCGGCGCCTCGGCCGACGCCTGGCAGCTCGCTGGACATCTTCTGCAATGGACATTGAGCACACGATAGGGGAGCATCTGACGACATTTTGCTTGGCGACATTGCTGTTTCCCTCGTGTTCTTGAGCAGTTTCCGACACATTCTGGGCCAACTACGTGTTGTTGCGTGCCTTTCCTGGCACGCACCCTTCGGGCTGCCTTCGCAGCGAGTCTCCGCCTACTGGCTTCGACTTGGCGGGATGGCCGCCGCTCAGTTTGTCTCACGCGCTCGCAGCGTGGCTATCTGGCTGCACCTGTCCCTCGGGGCTGTTGAGCGCCTGCAGAAGCGCATCGACGGCGGCGCTCGCCGAGGCGATGGTGTCTTCCCCAACGAGCGCGGGTTGCATCACGGCATGCCTCCCGATTGTATGCAGAATCCGGGGAGGGCGACCACAAGGGCCACAAGGGTCGCCGCTACTTGGCTTTCTACCTTCCCGAGGTCCTCGAGCGCGTGGCCAGAATGCAGCCCACTCGATACTTCTCGAGCTGACAGGTTTGGATTGCGTTCGTGCGCTGGAAGGCGCAGAGCAAAACGTGGGGCCGGCTTCCAGCCGGCCGACCGCGGCCTGGGGAAGGACTGGTCGTGCGCACTGTGCAGAATCCGGGGAGGGCGACCACAAGGGTCGCCCCTACAAGTTGGGGACCAGGCCAAGTGCCCAATGGACAAGAAGTCAATATTGCGCATTCCTTTCCATCGCTTAGATGTGATGCGCAGCACGTGGGCAAAGGGCCAGCCCTTTGGAATTCTTTTGCTTATTCGTATCGGGCGGCGACGGCAGGTGATGCTCAGAGCTGCGCAGCGAGGCGTGTGCCTTGGTCGATGGCGCGCTTGGCATCGAGCTCGGTGGCGACATCGGCACCACCAATCAGGTGAACGTCGACACCAGCTTGCTGCAGGGGCTCGAGGAGCTCACGCGCAGGGAGCTGGCCAGCGCAGATGATGACGTTGTCGACCTCGAGCAGGCGAGGCTGGCCGTCCACCGAGAGATGAAGTCCGCGGTCATCGACCTTGTGGTAGACGCAGGACGAGAGCATCGTCACCTGCTTCTTTTGCAGGCTAGCCCGGTGGATCCAGCCGGTGGTTTTGCCGAGTCCGGCGCCGAGCTTGCCCTTGGAGCGTTGGCAGAGGGTGAGCTGTCGTGCGGGAGCAGCGTCGTGTGCCGGCTTGAGGGCGCCACGTGAACCGAGGCTCATGTCGACGCCCCACTCGTCCATGAACGCCTCGAGCTCGAGGCTGGTCGAGGGACCCGCATGCGCCAGAAATTCGGCGACGTCGAAACCGATACCACCAGCACCAATAATTGCAACTTTACCGCCGACCTCTCTGCCCTCCGCGAGTACGTCGATGTAGGACAGGACCGATGGGTGGTCCTCTCCCTCGAGCTGGATTTTGCGCGCACTGACACCAGTGGCGAGGATGACGTGGTCAAAGGAGGAGAGCTGCTCGGGGGTTGCTGCGGTGGAGAGGTGGAGCTCGACGCTGGCGCGCTCGAGACGCACCTGGAAGTAGCGGATGGTCTCGTTGAACTCTTCCTTTCCGGGGATGCGTTTGGCCATGTTGAACTGGCCGCCGATTTGTTCGCTTTTTTCGAAAAGCGTGACCTGATGCCCGCGCTCGGCGGCGGTGCAGGCGAAGGCGAGTCCTGCGGGGCCAGCGCCGACGACGGCGAGCTTCTTTCGTGCGCGGACGGGCGCGATGATGAGCTCGGTCTCGTGGCAGGCGCGGGGATTGACGAGGCAGGAGCAGCGTCGGTTTTGGAAGATGTGATCGAGGCAGGCTTGGTTGCAGGCGATGCAGGTGTTGATTTGCTCCTCTTGACCTTGCATGGCCTTCTGCACCCAATCAGGATCGGCCAGAAAGGGCCGCGCCATGCTGAGCAGGTCGGCGCAGCCGCTGGCGAGGACGCGTTCGGCGACGTCGGGCATGTTGATGCGGTTGGAGGTGATGAGTGGGATTCCGACCTGTCCCATCAGCTTCTTGGTGACCCAGGTGAAGCCGGCTCTGGGGACTCGGGTGGCGATGGTGGGGACGCGCGCCTCGTGCCAGCCGATGCCGGTGTTGATGAGGGAGGCGCCAGCGCCCTCGATGGCGCTGGCGAGCTGGGTGACCTCGTCCCAGGAGCTGCCGTCTTCGACGAGATCGAGCATGGAGAGTCGATAGATGATGATGAAGTCGTCGCCGACGGCCTCGCGTGAGGCGCGGACGACCTCGATGGGGAAGCGGATGCGGTTTTCGTAGCTGCCGCCCCACTCGTCGCTGCGCTTGTTGGTGCGGGCGGCAATGAACTGGTTGATGAGGTAGCCTTCGGAGCCCATGATTTCGACGCCGTCGTAGCCGGCCTCGCGGGCGAGGCGAGCGCAGCGGGCGTAGTCGCTGATGGTGCGTCTGACGCCGCGGGCGCTGAGCGCGAAGGGGGCGAAGGGGGTGATGGGGGACTTGATGCGGCTGGGGGCGACGGCGAAGGGTTGGTAGGCGTAGCGGCCGGTGTGGAGGATTTGCATGGCGATGCGACCTCCCTCGGCGTGGACGGCGTCGGTGACGACGCGGTGCTTGTGCACCTCCCAGGGGTTGCTCAGCTTGGCGGCGAGTGGTTTGGCCCAGCCCCTCCATGAAGGAGCAACACCGCCGGTGACGATGAGACCGACGCCGCCGCGGGCGCGCGCGGCAAAATAGGCGGCGAGCTTGCGGAATTGAAGGGGCTCTTCCTCGAGGCCGACGTGCATGGAGCCCATGATGACGCGATTCTTGAGGGTGACGTGCCCCAGATCGAGGGGAGCGAGCAGGTGAGGGTAGCGGGGATGGGGCGTAGACATGGGGCTCCTGTTGGGCAAGGGTGAGCGCGGCGCGTGCTGGGGGATGGCATCACGCCCTGCCATTCACCCTAAAGATCCTCGGCGCAGTTGACAATCCGTTCGACGCGACCACCGACACCAAGCTGGGACGCACCGTCGACCCAGGATTGAAGGGTGGCCTGGATGGTCAGTAGCAGAACCGGTGGTCCAAGCTTCGCTTCTCGGAGGCCTAGTGGAACGAGCGCTGAGACTGGCGTCGCAGCCGCTGACGTGCAAGAAACGATCGGCGCGCCCAGTTTCGGCGTCGAGGAGGTGTTGCCATGCGAAGCCGTCTTTTCATCTGCATGATGCTTGCGGTCGCCGGATTCGGTTTGAGTGCCTGCCGTGGAAGCTCGAGCGTTGGGAGCTCCCCTGAGGCTGGCTTGGCTACGTCTGCTGAGCTCACCCCCGAGGCTCGCGTGGAGCCGTCCGGCGAGTCGCCGGACATCATCAAAGCGCCGGTCGAGGCGACAAACTCCCCTTTCCACGACGACTTCTGCCGGCCGGAGCGCTACGAGGGATTCACCTCAGAGTTCCCCTGTGCTGCAGACTCGGACTGCGTCCCCTGCGAGTGTCGTCCCGTCAATCGTGACGAGCACGCGCGACTTGGTGGCGACGCCTGGTGCGAGCGCTTCAACCAGCCGCCAGCGCGTGAGGAGTGCATCGCGACGAATCCGGCCTGTTGCGAGGGGCGCTGCGTGCTCGCCCGATAGCCGGTCGCTGGAACGCCTGTTCGGAGTCCATCGACCTACGCGTGCGGCCGAGTGCTGGCCGTACGTTCCGCTTCCTCTGGCTGCGCCTTGACGTCGTAGAGGCTGATGCCGCCCGGGGGTGGCTTGGAACTCCGAACGCTGCCTGCATGTGGCGTGTAGTAGATGACGTCCTCCTTTGCGAGGACAAGGCACATCTTCAAGCCTGAGGCGTTGCAGGCCTCCTCAACCCCTTGCTCGAGCGCACGCAAACGCATCTCAGTGATTGCCTGCCCCGCCTCTGGCTCTGGATCGAGGATACGAATACAACGAAAGCCGTCGGCGAGTCCCAGCTCCAGCGAAGGACACGCATCACCTCGACATTCCACAGGAATTGGCGTTGTCGAGAGCTCGGTGTCCGAGCGCGAAGGGAGACAAACAAGTGAGCGAAGCGAGGCACGAGTCAGCGTATGTCGCGGGCACATCCGATGGGCCTGCGCAGCGCTGCGAGGGTCTCGCGAGAGCGAACGAATGCGATCGCTGATGAACTCGACCGAGACCCGCGGATAGACCGTGGGCATCAGGCGAACAAGCACGTGGGGGTAGGCGCTGCTCGCTGCCCGAAACGCTGCGGGGTCGTTGCTCAGGCCTTTCTTGGTCTTGCATCGCCGCGACATGGAGCCTCCATGGGAGAGTCGGCTGAGGAGGGCTTCGCTGCAAACGGCAGCCGTCTACGACGCAGCACCTCTCTTGAGAGCGTACTCGCCGAGGCCTCCCCTGTCACGGTTGTGTTACCTCACTGGACCGCTCTTGTCCTTTCCCAGGGATGACCGGACGTTGCGGCAGCACCTTCTTCGCCATCCATGGCTGCGAGTTCCTGCTCATCGCTGCGTGAGCGGTGTTGCGATGAGACAGCAATGGAGCTCATGTTCGATGAGTTGGCCACGCTGTCGGCTCCAATCGTTTCCATCATTCTGGCGAAGGTTCTTCAGGAGAGGCAGGCACGGTACAAAGTCATCCGTCTTCGAGCGCGCCCGAGGGTCCAAAGCCGAAATGCGACGACGAAACGGCTACGCGGGCAGGAGGTCGGACGCGCTGAGCGTCCGCTTGCGATGGGCTATCGGCTTGTTGCCCGCCGTCCGTTCGGTCTTCAGCTTGCGCGAGTCGACAACGCGGCGGTGGGCGGAGCAAGACTGGGGTCCTGCGCGGGTTGACCCCTGGCTGTCGCTTGGTTTGCGCTCGCTCCAGCTCTTTCCCGCATGGCGAGGGAACACGCTTGGGGCAATCCTCGCGACCGCCACCGACCCAACACTCTAGCTTTGGCCGCTGTGCAGCGTGCAGACCCGTGCAGCGGGCCTGCAACACGTCCTATCACCGACGCAGACTGGTGCAGCGGGCCTGCAACACGCCCTATCACCGACGCAGACTGGTGCAGCGGGCCTGCAACACAGCCATGTCGTTGACGCAGACCTGTGCAGCGCGCCTGCATCACACCCTGTCACCGATGCCGATGGCCAAAGCGCGAGCTCCTCAGCAGAAGTCGGCGCCTGCGGGCAGGGTCCAGGCAAACGTTTCCCGGCGGTTGACCAGGACGGCATCAAGCTTACGCTCTCAGCTGTCGCGTTCGCGAGCTCGCCACTCCACTCGAGTTGAGGACTTCCCGGCTGAACGAGCAAGTGCTCGCGGCGTTCCATCGCCTGACACTTCTGAGTGAGAGCGCAGATGCCACCCTTGTCCCGGCTCAGCGCCAGTCGCTGGTCCAAGGCACTGCCGAGCTGTCTCCTTCACTCACGCAGCGACCAGGCATCGTTGGCGCCTTCGAGCTCAGAGAACAGGTGCTCATCTGGGTTCTCGAGCTCCATCGGCAGTAGCGCGTGTGACCAAATCAGCCTCCATTCGTTTCGCGCAGGCCGCGCTTCCGCGAGCCTCGGTGGGGTCGGCAGACGCACCGCTCGACCAGCGAACGGCGGTCTGGACCAAGAGAGCGCGTCCGTGCAATGCTTAGCTGCCCGAGAGAATCTGCGATCGGAGAGCCCACGACAAGGAGAGTTTCAATGACACCTGGGATGCTCAGCCAATACGACAAGCCAGTGACGCTCACGGCCGAAGACCGTGCAGCCGTATCCGCGCGTGCGGTCGCCGCCGCGATCGATGTGGCCCACCAACATGGTATCCGGGTCACGGACGCTGAGGTACTCGCTGAGCGATACGCGCTTCGTGTACATCTCCGACCGGCACCTGTGGTCGCTCGCGTCAGCACCTTCACGGCGCTGCTCAGGCAGCCCATCGAAGCGTGGCTCGCGCGCGAGCTCGACGTGACCAGCTTTCTTCACGAACGCGGGGCTCCGGTGGTGCCACCGAGCGACCTTCTGCCGCCTGGTCCTCACCTTCGGGACGGCTTCGCGCTCAGTTTCTGGTCCCATGTGGCGCCGATCTCCGACGAATTGCCAGCACCCGAGCTTGCAGGGAGGATGCTCGCGGAGCTGCACGGGGCGCTCCGGGATTACCCAGGGGAGCTGCCGTTTCTCGCTCCAGCGCTGAACGACATCCCGCGTGGCCTGGAGCGCCTCGAGGCCATGCCGACGGTGCTTCCGGTGGCCGATGTCACGATGCTCCGTCGGGTCGCAGAGCGTCTACTGCCGACCGTGGAAGCATCGACAGCAGCCCACCAAGCGCTTCATGGCGACGCCCACGTGTACAACATGCTCCACTCGGCGCGCGGCCTTTTGTGGAACGACTTCGAGGATGTCTGTAGGGGACCGGTGGCCTGGGATCTCACAACCCTGTCGGATCCCGAAAACAAGATGCTCGCTGCCTATCCCGACCCACCAAGCGCCGAGACGGTGGAGGCCTTTCGCCGGGTGCGGCTGCTTCACGCCACGGTGTGGGTCCTGGCGCTCTTGCCCGAGCTCGACGAATGGGCCGTCTACGCCCGCACGATGCTCGACGCGCTCCGACCGTTGGCGTGAGGGGCGACCAGACGCTCACTCAGACCACCCCAAGCCCTCCTGAAGCTCCTTTGAAGCGTGAAGCGAGAGAGCATCAGAAGTTGTGGGGAACTGGCCAAGTGCTCAATCGACAAGAAGTGTTCACGAAAAATCGATGACTCCCAAGTCGGAGAGGGGATGAGACACAGAACGCTGAGGCAACTCGCTCTCCGGCCCGGGAACGGCTTGCCGTGGCCCTACCATGGAGCTTCGAGGAGCCCAGAGAGAGCAGGGTGGGAGCCGTGGGTCCTGCAAGCAGAGCTCGAGTTCGTTGCACGTTGCCCATGGCGTATCCTTCTTGGGCTTTGACAAGAGATGGGCGCCGACACTCTAGACGTCTTTCGACGTTTGTGCCATGCTCCAGACGAGTAGTACTCTGGGGAGGCGTGTTGCCCTCCTGTTCGGGACAAGCCCGCTACACCTGTGTTCCAACTCTGAGGCTGTCATGATTTGTCTGCGCTCGTCGCTCCTCTTCGTCACACTGATCTGGCTCACATCCTGTTCGTCAGTGAAGCCAGAGCTCGAGCGTGTGGGGCCTCCTCCCACTGAGGAGGACACCCAGGCGGCCACGCCGCCGGGTGATCGTAGCCGCTTCTTGTTGGCCCTCGATCGCTTACTCGAGTCTGGCGACGGCATGAGCGACGACGCCCTCACCGCCCTTGCCTCCTCTGAGGCCACGGCTGCGGCCAGCACCGAGCTGAGCGAGAACGCCTTTCGTCAGGAGCTGCTCCGCTGGGCCGTGACTGCGATGAAGACCGCCAACCGCCTCGCCGAGCCACGCTGGGAGCGTCAGCTTCCACCGCAGCTCAGCGTCTGCTCGGGCGTCCTCGACCAAGCGTCCGTGGCGAGCTTGAGCCTCCTCGACGCGCTGCCGCAGGCCCAGGCGCTCGCGCCTGCACTCGCGCACGACGTGTTCGACGTGTACCGCGCCGAGCCCGGTCTCGATGCCACTGTCTGTAGCCGACTCGCTGCATACGAACGTCACCTCGCTGCTCGCTACAACCAAGCCCTCGGCAGCGTCGACGGCGCCGTACGGGCGCTGGACCGCGTCGGCAGCGCGGGCCTCTCGTGGGACGACCCCAGCGCCTCACAGTGGACCCAGGCTCATCAATTTGCGCGCACCCTGCAGCGCGGCTTGCCACCAAGCTTCCAAATGCCGATTTGTCCACAGCGCGAGATCGGCGAGCCGCTACCCACACCCTCGGTCGACGCGCGCGCGACGCTGCATCAAGCCCTCGAGACGCTAGAGGCCGAGGCCGCGACCCTCGATGCTGCAGCGCTCCTTTCCCGCGCCAACGAGCTCGCTGCGAGCTTGCTTGGAAACGACGGTGAGGCGTCCTTCGGACGCGACGTGCTCGGCTGGAGTGCCGAGGCTCTGAGCCTTAGCAGCGCGCTGCGTTCAGGAGAGTACAAGGGGGAGCTGCCCGCTGCGCTCGCGAACGCTCGCCCCAAGCTCGATGACAAGCTCTTTCGCAGCCTGAGTCTGGTCGTCGCCCTGCAGCTCGCCGAGAAGAACCTCGCGCTGCTCGCTCGGCGCGTCTATCCCGAGCACTGGCTCGCTCCCGGCTTCGATCAGGGGAGCTGTCGTCGCCTCAACCTCGTCGTCGCGTCGCTCGCCGAGGCCTACGAGGACGTTCGCCCGCTCGCCGTGACCGCCGAGGAGGACCTGGCCATTGCCTTGATGCTCGCCTCGCAGAAGGCGGGCTCGATGACCGCTCCAGCGATAGCCGAGCTCTTCGATGCGAGCGCCTGGGCCAACGATGCTGTGGTGCAGCTTCCGATGCGACTCGACGAGCCACGCTGTCCAGAGCTCTAGTCCTCGCTTCGCCGATGGCTTAGCCGGCCCTGCGAGGAGGGGGCGCGATAGCCCTTGGTCCTTGCCGCTTGGTGCTCTTCGTGTCGCATTTGCTCAGCTCATGCTCCTGCCACGCCGTCGCGCCTCAGTCCGAGAAACACCTCGTGCTCGGTGTTGCTGTACGCGCTGTGCTCGAAGGGAAGGGCGAGTGCTTCGAATCCAGCGGCGGCGATCAGCTCCAGCCAGACGGATCTGGGGAACAACCCCATCACGTGGCGGTCATGGAAGACCTCGGTCGCGCCGCTTTCGTCGCGGCATAGGTAGGCCAGGTCCGTTACGTAGGTCTCGTGACCAGGCTGGGGCAGCCAGCGCCACTCCAGGTAGCGCAAGCCTCTTGTCCCAGCGTCGCTGCCGCCCGTCTCGGCGCCCGGCTCGAAGGTCTCGGCGACGAAGTCGGGCTGGAACAGGGCGACGCCGCCCTGGGCGGTGTGAACGAAGGCCGTGGCGATGGCACTCGAGAGGTCGCCGCGCGAGCTCATGTAGCTCACCGCGTCGTGTACGAGGACGCAATCGAAGACACGACCCAGCCTGACGCTGCGCATGTCGCCCTGCACATGCTCACACTCCGGGTTGAGCCCCCGGCTGAGCTGGAGCATGGCTGGCGCGAGGTCGACCAGTGTGCTCGCCAACGTGGCCTTGAGGTGGGCGGCGTTGTGACCAGCTCCGCTGCCGAGGTCGAGTAGGGTTCGAGGCGAACGGCGGCAGTGGGTCTCGAAGAGCCGGCGATAGAAGGCGGCCTCCTCGGTGTAGTCGCCAACCGGCGTGAGCAGGGGATACCAGTCGGCAAGGTCGCGGTAGAGCCGGGGCTGGGTTTCGGAAGGTGGTTTCGTCCGTTCGGGGTTCATGTCGAGCTCCTGCTTCGGGCGTCCTTTGGACGCTTGGGCTTGGGCACCACGGTCATGAGCCAGTCCGATGCGCGCCGCGGATTGCGACTAGGGAACACCGAGGGCAGGCCGGACAGTCTGGCCCGCGAGAGTAGTACCGGAGGTGGCAGGCGAGGTCGAGGGAGCTTGCTATCCCGCCCCACCTTCCAGATGTCGGATGCAACCAGCCCCGTCTTGGACCTGCGGGTCGCTTTGCGCGAACCGTTCAAACCGTCAGAACATCTGTCTGTGGTCAACCACTAGGACGGTGCACCCCTCAGGTGAAGGAGCGGGTCGTCGGCCCCCGTGCCGACCCCGCAACAGGCCGCATTTCGCCTGCGCGTCCTGGCGGTGGGGGTGGTTTCAGTTCAGGGGTCCTGATGTGGGCCTGAGGTCGGGCCAACCGTATTCTCTGTGGCACGTCAGTGCGGATCCGAGGCTCTGGAACGGCGACCACTTGCACTCGACAGCTCACGCACGGGGCTCTGCCCCGTACCCCCGCCAACGGATTGCACCCTTTGGTCTGCTTGACCGAGCTTGACAGCCGGAGATTCGAACAAGGATCGGCATCAAGAAGAATGGGGTCCCAGAGTATGAGCAATCGGCGGTGATGCAGGTGACGCAGCGCGTTGCAGCACACATCACAGCTTGTCAACTGCCCTTGCTGTGGCCAACAAGCACGTTATGCTGAGCGCCGCCTGACGCCTTGGCGTAGGCGGTGCTGGGCTTGCTTGGGTTGGCCAGCCCACGACCAGGCGAACGATTTGCGACGGGGCAAGAATGAGAAGCTGCGAGCATGCTGCTGCTGCGGGCCGTCCTCGCCTGCAGGACGAAAGGAAGGCTAGACGAATGCCAGTTGGTGACGCTCAGTTGGTTCGCGATGCCTCGGTGGAACGCTGATGGAGACGGTCTACATCATTGCTCCGTTGTTGCTGCTCGCGGTGGTCCTGGCGGCGGTTTGGCTCGATCGCTTCAGCGTGCCGGTCATCCTGGTGGCGCTGGGTCTCGGGCTGCTCGCCGGGAGCGATGTCCTCGGGCTGTACTTCTTCGACGACGTCGACTTGGCCAACCAAATCGCGAACACCAGCCTGGTGTTCATCCTCTTCCACGGCGGGCTCGTCACCAAACGCAGCGTCCTCAAGACGGTTGCGCTCCCGGCAGGCGGGATGGCGACCTGGGGTGTGGTGCTGACGGCGGCGACGGTGTTCTGCGTCCTCCACCTCGGTCTTGGCTGGCCCTTCGAGCGCTCGCTGCTTCTTGCGGCGGTCATCTCGTCGACCGATGCCGCCGCGACCTTCTCGATCCTCCGTCGCCAGTCGCTGCGGCCACGACTCGCCTCGACGATCGAGATCGAGAGCGCGGCGAACGATCCGATGGCGATCCTGCTCACCCTCGTCGTCGTCGAGTCGCTCACCGTCGGTACGGGTCTGAGCTGGACGATTCTGCCCCTCTTCGTGTGGAAGTTCGTCGTCGGTCCGGTGGTGGGCTGGTTGCTCGCCCGCGTTGCCCTCGCCATTTTCGACCGGCTCAACCCACAAGACCGAGGCTTCTACTACGTGCTGCTGCTCGCCGTGGTGTTGCTGACCTATGGCCTGGCAGAGCTGGCGAAGGCCAGCGGCATGCTCGCGGTCTTCACGGCGGGCCTGGTGATGGGCAACCGCAAGTTCATTTACCAGCAGGGTATTCGGAACTTTTCGGCGGCCTTGTCGATGATCGCGAACATCGGCGTGTTCGTGATGATGGGCCTCTTGGTCTTCCCGAGCCAATGGAGCAGCCTGTGGATGGATGGCATCGTGCTCTTCCTGGCGTTGACGCTCGTCGCTCGCCCCGTCGCCGTCTGGCTGGGTACGATCGCAATGCGCTTTAGTGCGAAGGAACGCTTCTTCATGAGCTGGTCGGGCCTTCGCGGTGCGGTCCCGATCGTCCTCGCCACCTACCCAATGGCCGTCGGCATCCCGAGCGGCCAGGATGTCTTCAATCTCGTGTTCTTCGCGGTCGTCCTGTCGGTGGGCATTCAAGGCTCGACGCTTGGCGTGCTGGCGCGGCGCTTGGGGCTGTCGACGCCGTCGCGTCCAATGCCCCGCTACGGCCTCGAGCTCGTCACCCTGGCGCACAGCGATCTCGACTTGGTCGTGGTCGACCTGCCCGACCCGAAAGGGCGGCCAGGCCCACGCATTCGCGACCTCAGCTTGCCGCCGGGCGCAATGCTCACCCTCGTCACACGTGGTGACGAGGTCGTCGCGCCGACCGGCAACACCAGGCTGCTCGGCTGGGATCAAGTCACGGTCCTCGCACACGTCAATGATGACGCTGACGTCCGCTCAGCGCTGCTCGATCCATTCGATCAGCCCGACGCAGCAGAGGAGCCCGAGACGCGCGCAATCGAGGACAAGCCCTCTGAGCTCAGCGGGAGCCCTGGCGACGAAGCGCTTCGCGATCATGTTGTCCTCCTTGATCACAGTGAAGTCGGAAGCGTGCTCACCCAGTTCCTGCGGCTGCATGAGATCCCGTTCGTGGTGATCGAGCCGGACCACACAACGGTGATGGCTCTGCGTGGCCAGGGTGTGCGCGTCGTGCACGGCTACAGCGATTCTCCTGAGCTCCTCGAACGAGCCGGCATCCGGGATGCTAGGATGCTCCTCGTGACCACGACGCAGCCCGTGGCAGCGCGCCGCGCGATCGAACACGCGCAGCGCATGAACCCACAGCTCGAAGTGATCGCCCGTGTACAGCATGACTCGCTGCTGACTGCCCTGTCGGGCCTGCCGCGGACCCAGGTGGTGCAGGGTGACGTCGAGCTCGCGTATGCGATGGCTAGGTTCATGCTGCTCACGTTCGGGATGAGCGCCATCGAGACCGAGGCGCTGATCTTCGACGCGCGACGGGGTCACCCGGGCACTAGCCCAACGCGCTTCGTGGAGATCGCCATCCCGCCCACATCACCCATCGTCGGTCGGCGACTCGCGGCGCTCGCCTTCCCGCAGGGCTCGCTCGTCGTGAAGATCATGCGCGGCGGTGAGGTCATCGTTCCCGGAGGCCAGACCGAGATCCGGGCGGACGATGTGCTGTTCGTGCTGACGAGTATGGACCAGGCGCGCACGATCGAGCACCAGGTCAACCCAAACCCGCCTGCAGCCGAGGAGTGAGTGCGGCTCGCTTACGGACGTCCATTGAGCATGCTGACGGGACGAGAGGCCCTAGCCAATGCGGGCCAGGTCTTCCCCTTCACGCTCTTCGCCGGGCTGGTGTTCCCCTTCAACCATGGGCTGTACCAAGAGGGCGCGAGCGCGGTCTTCGTCTCGCAGGGCGCGGGCACCTTCATGCCGCGGACGGGACGTGCGTCGTCACCCACCGGGACCAGTCCACGCGGCCGCGGGGGCTTTGGCGCACCTCCTCGCGTTCGCAGAAACCGCGCTTGCGGTGCCGAAGGAAAGCCTCGAGCCGGCGCACCACGGGCGCGGCCAGGAGCCACGCAGGGACCTCGCGCGCAGAACCCGGGACGAGTGGTGTGCCGCCGAGCGACGGCTCTGTGGCGAACCCAATGTCGCCGAGCACGGCGCCAAGCGCGCTCCAGCGGAAGCGCGGCGCGACGAGCAGCCCAGCGGCCACTCGCCGGGTCGCAGGCGAGAGCAAGGGCACAGCGCCGATCCGTGAGCCGGGGGTGAGTCGCAGCGCGATGGACCTCCGTCGCGATGTCGAGGAGGTCTGGCTTGACCCAGGTCCGCCCTCTATGGAGCCGCGCCCCGCGGCCATGCCGGCAATGAGTTCGTCAAAAGCGTTCATGTAACCCACCACTTCGGCGAATCCAGAGTAACACCAGGTAACTGTGCAAGTCTTCCAGCGGAGACGGCGGCCTGACAATCGTCCCGTTCGAAAATCTGTTGAGACTGTTTCGCCATTCGCTGGTCACCCCACGCGGCTGACCGCGCACCAATCCCGCGCGCGCGTCAGCCCCACGTACAGCAAGCACGTCTCCTTTCGACCCCACAGCGCGCGATCGCTGTCGTCGCCCTTGCCAGGATAGCGCGCCGGAATGAGCTGCGCACCGGCGATGACGACCCGCGGCGCCTCGAGCCCCTTCGAGCGGTGCAGCGTACACAGAACCAAGCGGTCCGCCGCCGTCAGCGATTCGTTCGCCTCGAGCAGCCGCGGCGCTTGGCCCAGCGCGACCAAGCGCGCTTTGAGCTGCTGCAGGTAGTCCTTGGTGCGCGCGAGCACGAGCAGCAGGCTCGGTGCGGCCTCGGCGCCCGACACGAGCGAGGCGATCCACTCGGCCTCTTCATCGAGGCTCGCGGCCTTGTGCTCGACCGGTGGCGGGCCGCCGCGTAGCGATCGGTAGCTCGACAGCGAGTCGCCAGTCTCCTGCTCAAGCGCGTCGGCCTCGAGCCCTTCGACCAGCCCCATCGCGTGCCGGCGAATGCCCTCGGTGGTGCGGTAGTTGAGCTTGAGGCTCGCCGATCGGCCCACGATGTCGATGCCGCACTGCTTGAGGCTGACCGGTGAGGTGTAGAGACGCTGGTGCCCGTCGCCGCAAAGGAAGAGAGCGTTCGGCCGGGTCTTTCCTTCGTCGGCGTCGGCGGTGAGCGCGGCGAGCATGCGGAGCTGGGCGGCGCCGGCGTCTTGGAGCTCGTCGCAGATGACGGCCGCATAGGGCGAGGCGAGCTTGCCACTGCGCAGGAGCACCGTCGCCTCGCGGGCGAGGGCGGCGTCGTCGCCGCCATGGAGCTCGAGCATGGCGGCCTCGAAGGCCTCGAGCACGGCCATCACCGCGAGGCGCTGCTTGCGATCGCTGAGCCTGAGCGAGCGACCCGTGCGGCGCACCTGAACGTACTGCGTCCGATTCCAGGCGCCCTGGGCGATGACCACATGCTCGCGCTCGGAGCGGTAGAACGACTCGGGCAGCCCCAGCGTCTCGGCCGCCATCGCCGCCTTCCAGCAGTCCTCCACGTTGCTGAGGAGCTGGCGCGAGATGCCCGCCTTCTCGAGCAGGGACTTCGCCGTACCCGAGAGCGTCTGCACCTCGAAGCGCGCGAGCAAGCTCGGCTTGTCGGCGCAGAGCCGCTCGAGCAAGGAACGCAGCTCGGCGGCGAGGGCGTTGCTGAAGGAGACCAGCAGGATCTTGCGCGGGTCGTCGGCGAAGACGTGCTCGGCCAGATGGCGCGCGCGATGCACCGCGACGACGGTCTTGCCGGTGCCCGGACCACCGCTGAGCTTGAAGGCCCCCTTCGTGTTGCGCTCGACGACGCGCCGCTGCGACGGATGCAGGAAGACGCGCCAGGCCTCGAAGTCGCCTTGGAGCGCAGCAAGAAGTCCTTGCTCGGACTGGGGCGGGCTCCAGACGAGGTGGGCGTTGCGTGGGTTGGCGATGGCGGTCGACAAGTCCACGGGCTTGTCAGCGACCGCATTGTAATCCTCGAAGTCGCGGAGCACCTTATCGAGCGCGTCGGGCTCGTCCCACAGATCGAGCAGCGCGTTGCCCAGGGCCGGCTTGAAACACTCGGTCAGCTCGAAGAGGCACTCCTCGTCGGGCACGTCGAGCAAGTACGCCGCCGCGCGCTCGGGCACGCCAAAGAGGCCCAGATCCTTGGTGCGCAGGCCCTTGAGGGGCTTGGGCACGATCGGCGCGACGAAGTCACCCGGCTGCTCGTCGCTCGCCGTTTCGCACTTGAGCGTGCGCAGCACCATGGCGTCGTGGACCAGGGTGAACTTGTGGCGCTTGCCCCAGTTGTAGCCTTCGTCGTGCGGCGCCGTGTGAAAGAGCACGAGCTGCGGCCCCTCCTGCACGCAGACCACGACGACCGCCTTGCCGGCGGCATGGAAGCCCTTGAAATGGCCGACGTCGTGCAGCTTCACGCCCGGCAGACCCTTGCGCAGCGCCTCGATGGCGTTGTGCACCCCTTCTTGGTGCGCCTTCGAGAGCGCGAGCAAGGATTGCATGAACGTCTCGGTGAAGGCTATCTGCAAATGCTTGGTATACGCCCCTTGCCCGCGTGCCTCGTGACTGGGCGACTTGTCGGCCTTGGCTCCACTCATTCGTCGGTCTCCGTGTTTGCTTCGGGCTCATCCCCCGTGCCAGCATCGTCGGGCAGCTCGGTGTTCGACACAAGCCCAAAGCGCTGGCTGAGGGCGGCTAGCGCGGCGGCCACCCACGCTTCCGAGGTGCTTTGCGCCACATGGAGCGTCCAGCCTGCCGCCTCGAGCATCGCCGTCTCTTCTGACGGCCGATCGAGGAGCACGCCGTAGCTCTGCTCGGGCCAGGCGAGCTCGAGCATCGGCTCGCCATCGAGATCGGGCTCGTAACCCACACGAGGTGGCGGCAGACCCCGCTCGAGCAGGTCGAGCACGCCCTCTCTCAGCTCGGGATCCGTAATGGTGTCCACGTCTTCGAACGCGGTCGGCAGCTCGGGATGAGGCCCCACGAGCACGGTCTCGACCTCGGTGCAGGGCTCGACCAGGGCGATCAGGGCCTTCGCATAGTAGGCCAACTGTTCCTGATAGCGCGCGTGGGCGGGGGTGCCTGGCTTCGGCATGCCGCTCTTGTAGTCGGCCACCAGCCACCGGTGGCGGCTCTCGTCGAGCGGGAAACACAGGTCGATGCTGCCCGAGACGATGGTGTTGTCGACGCGCATCGAGAACGGCGTCTCCTGCCAGACCTCCGGCGCACACCGTGCCCGGTCGAAGACCTCGTGGTCGAGGATGGTGAGCAGAACGTGCTCGCACTTCGCCGTGAAGGTGGCGTCGCGGTTCTGCTGCTTCGCCATGCGCCCGAGCAGAGCCTTGGCGGCGATGCACTGACTGTCGCGCGTGGCCTTGAGATCGAGGCGCTCGAGGACGGCGTGCACCAGGGTTCCACCGTCTCTGCTCATCTTTCCCGAGGCGTCCTCGGTGGCTCCGCTCACGACGATGGGCGCTCTCGCGACTCTCCGTCCAAGCCGCTCGGTGACGCTCTGCCAGCGCGCGCAGCCCTGGGTCAATGCTTTGCTCGGAGCGGCGGTCTCCGCTCCCTTGAGCGCCGCGGGCTCGGCGGCAAGAAGCGCTTCAATCCGAGGCTGAACACCTGGGAAGGCGCTGCGCGTGTAGCTTGCCTCAGGCAAGGCATCGTGATCGAGCACACGCACGGTCACCCCAGGAGCAAGGGCGACCGAAACACCGTGGCTCCCCTGTTCGGGCAAGCCGCGGGTGATGTCCGGCGCAAGCAAGGGGCTGTTTTTCGGGTGCTGCACGATGACGAGCTGATCGCGCGCGCGGGTCGCCGCGACGTACATCCAGCGGCGCCGCTCGTCGGCGGCTGCTTCCTGCTCCTGCTCAAGCAAGCTTTCCCACTTCGGAGGCGTGAGCTGAGCGACTTTGATCGCCAACGCCCCCTGCTTTCGATCGACCACGTAGCGAATGGGATCCTTCGCTCGCTTCGCCGCGACGAGGGCAACCACGGGCGCCTCGCGTCCCTTGGCTTTGAAGTAGGTGGTGATGCGCACAGCGTCACTGTCGTAGTCGCCGAGGGGCAGATCCTCGTCGCGTTCCCGAAGCAGCTCCCTGATTTGCGTGACGGCTCCGTCGGGCGAGCGTGTTTCGGCTTCGACCTGGCGCACGAGGACGCGGAACTTGTCGAGGTTGGCGATGGCCGCCGATCCGCGAGGCGTCATGGCCCAGACCGCCGGCGCCTGGGTGGCGCTGAGGAGCTCATCGAGCAAGGCCACCCAAGACTTCTTGCCACGGCGACGGTGGAGGCTGTCGAGGAGCTCGAGCGCTTCGGCGGCGAGGGTCGCTGGGCGGGGCCTGATGGTGTAGCGCCAGGCCCCTTCGGCGGCGACGTGCTTGGCCAGTTCCTCGTGCGAGAGCCCGAAGAGCCCACGCAGGACGAAGACGATGGCTTCGCTGTCAGACGGTTCATTGAGCGCACGCAAGGCGGCGATGGCCAAGCGCACCTCGTCGCGTTTGGCGAAGGCCGTGCCTCCTTCGATCAAGCAAGGGATGCCGCTCGCGAGTAGCGCGGTCTGCAGCTCGTCGGAGCACGACCACGCAGGGAGCAACACCATGACGTCTGACCATTTCAAGGCGGGGTTGCCGGCGCGCAGGGTCCAGAGGTAGCGGACCAGGGCGTCGGGCTCATCGTCCTCGGTACGGAGCAGGACGACGGGGTCGAGCGCCGCCGCGGGTCTGGCGGCCACTTGGGGCTCAAAGCCGGGCATCTCGGAGAAGGCGAAATTGCACCAGGCGACGAGACCAGGCACCGAGCGGAAGTTCTGGGCAAGCCGCAGCTTCTGCCCGCCGCCGTTGGTGATCGCCGCGCCGAGCTCAGCCCACATCGCGACGTCGGCCCGGCGGAAGCGGTAGATCGACTGTTTGGGATCGCCAACCGCGAAGAGCTTGCCGGGCAACGGCGGATGCGCATTCCACGCACCCTCGGCCTCGAGCGGTCGCGAAAGCAGGAGCGCGATGCGGCTCTGCACCGGGTCGGTGTCCTGCACCTCGTCGATGAGGATGGCGTCGAACGACGCGGCGAGTCGGCGTCGCGCGCCTGGCTGGGTCTCGAGGAGCTCCAGCGCACGCTGGAGGAGGTCGCTGAAGTCAGCCTGGCCATTGGCTCGGCGTTGTTTTTGGAGGGTCGGCACGAGGCTTTCCCAAAGCGACCGCACCACCCTGCCGTGGATGGGCACGACCCACGCCTGAAAGCAGTCCTCACGCCACCGCATCAGCTCCTTCTCGAGCGCCTTGACCTGTGCACAGGCGTTTGGCTTCCAATCACCCGCCTTACCGGATCTCAAGTTGAGCTTCGGCAGTGCGCTGAGCAACACTGGGATGGAGCTTGGGCCGGCCTTCTTCGCCTCGCTCAGCAGCGACAGAGCGGGGATCAACTGCCGATAGAGCTCGCAAGTGCCGGTGCGCAAACAGGCGGTCGAATGCAGAGTGGCCAGGGGTGTGGCGATCTCGCCCAGCTCGCTCCACGCCAGTTCCCACGGCGGCGTTTCGAGATCACAGCTCGGGCGGAGGTCACGCTCGCTGAGCAGCACACGGGCCGCTTGCCCGAGCTGCGAGTCCGAAGCAAGCGGTCGAAGCTCGTCGTCGAGCGTCGGGTTGGTCTCGCGGTAGTCCGCTCGCCAGCTCGCGAAGGCCGCCGCGAACAGGCCGCCATCGAGGCCGTTGGTCACGAGGCGAGTGTCGGGGGCCCACGCCGCGTCGAGCGCCTCGGCCTCGAGCAAGGACTTGCAGAAGGCGTGGATGGTGCTCGTGCGCAGCTTGGGTAGGTCTTCGATGCTGCGCTCGTAGCGCGCCCGCGCCTCGCCTTTGGCGACGCGTGCCTGGCGCTCGAGCTCCTCGCGCACACGGACCTGGAGCTCGCCCGCGGCTCGCTCGGTGAAGGTGATGGCAGCGATCCGGGCAGGCTCGACGTCGGCAGCGAGGAGTCGCAGCACGCGGGCGACGAGGACGCTGGTCTTGCCGGCGCCCGCGCCCGCCTCGAGCGCAATGCTCTCGCCAATGGCTTCGATGGCCTGCGTGCGCTGGGTCTGGTCAATGGGTTGCTTCATCATTGGGCTTCGCTCCCCGTCGACTGGTCCTCGAGCAGGTTCAGGGTGGTCTCAATGGCCTCTCGCGCATCGAGCAGATCCCAGTCGCGCTCCGCGCCCAGCCTGAAGGCAATAGGCGGCGCGGACCACCAGCCGAGCGCCGCGCGTCGATGTGCGAGCTGCAACATCGAGAACAGCGTCGGGGCCATCTGCGCGAGCTCGAGCCGAGCCTCAGCCCCAGGGCACACGACCTTGACACGCTCAATCGCCGCACCCGTTTTGCGCAACGCCATCGCCTGCACCGCGAGTGCGAGATGCTCGAGTAGCAGCGCATCGCCCTTTCGAACCCTCGATGCCGTTCGAATCGCCACGACGACATCACCTTCGCGCGAGTCCGTTGCCCCGATGATCCGAAACGGCAGCTTGCTCGACACCGGAGTGCTTTCGGACAGCACGGCTGGGACAAGGGCGGTGGGGCAGGTGGGTTGGTCGAGAAGCACTTCGAAGCGCTGACGCTGCGCCATTCGCTCATACTCGCCCACGCTCTTGTCGCTGGCGTCAGCCCAGCGCAAGGACTCGCCCAGTTCCTTCTCGACCGCTTGGTCGAAGGCTTCGACGAGCGACAGGCCTTGGGGGTCGAGCGCATGGGCGTGAAACGCGGCCTCGGCACAGCGCACGAAGCGGCTCATGGACTGAGGCTGCAGACCCGACGACTCGTAGAATCGCGTCGCAGGGAAGGCGCGCAAGAGCGTTCTGAAGAAGACCTCTTCGGGCGCACGAACGAGCTGAGCGAGTTGCGCGGCGCTGATCGGCTCGCCATCGAGCCCTGGGGCGCGCAAGAGCTCGGGCGAGACGAGACCAGTCCACGCGTCGGGGACCGCGCCGTCGAATGTGTGGGCATGCAGCGAAAGATGGAGCTGCAAGAGCAGGCGAGCCCAGCGATGCCGGGCGAGCGTGTCGAGCACCTTCGCGGCATCGAGCGCTTCGACTTGTGCAGCTTGCGCCGAGTCGAGCGGCCGAACGAGCTCGCACAGGCGCATGGCCTCGGCAGCCCGTTGCTCGAGCGCGCCGAGCGCGTCCTCGGG
The DNA here is from genome assembly GCA_034002465.1 of Myxococcota bacterium. Lineage (GTDB taxonomy): Bacteria > Myxococcota_A > Bradymonadia > UBA4248 > JAVFAO01 > JAVFAO01. The sequence goes on from JAVFAO010000026.1 coordinate 28,257, forward strand.
CGCCGGCAGCACCTGGGCTCGACTGCCCACCGACGACGCGAGTCCTTGCAGGTCGGAGAACGACGCGCGATGGCCCAAGAGTGTGCTCGCCACTTCGAGCAGGTGCCGGCCGGCAATGCGCGGGCGCGCCGAGACCAGGTCGGTCGCTGGCCAGGAGAGCCAGGCTTCCTTGTGGCAGGCGCTGAGCACCGCGGCGATGCGGCGGCGTTCGACATCGACTTGATCGGCGCTGTTTGGGATGCGTAGGCCAAGTGCGAGCTCGAAGGCAGCCAAGTCGTCGTCGGGGAGCAGCGGATCCGGCTTGGGGTCGCTGGGGAAGCGGCTGTGGTCGAGGCCTGGGCAGCAGACGAGCTCGAAGGCGCCGCCAAAGGCGCCCATGGGCGGCAACACGCGGATGGCGGGCTCCGACAGCTTGCCCTCGAGCACGGAGGTGCTGTCGCAGGCCTCGTCGAAGAGGCGAGCTGCGGCGGCGCGAGAAAGGACGGGGCCGCTGGCAACGAGCGACCACTCCTCGAGAAGACGGGTGAGTGTGGCGGCTTCGCTGCTCGGGTTGCGCTTCGGCAGGAGCTCCTGCCAGGCGCTCGCGTGCGCGCCGAGCGTCGCCGACGACGGCAGCTTGGCCAGCCATTGCGCGACCCGCTCCATCGCCATGCGCAGGCCGTTGCAGGCGGCGAGATCGTCGCTGAGCTCCGGCTGCCGCTCGAGCTCCTGGGCGCGATAGGCCAGCGCGGCGAGGATCTTGGCGGTGCCACGATGGGCACCACACTTTGCCAGCAAGCGGCGCCAGCGCGCGCGGTGTGCGAGGTGCTGGGGCTCGACGAGCTTGCGCAGGGGCAGCTCGGGGCTGTTGAGGAGCTGGTACCACTTGGCCAGCGACGGCTCGCTGTTGGCCATGTCGAGGCAGAGGCCGAGGAAACGTGCGGTCGGCGCGTGGGAGAGGGGCGCGCCCACCTGCCAGGTCGCGGGGATTTCGGCGCGATGCAGATCGTCGCGGAGCAGCTCGACCTGGCTGGCATCGGCGAGGGTAATGGCGATGCGGTCGAGGGGGGTGCCTGCGCGCACGGCGCGCTGGACCCGGCGCACGCACTCGGCCAGCTCGCGGCGCTCGTCGGGGGTGCGGGCGAGGACGAGCGAAGGATCGTCGGGGGTGGCGTCCTCGCTCGCGAGCTCGCCGAACAGGCGGCGGCGGCAACGCCCGAGCCGACCCAGCGCCGGAGCTTCCGCTGTCATCACAGGGCTGGACGCGGCGGCAAGCCTCATCCCGTTCGGCGCGGGGGCCACATTCTCGAGGGGCAGCACGGCGACGCGGCGGCACGGTCGGCGGGCGAGCCAGTCGCCAAGCGCTTCGAAGAGGCCGACGGGCAGTGTGGCATCGCCCACGACGACCGCTGCCTGCCAGCGCTTCGCAGGGTGATCAATACCGTCGACGACCGCGTTGCGCGCGGCTTTCCAGAGTTCGACCTCGCTGGCGAGGGCATCGTTGGCGCGCGCCGCCTGCACCGCCTCGAGGATGGTGGCCAGAATCTGCAGTCGAGCGGGCTGGGGCGCGCTCTTCGCGCGCTCGCGGAGCAGGCTCGGGCTGACGCGAGCACTCTCGAGGGTGCGCAAGGAGCGCACGAGCGCGGTGTTCCAGCCACCTTCGTTGAGGGTCTCACCATAGGGCTCGAGCTTGCCGGCATCGCGGAGGCGCGGCAGCAGATCGGCGACGGTCGCCGTGAGCCAGCCCTCTGGCTCGGGCTGCAGTGGCTCGGGCAAAGCCTGGCGACCAAGCCCACCAAGCAGCCGGGCGGGCGTGCTGCAGTCGACGCGAATGATATCGCGGACGAGCGAGAGCTGCTGCCGGAGGAGCACACCGTTGGTCGATGACGGCAACAGCACGACGACCGGGGCGCTGGGCTGTTGGAGCTGCTGTCGGAGCGCATCGATGGCGCTCCAGACGGCGGTTGCGAGTGACATGTGGGCTCCTCTGCGTGACGGACCGGCCGCGGTCGAGCGAACGCGGTGAGGCGACGGGTGCCATGGTACGTGGAGGCGCGATGGATGACAATTGGGGGAAAGGGAGAGAAGTGCTTGGTGGACAGGATCGGGTCACGAGCGACAATCAGAGGTCGGCCTCTCCACCTATCCAAGCTCCGTCCCACTCGATGACCCGCAGCCTCTAAGGCAGACTGGACTCAATACCCCATCGAAGACAGCTTCCGACCTCGAAGCCCAACGACGTCGCTTTCGCGTTGAGCCAAGCCCTTCGCCAAGTGCACACTTCACCCTGTGGCGAGGACTTGACCGTCGAGCGTCGCGCCGCTGCGATCGAAATCGCCAGGCGTCCGGAGATCAGCCAAGCACGCCGCAGACTGACTGAGGAGCACTGCCATGGCTCGCACAGCACGCAAGCTCGCCGAGCGTTCGCTTCTCTTCGCCAAGCTCTCCGCGATGCTTCGCTCCGAGCTCCGCGAGGGCGAGCACCCCGACGTCGAGAGCCTGGATCGGCGTATGGAGGCGCTGGCCGATGAGCAGGACCGCGCCGACGAGAACAACGCCCAGGATATCGCCGCGCTGCTGGCGTCCTTGCGAGAGTTGCAGCTTCTCACCGCCGGGGCCACGAACACGCCGATTTCCGACCCCCGCGTGTCCAGAGTCAAGCACCTACTCTCTGGAGTCAAACGCCGCCAAGGCGTCTCGAAGCGTCTCTCGGCCCTCTCAGAGCCCCGATCAGACCCCAGAACGCCTCTTCGACCGTCTCCGACGAGACGCGCGCGCGGGCTCAGAGCACGCCTCGCCACCGGCGCGCCGCCCCGGCGACCCGCAAGCCACCGGAAATCAGGCCAGAAATACAACGCCCCTCGTCGGACGTAGCAACGAGGGGCTTGTAAAGTGGAACGCCCAGACGGACTCGTCTGGGCGTTCAAGCCGCCGGTCTCGACGAGCTGCTCGCGAGGACTCGGCTGCGCGTGTGCTTCTTCGGGCATCACCACACGCGCGTCGACGCCGAGGTCGCGGGCGTGCCGTGCGTCGGCTTCAACAAGGGCCACTACCCAAGCAGCCTCGTGGCCTTCGAGATGAAGCCCGGTGAGCCCGCGTGGCGGGTCCTCGGTGAGTGGCCGCCGAAGCCCTCTCGCGGGTAGCGGTTGCTCCCACCTCGCCGTGAAGAGAAGCGATCGCTTCGCACGTTTGACCAAAAAGAAGCGATCGCTTATCGTTGCCCGGGCATAGGAAACGATCGCTTCCTCGGAGCGCCATGACCCGCACGACCGGCATATACGAGCGCAGCACCGTCGCCGGGGAGTCGGTCGAGGCCTTCATTCCCCTTCCTTTGCCGCCCACGGAGCCGCCGCTCGACCTCAGCGGCCATCTCGCGCCCCTGCTCGCTCGGGCGAACGAGAGCATCCGCCTCCTCGAGCTGGCCGGTGGCCTCGTCCCCTCCATCGAGTGGTTCGTCTACGCGTTCGTCCGTAAGGAGGCGGTGCTCTCGGCGCAGATCGAGGGCACGCAGGCGACCCTGATGGACCTGCTCGAGGTGGAGGCCTCCGGCGAGGCGCCGGTCGACGCCGACGTCGAGGAGGTGTGCGGCTACGTCGACGCCCTCAACTTCGCATGGGATCACCTCGGTCGGGCGGATGGCCTGCCGCTCTCGATGCGCCTCCTCTCGGAGACCCACGCGCGGCTGCTCAGGGGCGCCCGCGGCGCGCAGAAACAGCCTAGCCTCACCGTGAACCGGGTCATCGAGCTCCTCGACTGTTCGCGCAAGGCGGTGCGGGTGCTCGAGGCCGCGGGGATCGAGCGTCCGCTCGAGCGCAAGAAGAACCGGACGGTCGTGTTCGAGGACTACCTCGCGCACCTGCGGACAGGCACGGAGCTCAGCGCGTGACGTCGAAGGTGACCATCAACGACAACTGGGTCGCCCGTCTCGGGCCGCCGAGGCCGCTGCACTTCGGGCAGGCCGACGAGGCCCGCGACCTACCCGCGCATGTCCGCGCTGGGAGCGGACTCCGCCGCTGGGGCGAGCGCGTCGT
>JAVFAO010000027.1:0-32024 GCA_034002465.1 Myxococcota bacterium
CGTTGCTCGACTTCTCGGGATTGTCCTCGTCCTTTGGCTTCTCGGCCTTGGACTCGTCCTTCGGCTTCTCGGCCTTGGCCTCGTCCTTTGGCTCCTCGGTCTTGGCTTCGTCCTTTGGCTTCTCGTCCTTGGCCTCGTCCTTTGGCTTCTCGGTCTTGGCTTCGTCCTTTGGCTTCTCGGTCTTGGCTTCGTCCTTCGGTTTCTCGGTCTTGGCCTCGTCCTTCGGTTTCTCGGTCTTGGCCTCGTCCTTCGGCTTCTCGGCCTTGGCTTCGTCCTTTGGCTTCTCGTCCTTGGCCTCGTCCTTTGGCTCCTCGGTCTTGGCCTCGTCCTTTGGCTCCTCGGTCTTGGCCTCGTCCTTTGGCTTCTCTGCCTTGGCCTCGTCCTTTGGCTTCTCTGCCTTGGCCTCGTCCTTTGGCTTCTCTGCCTTGGCTTCGTCCTTTGGCTTCTCTGCCTTGGCTTCGTCCTTTGGCTTCTCGGTCTTGGCTTCGTCCTTCGGCTTCTCTGTCTTTGGCTTCTCGTCCTTTGGCTTGGCGACCTCGGGCTTTGCCTCTTTGGTGCCGCTCGCTTCGGCTTCGAGTTTCTTGGCCTTGGCTTCAGCCTTGGCCTTCTCTTTGGCCTTGGCGGCGTTGACCTGGATCTTGCCGTAGCGAATGAGCTGCACCAGAGGTATCTGCGCGGGGCAGGCGTAGGCGCAACAGCCGCACTCCATGCACGCGCTTACGAAGTACTTCTCTGCAACCTCGATGTTGTTGAAGCGCGCGGCGAGGGCAAGCTTGCTGGGCACCAGGTTGAGCGGGCAGACATCGACGCAGCGACCACAGCGTACACAACCTGTCTCCGAGGCCTTGCGAACGTCATCCTTCGTGAGCACCGTAATGCCGCTGGTGCCTTTGGTCACCGGCACGTCGAGCTGGCCGAGGGTGAAGCCCATCATGGGCCCCCCCGCGACCACGCAGGCGGCTTCCGGCTTGAGCCCACCACAGGCTGCGATGAGGTCACCGTAGCTCGCGCCGATGGGGACCAGGAGGTTCTTGGGTTGAACGATTCCGCCACCCGTCACGGTCACGACGCGATGCGTCAAGGGCTTGCCGCGCACTACGGCGCGCGCCACCGAGGCGGCCGTGCCGACGTTCATGACCACCACGCCCACGTCCAAAGGCAAACCACCCGTGGGTACTTCGCGACCCAGAATCGCCATCACCAGCTGTTTCTCACCACCCTGCGGGTACTTCGTCGGCAGCGACACGACCTCCACACCCGTGCCTTCAGCAGCTTTCCGCAGCGCGTCGATGGCCTTGGGCTTGTTGTCTTCGACACCGATGAACGCATCCTTGGCACCGGTTGCCCGCTGGGCCAAGAGCACACCGCAGACCACCGCTGGCGCGGCTTCGACCATCATCCGGTAGTCAGAGGTCAGGTAGGGTTCGCACTCACAGCCGTTGATCAGCAGGCTGTCGATGGGCTTCTTGTCGTTGCGGACCAGCTTGACGTGAGAAGGGAAGGCGGCGCCGCCCATGCCCACGATGCCCGCCTCGAGGGTGGCTTGAGAGATCTGCTCGGGGGTGTACTGTTCGAGCGCGTCAAGCGGCCAGCTGCCCCCAAAAACATCGTCGAAGAGCGCTTGCCCACTCAGCGGTTGCTCCGCTGCCGCCTCGATGGGCAAGACCGAAATGTGCCGACCGTTGGGAAGCGTGGTGGCCGCCTCCTTGAGGGTCTTCCCGCTCACCGACGCGTGCACCGGCGAAGAGATGAAGCCGCGCGCTTTGCCGACCACGTCTCCCAGCGCGATCTCTTTTCGCGGCTTGACCACGAGCTCGCATGGTGCGCCGATGTGCTGCAGAACAGGGATGCGTACCATGGAGGGCGTCGGCATCACTTCAATGGCTTGCTCTTCTGCAAAGTGCTTCCCTTCCGGAGGATGCACGCCGCGCGCGAAGGTTCCCGTTCCCGTCATCGCTATCGCCATCTCTCACCCCTTGCTGGCACCGTCTCTGCTGTCCTGCCGGCGTTCCTGGTCCTGGGCGTCAAGGGCAGACTCCCGCGCCGAAATCGGCTTCAGCGGCGAGGTCATTTCCTTGTTCTTTCGTGTGTTTCGATTAGAGAACTTCGAAACGTTTCGAGCAATCAGCGCGACCAACACCATGCCCAGCACCAAGCCCAGCAAAGCGCCGAAAAGCTGCTGGGTCTGGTCGTCGCCCATCTGCGTTGCACCGATGATGGCGAACAAGAGCGGAGGTAAGAAGATCGCGGTCGAGGCCAAGGGAAAGCGCCAACCACTCAGCTCCGGCGGTGGGTCGGGCATGTCGTGATCGCTGCAATGCATGGAGGTGCCGTCAAACGGCCGAGCTGCCATCGAAGTTTGCATCCTGCACGCCTCGTGTGCACGCTCCCCTGTTGCCCAACGGGGGGCATCGACGCTGCAGGATCTACTCAGAAACTAGCTGGAGCGCAAGCCATGTCGTCACAGAAGCGCAACTGATTCATTAATGTGGCGCTGCCGCAAAGGCGGCACAGCTCGCTCCAGGGGCGGGCAAGGCATCGCGGTGGACCAGCAAAGCCAGCCCTTTGAGCGCGACGTAGTCATCGCGCAGCATGAAGTATCCTGGGAAACGCCCAGCAAAAGCGCCGCGTCCGGAGTCTTTGGCCAGAAACCAGGTGTGCGCTCCAACGCGGGCGATGCCCACCAAATGCACGCCATGGTCGTCGGTCGTGACCCCGTGCGCGATGCGGTACTCCCGAGCGAGCTGAGTGAGCTGTTCGTCTGGAATGTCAAAGTCAGGGACGAACATCACGTCGTTGTCTGGGTCGCGGCCAGGCTCTGAGGTGTCGAGGGCGAGCCCGACACCCATTCCAGAGTCCAAGGCGCGCTCGGCAATAGCAACGAAATCTTCCATGCTTACATTGCAATAGCTGCTGTCGTTCCACCAATTGTCGGGCACCTCGAATGGCACCAGCTCACCAAATGGATGGCGCAGGGTCGACACGAACTGTCGATAGGCTCCCAGCTCGAGCTGCAAGACCTGCTCGAGGTAGTCCTGGGGGCTCAAAATCCTCCCCTCATACACGAAGCGGCTCGGCACGCTGCCCAGGTGCCGCTGCAGAATCACCGCCGCCAGCTCCAGCGCAAGCGTGCGGTCCCAATTGCCCTCACGCTCGAGCATCTTCAACATGCTCTCGAGCTCCGCAAAGAGCGCTGCGTGATCGTGCAGCCCCGACGAGGTCCTGACGCCAGGGAACTGCTCCAGGGGCATCACCCCAGCGCGAGGCCACGTGCGCAACAGCGCACCCAGCTCTGAGCCCTCACTGAAGTGGCTCTGCCCTCGCTCGTCCACCCAGGCGCCCACTTTGTCGAGATACTCCCAATACACAGAATACATTGGTGAGAGCTGGACCAGCTTCCCTCCAAGCCTTGCCGATTCCGATTCGAAGAAAGAGCTCGCCGCAAACGCCCAACATGTGCCAGTTCGATACTGAGGGAGCGTCGGATTGTGTGCTATCTGCAGAAATGTGTCTAGGCTGTGTGGGATTTCGTCTTCTGGGAGCGAAGTTCGGAGTTGAATACGATGATGACGCTCTGCGTCGCGCGCGCGCTGCACCTCCTGCACCGACCGGGTCTCCTCGTCCATGGCCGCGCGTCTGGCCTTCGCCCCTCTGTCGATGCTCTCGAGGACGGGATCTGGGCGGCGCGGTTCATACCAGCTTCGCAGCGAGAGCGGGCGGCGCTCATGCGCTTCAGGCTGTGCTTCTTCGCCCCCAACGGGGCCGGTCTCAGGCGGAATGTCTGCAATCGAAGGCTGCAGCGAGGGCTCGATGATGGCGACCGGGAGGGCGAGCGGAGGGCTCTGCTCTTCGACACGAGAAGCATCGCAGGCGGTCAGCGAGCCCAGGGCGAGCAGGCAGAAGAGACGCAGGGTCAGGCCGCGCTCAGTAGCCCGTGATAGAAAAGTGCATGATATCCTTGAGCTCACCATCAATTTCTCCGCCCCACTTCCAGAACTCAGTGAGCGCCTTGTAGACCACCCCGTCCTTGACGATGCTCACCCGAGGCTGCTTCTTGGGACGCCATTTGCCGCCCATCCGCAGCTTGCACTGCTCGATACTGTCTTCGCTGAGCACGTCGACGTCACAGTTGCCGTAGAGACCGTTCGAGGAAGCGTTGACGTCCAAGGCCGTCCCAAAAGAGTGGTTGCTCCACTCGGTGCGCAGCCCATCCACGACTTTGCCTCGGGTTCTGCCAACCCGGTAGCCCTCGAGCTCCTCGAGCTCGAACTCGCCGCTGTCCACGATGGTACGCAGCGCCTTCTCCAACGCCTCGGCGTAGACCCAGCAAACCCAGACCGATTCGAGCTCGCCTACCTTCAGCTCGACTTGGTCTTCTCGGCACACCGTGCAGCGTGGTTCCTTGGGATCACGCTCATCGTCGGTCACTGCAGAGTATTCCTTGGAGACCTGCTCACGATTGACGGCGCGCTTTTCTTCTACGCTCCATTGGTACGTGGAGTAGGTGCAGGTGCTCGGTGTCGGGCGCGGCGATTCGTCTTGCGCCAACGCCACGCTGCTCTGGCCAATCGAGACCACCACGAGCGAGCACGTGAGCAGCCACAGCTTGCATGCGCCCATCGTCTTTGCCTTGCTCATTCCGGCCTCTCAGTGTCGAGTACCAGTGGAAAGTGATCGGGGCCATCCACGCGAACACGCTTCGCCAGATTGCGGACCCCCGTCGTTTTGGGGTGCTCGAGCCAGGCTCGGAAGACATCCCCGGCTTGGACGTGGTAACGGTAGTCCTTGTTTACCGGTTTGGTCGCGCTCGTGCGTAAGACCACCGTCTTCTCATCGAAGGGCAGGCAGAGCATGTTGCTCTTGAATTGCTCCGTATAGTTCCAGTACTGCTCGGCATTCGAAAGGTAGAGCACGCGGATGGGGACGCCCAGCTCGGTGGCGCTCTTCCCAATCCCCTGGACGCCCGTCTGGTCGAGCAAATTGCCGAGCAAAGTGCGCACGCGTCCCGCGAGGATCAGCCCACGCACGAAGTCGAAGGTCTCCTGGTCGGTGAGGAATGACTTGACCTCGAGCTTGCGGAGGCCGTTGCGCTGCCGGAGCAGGTTGTATTTGACGCCGCTGCGAGACTTCGAATACGCAGTGAGGATGAGGGAAAGCTCCGGATGCGTTGCGAGCTCGTTGGACAAGATCTTCTTGCCGGCGTCTCCGTCTTCGAAGAAAGCGAGCAGCTCCTCCGCGTTGTTCGCGGCCTTGAAGAAGACGAAATAGGCTTCGTGCAAGGCGACGACCCAAGGGTCGTAGTCAATCAACCACGCGAGGTGAGGGCGCTGCCAGCCCAAGTAGAGGTAGGCCTGGTTGGTACCAATGCCTACGTAGCCGCCACCGAGACCCTGGATATGGGGTTCGAAGAGCTCGTGATGCAGCTCGTCTGTCCACATGAAGTGGGCACCGACGTGCTCCTCTTTGATCGCGTCGAGGCGATCGGCCGGCGGATCTGCGGGAGAAGCGAAGAAGGCTGCGCGTTGGGCTTCCGTCAAAGGGGAGTAATCGTCGAGGTATGAGAAGGCTGCGCTCTCGAGCTCAGGGCTGTCGGCCTGAGCCACGTCAGCTTCGTCGGGCAAGGCGGCTGTCTCAGGGGCTGAGGGCTGCGCATCTGCTTCACCTGGCTCTGCGTTATCCGCAGCCGGAGCAGCTTCCGACGCTGCAGCTGCGGCTTTTGGCGCCGGCTCGGGCGCAGAAGGTTCGGAGCGACAACTGATGAGGAGAACGACGAGCAGGGTGTACAGAAAGAAGTGACGCATGCGATTCTACGATTCCCAGTAGGCGTGAGCGCGGTTTGCCCGAGGGCAGGATCAGACCAACATTGTTCATTCGTTGCGCGACCATTCGCAATGTTCTCGAACTGCTCGGGACGAAGCTCGAGCAAAGGTCGAGCGTCGTAGAGAGCACTCCACTCGAGCGTGCTTCGCTGCGAGTTGGCGCCCGCTGGCGGCGCTTCTCGCTCGCTCGTCAGGCATCGAAAAAGCTCAATGCCGCTCTCTGCGTGGCCAGTTCGACGACTTCCCCTCGTGAGAGGTCGACTTCGTCAACGCTTTGCTTTACCATGCTGGGCGCGTGGGGGCTAGCTCTCGCGAGTGCCCTACGCTGGATGCGCGCGCTCTTTGCCCATGGCGAGCGCGGTAGAAACTGCCATGCGTTTGCGTATGGGGCGGGTGGGCCTCTTCGCGACGTCACCAAACGGCTTTTGAATATCATGATGTTGCGGGGTGCCAACTCATCAAGACGAAGACGGCGCGTCTACTGGATCCCTCTGTCTCTGCTCGCCGTCGGAGTGGTGGTTGCGGTGTTCTGGGTACTGCTGCGTCATGACAACGAAGCTCCACGCCCAGTGCTTCGTGCCGAGCGCCCCACCATCGAGCGCATCACCATCCCTGACGAACCCGACATCGCGCCACCCGAGAACGCGACCCCTGAGCCCGCTCAGGCACCCGCCAGCGAAGCGCGCGAGCATCTGGTGCTTGCAGGTGAGTACCTTGGGGTCATCGCTGCCAAGTACGACTGCACCGTCGCCGAGCTCAAGCAGGCCAACAAGCTGAGCAGTGACAACATTTTTGCTGGACAGACGCTGATCATCCCTGCTTGCTCGCCCAAAACCGCTGCAGCGGCCGTGCGAGCCTCTACTCAGCCCAGCGCTTCGGCGCCCAGGCGGCGAAGCCCTTCTTGGCGCTCCGTTGGTGTGGACACCACTACGCTGCCGCGCCTCATGAAGCAGGCTGGATTCAAGGCACCAAGTCGCTTCAAGGCCTTGGTCATCGAAATCACTTTCGATTCTTCGCGCCAAAACGTGATTCGAGAACGCGCTTTCGACTACAATGGAAGCTCCGATGACACCGACGGCTGGAACCCTGCCAGCACGATAAAGCTCTATGCCGCCATTGCCGTCCTACAACGCATCGAAAAGATGGGCTTCAGCTCCAAGGCCAAGGTCACTTTTCACGCCAAGAAGCCCTACACCATTGCTGTCGCCGACCTCATCCGCGCCGCCATCATCGACAGCGACAACATCGCCTACAACAGGCTCGTGCAGCTCGCCTCGTACGACTACCTCAACGGTACCTTTCTTTCAGCCGAAAACGGTGTCCGCAACAGTGCGCTCACGCGCGCCTACCAGAGCTCGACCTGGACCGACATGGGAGAGAACGTCTCGCTTCGACACGCGCCTGCCATCACCCTCATCGAAGGCAAACGCAAGCGGGAAATCGAAGCCAGCACCGCCTCCACCAGCGTCGAGTGTAGCGCCGCTGCCTGCACCACGCTCCAGGACCTGGCCGAGGTCACGCGGCGGCTCATGTTGCAGGAGCAGCTCGTCGAGTCGGACGGTTTCAAGCTCAACAACAACGACCTCATCATGCTGCGCCGAGCGATGCGCGCGGAGCGCGCCCGCGGAAACGAGATGGTCGACAAATTTGCCAACGAATACAACGATGAACGGGTGCGCTTCTACAGTAAGCCTGGCTTCGCTGGCGACTGGTTCACCGACAACGTCTACATCTTCGATCCGCGGGTCAACCAAGCTTGGATTGTGACCATGGCAGGCTATCCGGGGCGGAAGTCGCTCGACTCGGCAGCCCAAGTGATCGCCAAGCTCGTCGCTAACGGCGAGCTGCGCAAGCTCAAGAACTGACTCGCAACAATTCGAAATAAAAGGGATTCCAAAGGGTTCGCCCTTTGGCGGGGTGTGGGGCAGCGCCCCACATACGAGGAACGAGGAACGAGGAACGAGGTTTGGCGAGCGCACTGCGCGAGCGTCTCCTACTCGCGCGCGCCGCGGCTAGCGCTCGCACGATTTCCACTGCCGTTTCGGACGATTCGAAGTGAACCCGCCGTTGCTCGCGTTCAGTCCTCATCGCGGATTCGGTCTTCCGCTTCGCTCTCACCCTCTGCAGGATCCTGCTTCGGCGTCTCTTCGCGCGCAGCCTTGCTCGCCAGCACGAGCTCGATGGGGTTGGGGGACAAGCTCTTTCGTTCGCCTGCTTGCCAAACCCGAGGCGAGAGGATGTAGCCCACGTGTCCCAGACCTTGATGCACCACATGGTGATAGCGCTCGCCCAGCAGCGACTGCAGCGGCCACGCCGTCTCCTGTGGCACCAAGCGATCCTCACCTCCGTAGAATGAGAAGACCTCGATGTCGGTGCGTTCTGCCAAGGCCCGCAAGCTCAGCGGTTCTCCCCTATAGGATGCAGGCAGAGTGCCGTCCTCGCCGACGCCTTCTTTGAACTGCCGAGCCGAGAAGCGCGCGATTTCGAGCGGTACCGGAAAGCGTCGAGCGTTCTCCGCCGAAATCCAATAGGCTCCCGCCAGCTCCTTGGTGACCTTGGCTTGGGCTTCGCCCATGGCTCGCAGCTCGGCAAGCTCAGGCCGTTGCCATCCTTGGAGGGCCATACCCATGCTACTCTTGGCCCAGAGGGCCCCGAGCGCGAAGTCTTGGGTCAGGCGGAGTGCGTCGCCTCCCACCAGCCCGGCGCTCTTGGCCAAGGCAAAGCTGAGCTCGATGAGCCCTTGAGGCATCCGGGCCATCATCTCCGCAAGCACACCGCAACGACGGCCGTCGACGGGCGACACGAAGAGGGCGAGGGTGTCGAACTTGGCGGCGGCATCTTCGGGACGGGCACAGAGGTACACCAGCGCTTGGGGGCCAAGTCCGCAGTATCCCTCGAGGATCATGCGGCGGCGACGATTGTGCTCGAAGGCGACGCGCGCGAAGTGCTCGATCCTGTCCACCAGCGCTTCGAGGCCCAATGAGCGCAGCGGCAAGCGCTCAGGGTTTGGCAGCAACTCGAGTGCGTAGACAGAGAGCCCGCGCTCGGTGAAGCGTTCGAAGAAACAGGTCCCTGGTACGAAGCGGAAGAGCGGGTCGCCGTAGGGCAGGACTCCGCCGAGGTGAAAGAGCGCCGCGCCCTGTGCACACTCCTCCTTGGCGGGGAGATAGACCAAGCGGAAGATATCGTCGCTGGCCAACTCCTTCTCTCCGGCGAGGCGTGCGGCACCAAACGCGCCTCCGCCAATGTCGCGAACCATCGCCGAGTAGCGCATCGCCGAAACACTGCGCTTCGACCAGTCTTGCCACAGCTCGAAGGGGCTCTGCTGGCCACGCATTGTCGAGGCAAGCTCTTGCAATGCATGGCGTTGCAACTCGAAGAGGAGAGGCGCGGTCTTGTTCAGGCTCTCATCCATCGCTCGAAGGGCGAGATACGTTGAAAAAGAAGCGCTTTCACGGGCGGTTGAATAGGCATTCTTGAGACGATTTCGTACAGATTCCATCGACATGTTTCATTCACTCCTGTTCGGCCCATCTCTTGTGCGCCGCACAATTCATATGGAACCATGCCTTGTTTGCTTTGGCAAGGGAAAAGATGTTGCGCTGCAACAAACTGCAGCTCGAGCATTGTTGGGGGGACCGTTGGCTGTGAACGTTGGCCGCCAATAGGTTTTCACGACGCTTCGCCACCCTGGCTGCGAGTTCTGCTTGTGGGCTTGGGTGGCTCGTCGGGCGAGGGATTGCACGCTTCGGCTCGACAAGTCTGCGCATGCTGCCATACTCTGCCTGCGAACGCTGCTCGCAGCGATAATGAAAAGTCAGCGAAGGGTACGCATCCTCTCGACATTCCGAAGGAACTCGGAGCCAAGAGGTCGGTGCCCGAGAGCCAACGAAGGTGATGAACGCCGGGAGCCAGTCTCATGAGCATCGAATCCGTCTCCGCTCAGGTCTTTGAGCTCGCCCTCGCTTCGAGCACCGAGGCCGCCATCGTCACTGACGAGAAGTTGCGTATCATCTGGCTCAACGAGGCCTGGACCAAGCTCTTCGGCTACAGCAGAGAAGAGGCGCTTGGACATACCCCAGCCCTGATTCGAGGTCCGTATTCTGATACTGCGACATACGCTCAGATCTGGAGCCAACTCCTCGATCCCTCGCAAGGCGCTTGGAGAGGAGAACTCATCAATCGAAGCAAGGCCGGTGAGGAAATCCCTGTCATGCTCAGCATCTCCTCCGTGTTCCAGAAGGGAGAGAGAGTGGCCTTCATCGGGCTCTTGCTCGATCTCCGAGAGCGCAAGGAGATAGAGGAGCTCAAGCGCCTCTACGAGATGGTCGTACGCCATGATCTCAAGGCGCCGCTCGCCGCCATGCAGTCCTTGCTCAGCATCCTCGTCCAGGGCTATGCAGGGGCCCTATCGGAGAAGCAGACCGAGATGCTCGAGCGCGCGCAAGGCCAGGCTGCGCAGATGACCGCACTCATCGAGACCTCACTGGATCTGGAGAAGCTGCGCCGTCGCACACTCAAGCTCGAGCTGCAGCCACACTCTCCACTGCCGATCCTCGAGCAGTCGATCCGAACCCTCGAGGCGCAAGCCGCGCGAGCCGGGGTCGAGGTCGTCTTGGAGCCCAGCACCGACGCACTGCATATCGGCATCGATCCGACCCATTTCCAACGCTGCACCGACAACCTCATCAAGAACGCCATCGAGGCCTCACCCAACGGCGCCGCGGTCCGTATCCGCTGCTTCCGTGATTCGGTTGACGTGGTGCTGCAGGTGCACAACCTCGGTGCCCCCATCCCTGCCAACATCCGCGCAACCCTGTTTCACCCCTTCAGCACCTACGGGAAGCGGGGCGGAACCGGACTTGGAATCTATGGCGTCAAGCTGCTTTCGGAAGCCATGGGCGGCAGCATTGCCTATTCCTCTGATGAGCAGGGCACTGTCTTCGAGCTCCGCTTTCCTTGGGTCGCCCAGGCTTGAGCGCCATGACGCGAATCATTGATACGAGCCTGGCTGTGCTCAAGTGGCCAGTCGCCTTGCTCGCCGTCGCCATGCTGCCCGCACTCCTCACTTCGCTCGTCGTCTTGCTGCAGGATTTCGTTGGCGATGCGCAGGCCATGGCTCCCTTCACGCTGGGCTTGCTCGGATACGCCGCTGTCTGGGCGTTGCTCTTGCGTCGCAGGGTCTTCGGCAGCCTCTTGAGCACCCTCGAACATGAGTTCAGCCATGCGCTCTTCGCCTGGCTGACGCTCCATCACGTCAGCGGCCTTCGTGCAAGCTGGAGCAAAGGCGGCAGCATCAAAGTGCACGGCGGCGATAACTGGCTCATCACCGCTGCACCCTATTTCTTTCCCACCATTAGCGTCGGGCTCATGCTCGTCGCTTTCTGGATTCCAGAGCACTGGAGACTCTACTTCAACCTCGTGCTTGGTGGGAGTCTGGCCTACCACCTCAGCTCGACGGTCCTGGAGCTGCACCCCAAACAGCCGGATCTGCGTGAGCTCGGGCTGCCTTTCGTCATCATCTTCGTCCCGTCGGCAAACCTGCTCTGGGCGAGCATCGTGCTGGCCTATGCCCAGGGAGGCTTATCCGCGTCCGGGACCTACCTCTGCCACCTGTTCGAGACCAGCCTCACACAGTTGCGCGGGCTCGTGGCAGTTCTATCCTGACGCAAGCCATGACTTGCTGCGAAGCCAAGCACATTGGATGCCTGCGGGCGCTGCCACGGGAGAGCGAAGGGGGGTGGTCAGCAAGACTCAGTGGGGGAGAGTGTGATCGATGACCTCGCGAACGCGGTTCTCGGCATCCACCAAGACCACGCGCGGATGATGCGTCGCAACCTCGTCGGTCTCGAGCTCACAGTACGAGACGATGATGACTTCGTCCCCTGCATGGACGAGGCGCGCCGCCGCGCCGTTCAAGCAAATCTCGCCGTCTTTGCCTGGCAAGACATAGGTGCTGAGTCGGTTGCCGTTGTTGCAATCGTAGATGTCGACGCGCTCGAAGGGCAACAACCCAGCGGCCTCACAGAGCACGGGGTCGATGGAGACCGAACCTTCATATGCCAAGTCGGCACCCGTCACCGTTGCCCGGTGAATCTTGCACTTCATCATGGTGATTCGCATGGCCGTGACCCGTCTCCTTTGGGGGAGCGATGCTTGCCCCTCCCATCGCGGCGACTCACGGTCCACCGCGAAAACGATCGGCGCGCATCCTAAATCGATTCGATGGCTTTGTCTCGACTGCGCGCGTCGATTCCAACGAAAGACAGCGCCGTCAGTCCATCGAGAGGCCTTGACAGCAACCGCTCAGAGCGCTCGAAAGCAAGCAGCCCCGCCGGAATTTGCCTCGAATCCTCGTTCGAGAAGTACTTGAGTCCACGACAGGGAGGCCTTCTCATCCCGTTCCCCTGCTGGGTGAGGAGGTCTCGCGTGTCAGACAGCATGTCCCGCGTTGGCTGCGCGCGACAAGCCCTCTCACAACCATAAGGGCAGGAAAGCGACGATCAAGAGCACCACGCCTTTGCTGGTGACCGCAAAGAGCACCCGTTCGTGGCGCGCCCAGAAAGAGGCGTCGCGGGGCACGTCCGAGTCGAACTCCTCGTCCCCGATGATCTGCCTCGTCAGCAGCATGTTGAGGGCCACCGGCGGCGTCAGATAGCCGAGCTCGAAGGCGCTCAGCACCACCAGCCAGAAGTGCACCGGATCGATGCCGTTGGCGTACGCCAAGGTCGCCACCGTGGAAGAGATGAGGATCACTGCGCCGTAGGGATCCATGGTCATACCAACCACCACCAGCACCACCACCAGCAGCAGCATGGTCAGCGCCGGCGAACCCAGCTCGGCGGGAAACAGCTGCATCAGCTCTGCGCGTTCGGCGATGCCACCCAGGCAGACCGAGAGCCCCATGAGCGCGAGCAAGGCACCCGTATGCGTGGCGCTCTCGGAGGTCGATTCGAAGAGCGCAGAAACAAAGCCTTCTGGCTTCTCTGGCTGCTCCTCGCTGGCCTTGTGGGTGAAGCGCGCCGAGAGGCGATCATAGACCAGCAACACCAGCAACACGATGGGAAGGATGAGCGGAGCGGTGTGTTCATCGAAAGGACTGTCCAGACCCCAGTGGAACCCAACGATGACAAGGCCAGCCAAAAAGCCATAGGGCAGCAGCGGCAAAAGGGAACGGGCAGTCTTGAGCGCTGCCTCGGAGAAGGCAGGGAAATTGAATTTGGTCTTGCGGATAAGCATGAAGCCAATTCCTAAGACCACGATATTCAGAAGGAAAACCCACAGACCGCGGTGATAGATCTCGTCGGTCGTCACCTGCTTGTTCAGGGCAGCGATGATCACCACCAGCAAACACGGGCTGAGCACGACGCCCAAGCTGCCTGACATGGCCGTCGCCGTCTGCGCGAGCTGCTTGCGCGCTCCCGCCAAGCGCAGCTCGCGATAGATGATGCCGCCAGCGGCGATGACGAAGATGCCCGAGGCCCCACTGTAAGCGGTGGGGAGCGCTGCGACCACCACCACCACGAAGGCGAGCACCTCGGGAGGAAGTCGCCAGTGTCGGATGAGATCGAAGGCAAGCTCGCCGAGCCGAGAGCGCTTCAGCATCATCCCTGTCCAGACGTAGAGGCCTACGTTGACATAGAGCAGGGCGTGCTCTGTGAGTTGGTTGAGATAGCCAGCAACTCCTGCTGGATAGGCTTCCACCAAGGTGAAGTAGCTACCGGTGAGCAGGGCCATCCCCGTATACAAAGGAATGCTCAGGAGTGAATGCCCAATGCCTTCGGATTCGACTTTGGGAAGCGTTCGTATCAGATTGAAAACATTGATTAAGGCCAGCGTGGCAAAGCCGTAGAGCCAGAGCTCGGTGAGCATGGCCTCGGAGCCTTCCTCATGCAAGCTGACCGAACGTGAGTAGAAGGCGTAGGCGACGAAGAGATTGCCAGCGAGCTGTGCACCCTCGGAGACCCAGCCGGACAGCCGCCCGTGTTGGGAGCGCAAGGCGATGTGACTCCGCCTCATCGTGCACGTGGCGGCACAGAACAAGATCATCAGCACCAGCACATGGCGGCCGTACTTGAGGCCGAGGTCGACGAACGAGGCCAGGCTGGTTTCCACCCAGATGAAGCGCCGAAGATTGGGGTTCTCGAGGGCTGCAGTGACCCGCTCGAAGCGTTCGAAGCGCTCTACGCAGAGCACTCGCGCCTTCTCGATGGCTTCGTCGGAGGGCCCTTCCTCGGCTTCACCGAAGAGATCGTCGAGCTCATCGTCGACGGGTGCTGCCACTGGGGCAGGGCCTTCGATATCACAGTCCGGCTGAGTGGGGGCTTCCCGATACTCGCGATAGCCCGGCCAGTGCTGCTCTCCCTTGCCCAGCAGGAGGCTATGGATTTTGCCGCCCGAGCCGAACAAGATGACGGCAAGCAAGACCAACAGAACCGGGAAGCCCGGCAGCAAATGCACCAACCTTCTGCCGCTAGAGATCACGACCACGTCCTCGTCTGGAGCGTCTAGGCTTGGCGGCCCTCAACACATTGCGTCGAGCCACGGCACGAATCTAGCACAGCTCTGTGCGGTCGCGAAGCACAGTCTCTGTCGATCGTGCACAAAGTGGTGGCTTGATTCGGCGTTTCGAAGAGCGCCGGGTGTCTTTGAATCCGAAGGCTGTGCGCGCCCTGCAGTCTGCCCCTCGACGGTCTGCCTCCAAGACAAGGCACGCCGACCGGCTCACTCGAGCTTCTCAGCGCACTCAGCGCGGTTCTTGTCAGCATCACAGCGGAGTCGGCGCAGCAGCGTGAGCATCTGCTTGTCGTAGACCTTTTCGTTGTCACGAAGCGACACGCGAACCTCGAGGAAGAGCTGATCGTAGCGCGCCTTGTCCTCATCGGAGACGTCGATCCAGTAGCTGCTCGGGATGTCTTTCTCAGCCTTGGAAGCGAGCTTGACCATGGTCTTGAAGTTGGACTGGCTCCATTCGCGGGCCTTCTGTCCAAAGTCCTCGCCGAAGCTGGCCGAGCGGATGATCACCTGTCCCGTCAACATCGCCAAAGGATAGCGCACGATGCCGCCGCCCTTCTTGAGACCTTTCTCCAACTCCAAGGGCTTGAACACCGTCGCTGGTGCGTAGCAAGCGTCCACGGAGCCGTTGTTGAACATTCCTGCAAAGGTGGACACGTCGGCGGCGGTCGCCGAGGCGCCCGCCTTCTTGACCATCGCCTTCGACGCGTCGTCATAGTCGAGGGTCGAGATGGATTTGCCTGCCAAGCTCTCGATGGTCTTGATGCTCTTGTCTCTGACGAAGAGATAGACTGCGCCCATGGGGATGATTGCAGCAGTCTCATAGTCGCCAGACTTCACCATCTTCGCGGCCTTCTCCTTGGCCAGGAGCTTGATCGCGTCTTCGAGCATGTCGTACGAGCTCAGAGCGCCCATCGCCTCCAGCGTAGAGGTGAACTTCACCAGATCCCTTGCACGGGTTCCCGTCAGAAAGACAGCGTCGCATTTCTTCGCTTTGAAATCGTCGGCTGCAGTCTTCTCGTTGGTGTAGGGCTTCAGCTCGAGCTCCACACCCCAACCGGCCGCTGCCGTCTGCAGCTCCTTCATCGCGGCATAGGCATCACCGTTTGCGCCCGAGGGGTCAAAGACACAGAAGGTCTGTGCGGCCCAGGCCGACGCTGGCAGTAACGCCAAGACTAGCCCCATGCTGATGATGCCCAAGCGCGACGACACTTTCCTCGTTTTCATCTTCCACTCCTCGTCCAATGGTCACAACAGGGCGAGTCCACTCGCCGAACCGAAGGCTGACGTCAAAAAAGCAAAGGTGTTCAAATACTGAGCGTTGTATCGAGACGGCACTGAGCGGGAGCCTCGAGAGCGCTCGCCAATCGACACGAAAAAAAAGAGAAGGGATTGTCACTTGCACAGGGCTCGGTAGAGACCGATAGCTAGCAGTTGGATTCTGAATTTCCTCCTCAATATCAATGACTTGATCCTCGAAGGAGTTCAGTTCTCGTTCGCTTCGTTCTCGAGGCTGTCGACGGGCTGTTCGAGCTCGGCCTCATCGCTCTCCTCAAAACCCAGACCGTCGAGCAGCTCGTCATCGAGCGTTTCCTCTTCGATCTCCTGGCTCGGACAGCCTTGTTCCCCGATGGGCATGCGGTGTCCCTGCTCGCGGGTCCAGGTCAGGTCGAGCTCATGGCGAATCATCGCGCTCGCATAGCTATCGAGCAGCGCCCATTCTGCCGCAGCAGGTGTGCTGTTCAAGCGTTCGAAATGCAGCTTGGCAGCAGCGCACAGACGCTCCTGCTCTCCATGGGTTTGAGCGGTCTGCACCAAGAGCGCCCGAGCCAAGCCCAAGCCAGCGGCATCGCCCACTTTGGCCGCGGCTTCCAAGATATCCCAGGGGCTCGATTGGCCGAGTGCGCTCAGCCCCTGACTCAATCCAGGGATACTCAGCGAGATGGCCGCCCTCAACGCGGTGGGCACGCCCCAGAGCTGATCCTCCGCAAAACAGCTCGCGCCGCGCTCGACGCGCCGAGGAACATCCAGCGGAACCGCCGCCAGTCCAGAGGAGCGCTGCCCATGAAGAACCGCCAGCGCACCCGAGGCGAGTCCCAGCAAATAGAAAACCTCGTCGCGCTCGGATTCGAAGACCGGGCAACCCTCGTTGGGATCGCCAAAGAGCTCGATGGCGGCTTGGAAGGAGCGGTAATTTCGGGCCGCAGCAAGCGCATGCGCGTAGGCCTCGGCGATGCCTGCGTCCACAGCCTCATCTGCACGCTTCTCGTGCAGCGCCCGCGAACGGCGCAGCTCCTGCTCCCACGCCACTTCCTCGGCACACATGGCCGACGCCAGATCGACCAAGATCGAAGCGCGCTTGGTCTCCACATCCAAGCGAGAGAAGGAGCGCAAGAAGTCTCCCATCGCCTCGCCCATGCGGCACGAAGCCCCCAAATCCGTAGATGCCATGGCCCACGGAAACATGTGTTCCTCCGTATAACCCAGCATCGTCTCTCCAGTCATGCGCTGCATCGAACAACCCGCAAGTACCACGAAAGCAACGGAAAACACAGAGAACACTCGAAACGGTCGCGACATGGAGCACCCCAAATTCAATGCGGACCTCGCCAAAAAGACGTCCGCGTTGACGCCCACCCTCAAGCGCCAAAGGCCTTGCGTCAAGCCGACGCGCTCGCCGACACAAGATACGGTGTGCATCCTTGGCGATGCAAGGTTCATCGTGACGACAGCGCGCATCAGTCTCAGCGCGGGATGGCTGGGTGCCGCGTCTCCGGTTGGGGGCTTGCCCGCCCGATTGGCGCTGTGCTAGATCAGGTCGAGTCGTGTGCCACGAGCGCTTGGAGAGTGGCATCCTACCCTGGAGAGCGAGTATGGAAGAAGCAGCCGCCATCAACACCTTTGAGCTCGTTCGTGCGGGGCTGGCAAAACCTCGACTGGCTTGCTTGGCTACCATGACCGCCGATCAGCGCCCCTGGGTGCGTTATGTCATGCTCAGCGCCGATCAGGACCTCAACCTCTTCGTCGCCACCTTCAAGAATTCCCGGAAGGTTCAGCAGATCGAAAAGAATCCCGAGGTTCACCTGGCCGTCGATGTGGAGCTGCCCGATTTCCCCAAGCAATACCTGCAGATCGAGGCCATCGCAAGCGTCTCCGAGGCCATCGAGCTCAAGACCAAACTCTGGACCGAGTCCATGCAAGCCTACTTCAGTGGTCCCGAGGACGACAAGCTGACCATCATCGTGATGCGACCCTACCGCATCGAGCTCTATGACATGCGAAGCATGGAGCCCTCCATCTGGGAGTCGGAAGGCGCGGATGCGTAGAAGCTGGGGCTGAATGCGGTGTTCAATCGCCCAAGCTGCGCATATCGTCTCCGAGTGCACGATAGAGCTGCAGCAGCGTCATTTGTGCGCGCAGCCGTGAAGCCGCGACGTTGATGGCCGCCGAGGCGTCGAGCTTGAGCGCATCAGAGACCTCGAGCGAGGACCCGGCGCCCGCTTCGTAGGCACTCATGGCCAACTCCAATCCCTCGTCGGCCAGTAGAGATTGGCGCTGTGCGCTGTCGATCGCAGCGACTGCGGTGAGGTAGTCGCGGCGCAGCTGCCGCACTTCCTTGCCAACGTTGAGCGAGGTGGTGCGCAGCTCGACCTCGCTCTTCTCAATGTTGGCGCGCATCTCGTCGAGCTGACCGTAGCGCATCTGGTTGTACAGTGGGATGCTCAAGGTGACAACAAAAAGCCAACGAAAACGGTCTGATGCGCCAAATCCTGAGGGCTCGGTGAACTGATAGCTCGCCTGCCAAACCCCTGACAAGCTGGGCAAAAAGCCCATCCACACCTGGTCGAGTTGAAGCTCCGCTATCTCCTTCTGCAGCTCGAGTTGCTCGTAGTCGAGGCGTTGGCTGGTGGCGGTGCTGAGCAGGCTCTGTTCGTCGAGCTCGGGGACCAGAAGGGGAGTTGAGGCGACTGGCATGGGTAAACCTTCGACGTCACAGAGCACCGCGAGGGCATCGCGTGCATTGTCAAAGGCGAGGTGGGCGTTGGCCAGGTCCTGCACAGCTTGTTCGAAGGCGGTCTGGGCGCGGACGACCTCGATGCGCAAGCCAGCCTGCGCATCGACTCGCCGCTGCGCGATCTCGAGTTGCCAGGCCGCCGCGCGGATCTGCTCTTCGTACATCGCAATGACGGTCTTGCTCATCAGCGCCGCATAGTAGGCGGTGGCCACGCCGAAGAGCAATGACTGCGTCGCTTGTTCCATGCTCGAAAAGAGGAGCTCCTTCGACACCTCTGCCATCTCGATCTGTGTCCAGGTGACGGCATTGAAGATGGGCACGTTGAGGACGAGCGCGCCATTGACCGTATCCTGGGCGCTGATCACGGTGGGCTTGGAGTCCATGTTGTCCGTGGGTATCCCCAACATCTCGAGCAGCGGCTTGAAGCCAGCGCCCATGTCCGCGACATCTTCTTTGTCCTTGTGCGTCCACTGCACGTTGGCGTTGAGCATGGGCAGCAGCAGCCCGTAGGCCTGCTTGATTCGCGCATCCGCTTTGACCAGCTCCATACTGATGAGCTCGAGCGAGGGGTTACGCGCCTCCGCCAGTGAGAGCGCGTCGCTGAGACTGAGCTCTTCTCCCGGAGTGAGCGGAGGAAAGTCGAACTCGAGCAGCCATGGCGTCGCGCTGGCCTCTTCCTCTTCCTGAACGAGCTCTGTCTCCTGCGCCTGCTCCTGCGAGGGCAGTCGCACCACCACAGGTTCCTGGGCCAGGGAGAACGAGCTGCTGCCAAGGACACTGGCAAGCACTACGGCGAAGCGTAAAAAACATCTTGAATTCATCGTCTTCTCCGGCGTGGCAGGAGCGGTGCTGCGCTCAGCTTGCGGGTCCTGCCGATTCCATGCCAGCTTCGGATGGGGCTTCGAGCTCAGCTTGGCTGGGCGTTGAGATCTTCAGGTCTTTGATCTTCTTGGGGGCGAAGAGAGAGTAGACCGTGGGGACCACGAAGAGGGTCAGGAAACTCGCCGAGATCAGGCCGCCAATGACGGAGCGCGCCAGTCCTGCCCAGGTTTCGGCGCCTTCGCCAAGCTTGAGCGCGAGCGGGACCATACCGAAGATCGTCGTCATGCTGGTGAGCAGCACGGGCCGAAAGCGCATCCGCGCCGCCAGGGCTACAGCCGGAATGCGGTCCTTGCCGGTTTCCTGCCTAATTTGGTTGGCTGCGTCCACCAAGACGATGCCGTTGTTCACGACGATACCCACCAACATGATCAAGCCGACGAGGCTGGCGATGTCCATGGGATCTCGTGTGAGGCTGAACATCACGACCACTCCGATACCGGCGAGTGGTACGGTGAAGAGGATGATGAAGGGCTGTCGGAAGGACTCGAACTGGCTGGCCATCACCATGTAGACCAGCACAACCGAGAGGATCAGCGCGAGTCCCAAGTACATGAACGAGGTCTGGAATTCCTCTGCGGCACCGCCCACCTTGCCGGAGAAGTGTTCTGGCCAGTCGTAGGCGTCGGTGATGGCGCGGACTTTTTCGATGGCCTTGTTCAGATCCTTCTGTTGCTCAACGCCATTCTCATCGACGTAGGTCGGCTTGAGGGTGCAGAAGAGGCGGGTGACGCGCTCTTGGTCGAGGCGCGAAATGGCCACGGGGCCGAGATCCTCCTTGACTTCAGCGAAGCGTGAGAGACGCACCACCGCTCCAGCCTGTGTTCGAACCGGCATTTGTCGCAAGTCTTCGATAGAGCTGCGAAAATCCTTGGTGTAGCGGACGATGATGTCGTATTCGTCGCCACCTTCTGAGAAGCGACCGACGAGGGTTCCCTTGAAGTAGGCGCTGATGGCGCGGGAGACCGCCGAGGTCATCAGCCCAAGCTCGGCCATCTTGGCGCGATCGAAGATGACGCGGATCTGCGGTTTCTGTTCCTCCATGGAGAAGGTGACCTCAGCAATCTCGGGCAGCGCGGCGATTTGGTCACTCAGGTCCAGCCCAATCTTGCGTGAGAGCTTCAGGTCGTGCCCTCGAATCTGCACCTCCATGTCGCCCTGACTGCCGGTGATGCTGGTTTGGTTGCCGACGGTGACTTTGACTCCTGGGATTTCTTTCAATGCTTCGCGCAGGTCGTTCTCGATCAGGAGCTGAGAGCGTTGCCGATGCCCAGGTTTGACGAGGGGCGCGCGGATGGTTCCCGCATGGGCTCCCTTGGAGAAGATGGACACGAAGCCCTCGCCGGTGCCGACGTCCACGGTCACCATTTTTCGCTCCTCTTCGGGAACGATTTCCCTCAAGACATCAGCTACTTCCTTCATGAGGGCATAGGTCTCGTCGAGGCTGCTTCCCACAGGGGCTTCGACGCTGAGTTGGAGCCTCGACTCGTCCGTGGTCATCAGAAACTCGGTGGGCAAGGCGAGGTAGAGCAGGACAGTGGCAGCGACGGTGCCGAGCACGCCAAGGCCCACGACCCAGCGATGGGCCAAGGTCCAATCGAGTATTGCACCGTAGGCTGCCTGCAGCAGGGCGAAGGGACCTCTGCGCTTGTTGGGGTCGACGGGCTTGATTTTGCCCAGGATGCGAGAGGCACCAAGCGGGATGAAGCTGAGGCTGACGAGCAGTGAGACGCTGAGCGAGAAGCAGATGGTGATGGCCATGTCTCGAAAGAGCATCCCTGCGATGCCTGGAACGAAGAGCACTGGGAAGAAGACCGCGACGGTGGTCAGGGTCGAGGCAGTGACCGCGAGGGAAACCTGTGCACCGCCCTGGCTCGCTGCTTCGCGCAGTGACAGGCCTTCTTCCCTGAGTCGGTAGATGTTTTCAAGGACGATGATGGCGTTGTCGACCAACATTCCGATGGCGAGGGCTAGGCCTGCCATGGAGATGACGTTGAGGGTCATGTCTCGAATGTACATGACGGAGAAGGTCGCGATGACCGAGAGTGGAATGGCCGTGGCGACGAGGATGGAGGCGCGGAAGTTGCGCAGCATCAGCAGCAGCACGAAGAAGGTGATGATGATACCGATGATGGCGCTCTGTGAGAGGTTGGACATCGAGTCATTGATGATGTCGGCTTGGTTGAAGATGACATTGAACTGCAGTTGGCCTCCGAGCTCGTCGCGGATGGCGTCGAGGTCTGCCATGACGGCGTTGGCGGTCTCGGCGGTGTTGGCGTCGGACTGCTTGCGCACCATCATCCAGACGGTGGGCTGGCCATCGACCTCGAGGTAGCGGGTCATTTCGGCGAAGTCGTCGACGACGGTCGCGACCTCACCGAGGCGAATGGGCTCTGGGCCGCTGCTGGTGACCCGAGCCCCAACAACGACATCTTGGATTTCTTTGACCGTTTGGTATTTGCTCTGGGGGTCGATGGCGTAGTCGATGCGGCCGTGGGTGAGGCTGCCACCCGCGGGCTTGACATTCTCTTGGTAGACGACGTTGAGGATGGTGCTGACGTCGAGGTTGTTGGATTCGAGCTTCTTGGGCTCGAGCTCGATACGGATTTGTCGTTCGAGGCCGCCCGCGGCCTCAGCGGAAGCGACGCCTTCGATGCGTTCGAGTCGGGGCTTGATGTCGTTGTCCGCGATATCTCTGAGTTTGTCGAGCGGGTAGGGGCCGGTGACCATCATCATGATTACGGGCTGCATCGACGGATCGAGAGCGAAGATGAGCGGTGAGTCAGCGTCTTCTGGGAGGATACCTTTGACCATGTCGACGGTACGTCGCACGTCGGTCTCGGCCTGGTTCATGTCCGAGCCCCAAGCGAACTTGGCCATGATGACCGAAGCGCCCTCCTTGGAGTCGGAAGAGACCTCCTCGATGCCTTCGACCGAGATCACCGCACCCTCGAGCGGCGTGGTGACCAGGGTCTCGATGTCATCAGGGTTGGCTCCCGTGTAGCTCGTGAGGATGAGCACCATCGGGAAGTTGAGGTCTGGGAAGAGATCCAGCTTGAGCTGGGTCAACGAGAAGAGGCCGAAGCCGGCAATAATCAGGTACAGCATCGAGACGGTGACGCCTCGACGTACGGAGAAACTGGAGAGGTTCATGGCAGAACGCCTTAGTTGGAGGGGGGCGTCGCTTCAGCCGCGCTCGGCACAGCGGGGATTGCGGTATCGGCTGCGGGCGTTTTTTGTCGATTGGGCACTTGGCCTGTTCCCCCAACTTCTTGTCGATGGGGCGCCTGGCCTGTTCCCCCAGCTTCTTGTCCATTGGGCGCTTGGCCTGTTGTCCCAGCTTCTTGGGATGGTGGGCTGGGGTTGGCGTCGCGTGGTCCAGAGCCCTTCGAATCCTGCCCGGCTGTGGTGGCTGGCGGCGAAGCTTCACTCTGGTCTTTGGAGAGCACCACCTCTGCGCCGTCCTCGAGACCGTGATGCCCGCGAACGATCACTTGGTCTGTCTCATCGAGACCGGAGAGCACTTCGTAACGGTCATCCAGGTCGACACCGATCTGGACCAGCCGTCGGTGCGCGCGCTTCTGCGCATCGACCACGAAGGCGTAGCGAGGGTTGTCGCCGGGTTTGGCGTTGGCGAAGAGCTCTTCGTCGAGCAACAGCGCCTGCTGAGGCACGAGCAGCGCGTTGGGCCGGACGCCGAAGATGATGGTCGCCCAGGCGAACATGCCGGGCTTGAGTTTGCGCTGTCCGGACTGCGGGTCGACGGGGTTGGGGAGCAAAATTTCGACGGTGTTGGTGTGACTGTCCACGTTGATGTAGGGCAAAATGCGATCGATGGTGCCGACCACCTGCTCGCCTGGCAGGGCATCGAGTCGCAGCCGAATTTCCTGTCCTATGCGAAGTTCCCCAATGCGCTCTTCCGGGACCTTGACCTCCACCTTGATGGGGTCGAGGGACATGATAGTCGCCATGGGCACCGAAGGGGTGGCTAGGTCACCGAGCTCGACCCGTTTGTTGACGATGGTCCCTGACATCGCCGCGCGAACAGTGGCGTTGTCGAGGTTGATCTGCAGCTGCGAGCGTTGTGCCAAGAGCCCTCGTCGCTGCGCCACGGCTGCATCATACGAGGTCTGCAATTGGTCGATGCTCTGTTGCGAGACGACATGCCCCTCGAGCAGCTTGCGGCTGCGGTCGAGCTCGCGGCTGTAGGCGCTGATTTGGGTATCGAGCGCCTCGACCTGGGCTTTGAGCTGGTCCTGGTTCTTCGACATTGCGTCCTTGCGCACGCGCGCCAGAACCTGCCCCTCGACCACCTCGTCACCGTCCTCGAAGTTGAGCTCGATGATGCGGTCGGTCATCAGCGAGAGCACGGCGACCTGTGCGTTGGGCTTCAGTGTCGCGGTGACCGTCAACGCATCAATGATCTCCCCTCTCTCCAGATTTTCCAATAATACTTTGCGCTTAGTCTTTTCCTCGGAGTCCGCGGCGAGCGCTGGCGTTCCCCCCTTCTGGCACGCGGAGAGGGCAATGGCGGAGGCGAGCAGGAGCACGAAGACGAGAAGGCTGCGTGACGCGAAGCGCTGCGGCGCGATGGGGCAGGCCGTGCTTGGTCGATGAGAGTGGTCCATGAGAATCTCCCGAGAGGCCGGATACTAAAGCCAATCGATGTGCTGAACGTCGGAAAAGGCGTCGTCAAGAAAGTTCATCCCAACTGAACGGAAGTGCTCGGGGTCGTCGGTCACGAGGTAACGCGGCTGCGACGGCTGCCCCTGCCTCAGCAAATCTCGCTCCAACAGGTAGGAATGCAAGGCCTCGGCTGTGGCAGTGGCTGAATCACAGAGTTGCACCGTTTGGGGGACGAGCGCAGCGAGCGCCGAGGAGATGGGGATGCGCAAGCGGGGGTAATGCGTGCAGCCTAGAATCAGGACATCGAGGGTGCTGCCCTCGAAGTGGCGCAGGTAGCGTTCGGCGATGCGAATGGTGACATCATCTTCTTGCCAACCTTCCTCCACCAGAGGGACAAAGAGGGGACAGGCCTGCTGCAGCACCGACAGGCCTGTACGGAATTGCGACAGGGCGTGCCGATAGGCTTCGCTGCTGACGGTCGCGCGGGTGCCAATGACGCCCACCGTGCCGCTCTGGCTGAGCTGAGCAGCGCGTCGAGCAACCGGCTCGATAACGCCGATCACCGGCACTGGGTACGCCGTGGCGAGAGCCGAGAGACCGTGGGCGGATGCGGTGTTGCAGGCGATCACCAGCGCTTTGACATCCCGCTCGATGAGTACCTTCGCGCAGGCCAGCGAGTAGCGAACGATCGTCGAGGGGGCTTTGTTCCCATAGGGGACCCGAGCCGTGTCACCAAGATACACCAGGCGCTCGTTCGGCAAACGATGACGAATCGCATCGAGCACCGTGAGCCCTCCCACGCCGCTGTCAAACACCCCAATGGCTTTATCCCGTTGCATCACCATTACCATTCCCATCTCCATCCATCCTCAGCCACTCACGGTGACCGAGAATGTTATCAAGGTTGAAACTATCACATGGACGAAATGACGTAAATACGCCTCGCCGTCTTCCTCAACACTGAAACACTACTTAACAACGCCGCACCGCCGAACGCCTGAACCATTCCCCGCATTGCCAGCTATCCTCCCGCCAGCTTTTCGGAAAGCGGAAATCAACGGGCTCGAACAGAGGCGCGTGAGCAAGCGGCGTTGCAACGCTTGTTCGCCCTGCGCTTCTATGCTACGAGATGACGGGTTGGGCGCTTCTGCATTCGCTGAAGAACGGGTGGGCTCTGATGGAACCATCACATCGTTGGATACACCAAGACGGAGGGCCAGCGCGCCGCCAAGCGGTGATCGCTGCATTGCTCGAAGGCGACCCCGATTGGCACCTGCTGCTCCATGGCCTCGCGGATATCGAGCAGGTAGCCAACGGCCGGGACCTTCGTGGGATCGACCTCAGTGGCCTCGATCTCCGAAAAGCCAAGCTCGATCGGGCCTGCCTCGAGCGTGCCCAGCTCTGTGGTGCCAACCTCGAAGGCGTCTCTCTGCGGCGGGCCGTGATGAGGGAGCTCGAAGCGGCTGATGCGCGTCTTTCAGGCGCCGACCTCACCGGCGCAGATCTGCAGAACGCTTCGCTCCCTCGCATCAAAGCACAACGCTGTTTTCTCGCTGGAGCCCGACTCGCCTACGCCGACCTCTCTCGCGCTGATCTGACAGAGGCCGATCTCACCGGTGCAGACTGCCGAAACGCCAACCTTACTGAGGCCACCCTGCGCAAGGTCAGCGCGGATTTTGCTGGTTTCTCCATGGTCCTTGGCGCGGGCATCGATGCCAATGGCGCCTCCTTCAAGAAGAGTTCCTGGTACAAGGCCAGGGCACCGCGGATCATCTTGGTCGAGGCCGACCTGAGTGAGGCGAACCTGGCCTTCGCCGATCTGACTGAGGCCGATCTCAGCTACGCTCGGCTCTCGCAAGCATCATTCAAAGAGGTTCGACTCGAGTCTGCCAAGCTCTGCCACGTTAGGGCAGACTACGCCAACTTCGAGTTCACTCAGATCTCTCGGGCGAGCTTCGCTGACGCGGACCTCGCTTCTGCCGTCATGACCTCTGCCCTTGGGCCTTCGGAGGTGGACTTCAGCCGCGCCATCCTCAGCCACGCGCAGCTCGCCTCCGCTCGCCTCGCCGGCGCCCGTTTCAACGAATGCCAGCTCACCCACGCAGACCTCGACTCGGCAGACCTCTCCCGTGCCGACCTCAGCGGCGCTGACCTCAGCGGTGCCGTTCTGGTCAGCAGCAACTTCACTGACTCGAAACTCTGCGCCGCCAAACTCGTCAAAGCCAAACTCGATGGCACTGCTTTCTGCGCTGCAGACATGAAAGACGCTGATCTGAGCGGCTGCAACCCCGCCTTCGCCAACTTCAGCTCCGCCATCCTCCAAGGTGCGCGCTTCGAAGACTGGTTCCGTGAGGTCGTTGAAGAATTTGCGTTCAGCGGCGAGCCCGTTTTCCTCAAAAACGCCTGAAATCATCAACCGAAACAATAGCTTGCTGCCTGCAAGCTGGCTCCTGAGAATCAGGCGTCAGCAATGGCCCGCGGCAAGCTCTCAGCTCCCACGGAGACGGGCCTTCGCTGCGCTCTGGGAAAGCGCGCGCCTGTCCTCCAGAGGAAGTGACGCTGGCCCCCACCAACGACGCTTGACAACGCGGAGATTCAAACTATAGAGTTCGTACTTAGAGGTTGGACCGATCGGTCTAATTCGACGGGAGTCCGTAATGCCCAGACCTCGTTTCGAGAAGCTTGCACCCGAACGCCGTGAGGCGCTGATTGTTGCAGCCGGTCACAGCTTTGCCCGTGATGGCTACAGTGGCGCTTCACTCAACCAAATCATCACCGAATGTGGTCTCAGCAAGGGCGCTTTCTACTATTACTTCGACGACAAGGCCGATCTCTTCGTCAGCGTCGTGCGTTGGGCGATGAAGCTGGTGATGCGAAACTTCGAAC
This sequence comes from Myxococcota bacterium, assembly GCA_034002465.1. Taxonomy (GTDB): domain Bacteria; phylum Myxococcota_A; class Bradymonadia; order UBA4248; family JAVFAO01; genus JAVFAO01. The sequence goes on from JAVFAO010000027.1 coordinate 26,740, forward strand.
ATGGCTTCGAGCCGCCCGATGCGGAAGCGTTCTGGCAGGGCCTGTTCGAGCTCAACGCCAGCGGTTTCCGTTGGGTTCAGGAGAATCGATGGGTGGTCGAGCTCTCCAAGGAGCTCAAGAACCCACCCAACGACCCCGCCCTCATGAAGCACCTCGCACCTCTGCTTGAGGAGATGAACGCCCTGCTGCGCCGCGCCATTGCGCTTGGACAAAGGCTCGGTGCCGTACGAGACGACCTGCCCCAAGATCTGCTGCTCTCGCTCATGCTTGCCATCGACCACGCATCGGACACGTGGATCTTCGCGCGCTGGGATGAGCTTGGACCCGAGAAGCTGCAAGCGCTCTCCGAAAAACTGCTGCAGATGACCCGACGCATGTTCGAAGCTCCACCCTCGCCCACGAAGCAGACCGAAGGTGAAAGGGAGTGAACGACAAGCAGAACACGTCGAGAAGCCAAGGAAAGTGAGCTGAAGGCATTCCATGCTCACGCCTCGATTGTGCTTGGTGCCCGAAGCCAAAGCCCGCCAACAGGAGCTGCCATGAATCAGCCTCGCATCCTCATCTGTTGCTTGCTTCTCTGCCTGCTCGTCCCCGCAGTGAGCTTCGCGCAAGACCCTCTGCCCAGCGTTGACGAGCTCGTCCAGCACTTCGACCAGCTCTACCGTTCCAGCTCGAGCTACGCCAAGATGCGCATGCAGATCTCCACGGCCGACTATCAACGAGAGCTGGAGCTCGAGCTCTGGACCAAAGGGGAGGACAACGCCTTGGCTGTGCTCAGGGCGCCAGCCAAAGAGGCCGGCACCGCAACCCTTCGCAGCGCAGATGGGCTCTGGAACTACGCCCCCAAGGCCGACCGTCTGATGCGCATCCCCAGCGGGATGCTCTCCGAAGGCTGGATGGGCAGCCACTTCAGCAACGATGATCTGATGAGCGAGTCGAGCTGGGTCGAGGACTACGACACCCAACTCGAACGCGTAGAGGAGGGCGGCGAAGGCCTCATTCGAATGACCGCCACGCCCAAGAAAGACGCCGCGGTCGTGTACACCAAGGTGCTTCACTTCGTGACGGCCAAGGACTGGATTCCTGTGCGCTCCGAATACTACGATGACGACGCCTTGGTGCGCACCTTGAGCTACACTGGAGTTACTGATTTCGGAGATCGAAAGCTCCCGGCAGTGCTCGAACTGGTGCCTGCAGACAAGAATAATGAGTATACGAGGATGGAGTACACTTGGCTGGAGTTCGAGCTCGAGGTCGACGACGCCCTCTTCACCGCCAGGGGGTTGCGCAAGGTGGCCAAGTAGCTGCCCTTTGCTCTCAGGAGCCCTCCATGTTCATCAAGCTCGCCGTACGCAACATCTTTCGCCAGAAGCGGCGCACTCTACTCAGCATCGCTGGCGTGGCCGCTGCCACTGTTACGCTGGTCTGGACCCACGGCTTGCTCGATGCCTTCATGTTGGCCATGGTCCAAGGTGCCACTGCCGTCGACGTGGGTCAGCTCCAGGTTCGCTCCCAGGCCTACGACGAAAAGACAAATATCTTCAACCATTTCGAGCTTTCGAGCGAACTTGTCGAGAAGATCTCCGCCATTGACGGTGTAGCTGGCGTCAGCCCTCGGGTCCATCTCTACGGCCTCGTCGGCACCGAGCGGCGCTCTCAAGTCACCAGGATCATTGGCGTCGACCCCGAACGAGAGCGTTCGGTGAGCCGCGTCGCGAGCGCCATCGAGCTGGGGGATTGGCTTCTGCCCCGCGCCCCCGGCTCTGAGCCCTCAGCCATGGGGTCTGTGCAGGTCGTTCTTGGGCGCGGGCTCGCTCAACAGCTCGGCGTTGGCATCGGCGATGAGTTGGTGCTCTTCGTCCAAGGCGTAGATGGCTCGTTGGGCAACGAGCTGTTGAAGGTGGTCGGCATTGCCCGCACAGGCAATACCTCCATTGATCGGGGTGCTGTGTTCATGGACCTTGCCGCCGCCCAATCCGTCGCCGCGCTCGAAGGGAGGGCGCACGAGATGACCCTGCATGTGCCGCGCCTCGATGACGTCGACGAGGTCGAGGACCAGGTGGCAGGGCTGCTCGCCTCATCGCAGCCCAACAACGGCAAGGGTGGGGGGCCGCTGCTGGTACGTAGCTGGAAGCAGCTGCTTCCGCAGCTCGCTCAGATGATCGAGGCGAGTAAGCAATCCATGTGGTTGATATATTTGCTCGTTTACGTGATCGCTGGGATCGGCATCCTGAACACCCAACGCATGAGCGCCCTGGAGCGTCGCCGAGAGTTTGGAATCCTGCTTGCCATCGGCGTGCCCGCGCGTCAGCTCGGGGCCATGCTCATGAGCGAGACGCTCTTGCTCACGATGATGGGTCCGGTCGTTGGTGCCACGCTCGGCTTGCTCAGCAACTACCTGTTTTCAATCCATGGCTTCAACATGGCCATGTTCAGCAGTAGCGGCAGCTTCTCCTACCTCGGTGTGGCCTTCGAAGAGCGTCTCTTCTTCGAGGCCTCGCTCTCACAGGTCTGGGGCCCGATGGTGGCGATTGCCGTGGTCGGTGTGCTCTGCGGAGTGGTGCCGGCGCTCTCGGCCATGCGTCTGGATGCGGTGCGCAGTATCGCAGGGAGGACCTGATGTTTGCTATGGCTTGGCGCAACCTCTGGCGACAGCGCGGCCGCAGCAGCATCATGCTGTCGGTCATCGCCTTCACCTTTGGAATGATGCTCATGACCATGGGCATGGGCGATTTCATGCACTCCCAGATGGCGCAGTCCGCGGTGGATGGTGCCGGGGGTAGCGTGCTGGTGCATGCAGAGGGCTACTGGGCTTCTCAAGGTGCTGAGCTGGTGATACGCGAGCCCGATCCGCTCATCGCGGAAGCGGAGCAGCTCGAGGGGACGCGGCTGGTGGTGCCCCGCGTTCGCGTCTATGGCTTGCTGAACTCGGCCCGAGGAGCGGCGGGTGTGAGCCTGATGGGGATCGTGCCCGAGAAGGAAGCCGCCCTCGAAGACTATTCGCGTTTCGTGGTGGAGGGCGACTATCTGCTGGGGGACGTGGCTGATCCCTTGGTGCTTGGGCGTGGCGTGGTCGAGGAGCTGGAGCTGGAGCTGGGTGACAAGGTGGTGCTCACCGCGACCGATCCCCAAGGCGAGTTGGTGCGGGCGCTGTTTCACCTGAGTGGAATCGTCGAGACGGGTGTCGATAGCATCGACGACGTGCTGGCGATGACCTCGTTGCGCAAGGCGCAGGAGGCCCTGGCTCTGGGTGACGCCGTGCACCAGCTTGGGGTGGTGCTCGATGACGACGCGCGTCGCTTCGCGGTGAGGGATGTCCTGCGAGAGCGCCTCGGTCCCAAGGCTGAGGACCTGGGGGAACAGGCCAAGCGCCCAAGCGCCCAGAAGCTCGAGTTGCTGACCTGGGATGAGGCCATGCCGGAGATGTTGGGCTTCATCGAGATTGACGACGCCTTCTTCTATGTTTTTGCGCTCGCCATCTTCGTGGTCGTCGCCTTTGGCGTGGCCAACACCTTCTTGATGTCTGTCAAGCAGCGCGTGCGAGAGCTCGGATTACTGGCCGCGTTGGGATTACGGCCCGCGCAGGTTGCGCGCCTCGTGCTTTTCGAAACCCTCCTCTTGGCGAGCCTGTCGCTGCTGATTGGCTATGCGATTGGCTTGGCCGGACACTTGCTGCTGCTGCACTATGGTATCGACATGAAAAGCTTTTACGATGCGGACATGGAGGTCAGCGGCGTGGCCTTGGTGGACACGATGCTCCACAGCCAGCTTACGGTGTCGAAGTGGCTCAACGCGGGTCTGGTTTTGCTCGTTGGCTTGATGCTGAGCGCCCTCTATCCAGCGTTGATGGCCAGTCGCCTCGATCCGGTCGAGGCCATGCGCAGCTTCGACTGATTTTTGTCCAATGGGCGCTTGGCCTGTTCCCCCATCTTCTTGTCCATTGGCGCTTGGCCCGTTCTCCCAAGTTCTTGTAGCTTCCTCACTCCCGAGCCCATCGAAGCGGATGACGACATGACTGACAAGCTCATTGAAGTCAACAACTTGAGCAAGGTGTACACGCAGGGGAAGGTGCAGGTGCATGCCCTTCGCGGGGTGGAGCTGAGCTTTGCTCGCGGTGATTTCGCTGCGTTGGCAGGGCCCTCCGGCTCGGGAAAGTCAACCCTGCTCAACCTCATTGGCTGTCTGGATCGCCCAAGCTCCGGTAGCATCAGCATCGATGGACGGGTGCTGGGGGCGATGGGCAAGAGTGAATCCGCTCGTTTTCGGCTGGCCAAGGTTGGGTTCATCTTCCAGGCCTACAACCTGATTCCGGTGCTGAGCGCCTATGAGAACGCGGAGTTCACCTTGTATCTACAAGGCGTGCCAGCAGCTCAGCGGCGTGCGCGGGTCATTCCGCTCATGGAGAGAGTAGGGCTCGCCGAGCTGATGCATCGCAAACCTCACGAGATGAGCGGTGGCCAGCAGCAACGAGTGGCGGTCGTGAGGGCCATTGCCTCCATGCCGGCGGTGGTGCTGGCAGACGAGCCCACCGCCAATCTGGACAGCGAGAGCGCACAAGGCCTGCTTGACTTGCTTGCTGAGCTGAACGTGGAGCACGGCATCAGTTTGATCTTGGCCAGCCACGATCCGCTCGTGTTGCGAGGCGTTCGGCGCGTCATCCGCCTCCGCGATGGCCAAGTGCTCAAAGATGGCCATCTCGATTCGGATCATTGGGAATACGCCGGCGAGAGCGCTACAGAGCGCGCGAAAGCGGAGCCGGGGCTCTCATGAGAGGGAGCGCATCGGCAGTCGAGAGAGCACTTGATGGAACAAGCCAAGCGCTCAATCGACAAGGGGATGTTCGTTGTGCCAGGGCGAGCCGAGCGCCGCGGGGCAAGGGTGCTGTGCGCGTGCCGAAAGCAACCCGAGTGCAGGGCAGACCTGACCTGTTGGGGAATGAGAGACGCGACTCCTTGCCACCGAATCTGGGTGAGTTTGGAATACAGATGTATCGTCCACACCTTTGTGTTCTCTCTGATGGGAGCAGCACCGGCTCAGGGAGAGCGCGACAGGGCAGCAGGCTGCTTGCTGGATTCTTGCTGCTTGCGCTTTGCTCTTGGTCGTCGGTGGCGCAGGCGGAGCTGTCGTTGTTCGAAGGGGACGAGGTGGAGTTGAGAGCCGCTGCTTCGTGGAGGAGCGCGAGCGCTGTCCTGTGGTCTCCTCTTGCGGAGCTCGTGGTTGATGCTGGAGCCCTCGGGATCGCCGCGTCGGGGACTCGTCTCGAGCTGAAGGCGGACTTCGGTGAG
>JAVFAO010000028.1:0-31593 GCA_034002465.1 Myxococcota bacterium
TGCCTGCGGAGACGGCATCGACAACGACTGTGATGCCGCCATCGACTGTGAGGACAGCGACTGCGCAAGCTTCCCTGCATGTCGCGAATCGGTGTGCAACGACAGCATCGACAACGATGGAGATGGCGACGCCGACTGCCTCGACAGCGACTGCAACGGTCAGAGCTGTGGCCCCAACGGACGCACCTGCGCCAGCAACACCTGCTCCTGCCCTGGCGGCAGCGTGGAGAACGCCTGCATGGACGGCGCCGACAATGACTGTGACGGCAACGCCGACTGCGCGGACAGCGACTGCAGCAATACCCCCGCCTGTAACCCTGTGAGCTGCGAATTCGACACCGTCCTGCTCTGCGGCTACCAGATTGAAGCCAGTACCATTGGAGAAAGCAACGGCGTTTCCTCGTATTCCTGTCACAGCCACAACAGCAGCGGCGGCGAGTTCATCATCAACTATCTCGCGAGCACCAATTCGACCGTCGAGCTGAGCCTCACCGACATGAGCGCAGACCTCGACCTCATGGTCATGCCGCTGCTCAGCACACCCCAGCCAGACTGCTCCCCCAACGACTGCGACGACTACAGCGCTGCGACCGGGAGCACTCAGGAGAGCATCACCTTCAACGCCACCGCTGGGCGGCTCTACGCCTTCGCCGTCGATGGCAAGAACGGCGCGAGCAGCGACTTCACCTTCACCATCGTCTGCTCAGGGGGTACCGGCTGCGCTGTCGCAGACTACGTCTCCTGCGGCGACACCGACGCCTGGAACAATTACTCCGCGGGCTCCACCAACAACATCGACACCTACGACAGCTCCTGTACCGGGACGTCGATGACCGGACCAGAATACACCTACCTGTTCTATGCAGACGTCGATGGCACCCTTGATGTCGAGGTTTCGGGACTCGATAGCGACCTCGACGTCTTCATCATGCCCTTCAATGGGGGCGTCTGCGACAACAGCATCTCCTGCATTGGGAAGAACACGGCAGCCGGCACCAGCAACTTCACCGCCTCGGCCACCATTGAAGCAGACAATCTCTACTATGTCGTCTTCGACGGGTGGGGTGGCGCTGAATCCGACTACAACGTCAGCTTCAACTGCCGCTGAGCTTCGGCCGAGCGCTCATCCGCGCGCCCCGTCCCTTTGCTAGCTAGCCTCAAGGCGAGGAAAGGCGACTCCACTCAACGAGGCGCAAAGCAAGAGCGTGCCAATACAGGCGGGAGCCAGCTTCCAGCCAGCTCCTTGGCGCTCCTCGCAGGCTTCAGGGGCAAACGCTCTCTTCGCCCGGCGTTGGTAAAGTCGCAACGAACGGCCCGCTCTGCGCAGGACAGCGACTCAAGGAGCTGCCTTCGTCCACGTCTTCGGCCACGTCCTCGGCGCTCACTCCAGCGGCGCTCGGCTCGGCCAACGCGCCAAACACCACGACATCGAGCACCTCGCCACAGCTCAGCAGCCGAAAGCCGCCTGCATCATTGGGAGCGTCGATTTCGGGGATGAGCAGCTGCGCTCCAGCCACGCTCTCGTCCTCCGCGAGCAGCAGGCGCCCGTCTTGTCCCATCGTGGCGCTCAACGAGGCAATGACCTGCCAGCGACGACTCGGCTCGTCCCAGCCTTCCAGCACCACCGGCTCCAGCGCCAGACCAGGCTCACCGATGAGCTCGACAAAGGCTGCCCCCTCGTCGTCGGCGCCCAAGGGATCGTAGAACAGCTCGTCGAACCAGAGCTTGTCACGATGGAGTGCCGCGTCACAGGGCGTGCAAAACGGACTGCCCTGCAACCTCAAATTGGGCTCTCCAGGTGAAGCCGCATCGACCGTGAAATCAGCCGCGTTGTCGTCGCTGTCGGGCTGCTCACTCGGACACCGCGCCAGGCTCTGCTCGGCACCCGTGCTTGGCGCTGGCGCGCCCTCTCCGGCAAAGCGCTGTGAGGCCTCGAAATCGCCATAACCCACTGCGTCGAGCAGCGTTCCATCACAAGCGAAGAGGAGGATGTTGCCGCTTGGTGCCGCAAACCCCACGTCACCCAAGAGCAAATCTGGCTCCTGCTCTAGCCCCTGCCCAAGCGCAGCGACCCAGAGCCCCTGCGCGTCGAAGTCTGCGTCGAGCATGAACTCCAGCGCCCGCTCGCCCTCTGCGTTATAGGCGAGCAATCGGTAGCCTCGAAGCTGCGCCGAAGGCTGAGCACGAAGCTCGATGAAGTCTGGCGTGTCTACACCGAAGTATCGAAACTCATTGATCTTGACGTCGACGAGCTGACAACTCTCATCGCTCGAGTCGGGGGATGGCAGCGGAATGCTGCTGGGAAGCACGCAGGTCTCGTTGACGCAGATTTCATCGGGGTTGCAGTTGCAGAGCGAAACGGGGGGCTCGTAGAGCTGATCAGAGGAGCAATCGACAGCAGCAGCAAGCAGCACCAGGGCAGCGAGCAGCCATCGTCCTCGAGACACACGGGCACGATAAAGCATGTTCAGCCAACAAAAAGAAGTCGGGCCGGCGAGCCGGCCCTACGTGTTCAAGGTGCTCGCACGCGGGGCTCAGAGATCGCTCTGGCCGGCGTTGTTGGCACCCCAAGAGGAAGCGGCTTGGGTCCAATCACCGCGGTGATTGGCATCCTGGTTACCGTTACGCTGGATGCTCTCGCCGTCGACGGCGGTGCCGGTGGCGTTGAGATCTTGCGCGGCTGCAACGCTGAACTCCGCGTCGACGAAGCCACCCGCAGGAACGGAGCCATCAATGCGCGTCCATTGATTCTGGGCAACTACGGCCGCTGCGGCGCTCTCACTATCCCCAGCAGCATTGCCCGTCTCGTCGTCGGAGGCGAGCAGAGCATCAAGGATGGTGCCGGTATCGTCGAGCAGGGTGAAGACGTTGTCGGTGTCGGTCAAGCCGGTGCTCGCCGAGCTACTGTACGACGACGTGGCATACCAGTCGTAGGCGGTGTCGTAGTTCTGCGCGTGCGTCGAGCGAGGAGCCTCAGCCTTGGCGCTGCTCTCGTTGGGGCTCGCGCTGGCGTTGCAGCCGCTGCCCATGGCATGGACGATGATGTAGTCGTTGGTGTTGACCGTCAGATCGCCAAAGGTGAGGATGGTCTTGGTGCGCTCCTTGATGGAGTACCCACTCAAGGTACCAGCCTGCGTGACCCGCAGCTCGATCAGATCGCAGCCCCCGCTGATGTGAGCGTTCACCTCGTTGAAGCGCAGCCGAGCCTTCGGAGGAGGATCGGCACACACCAAGCTCAAGCAATAGCTGCTCTGGCAGTCGCCGTTGGACACACAGTGGCGACCGTTGATGCAAGGCGAGCAGGAACCGCCGCAGTCGACATCGGTCTCGTCGCCGTTCTGGCTGCCATCGTTGCAACCGGCTGGAGCAGAACAGACGTTGGCGACACAGCTCCCGCTCAAGCAGTCACGCGGCAAGAGGCATGCGAGCGTGGCAGCACAGGCGGGGCACACCGGACCGCCACAGTCGACATCAGTCTCCTCGCCGTTCTGCGCCAGATCGTCGCAGCTCGCCGCCCCTGCACAACCCAGCAGCAGCTCGCCGCCGCCGATGCAGAGACCAGCCGAGAAACGCTCGCTGCTCACATCCGAATGCTTGGCAAAAACAGTCCCGGTGAAATCGGGGTTGCGCGTCCAGGAGGTCCCCGAGAGACTCGGCGTCGTCACCGTGTCCAAGGTGGTGCCACCGACCACCAGCGCAACGGTCGCGGAGGTGTTGCTCAGAGAGAGAGAGCTCTGTGCGACGAAGGCTTGAGTGCCACCCAAATTCGTGCAAGAAGCGGTTCCACCAGAATACACAATCAGGCCACGGCCCGGATCGAGACAACCGGACAAACTGGCCTTGACGTTACCACCAACGAGCACCTCCACACCCGCGAGAGACAAGACCTTGTCGGTGGGATTGACGAGCTCGACGTACTCATCCTGGAGGTTGTTGGGAGTCCCATCGCAGTTGCTGTCATCGACCCCAGAGGTGGGAGCCGTAAACAGCTCGTTGATCAGCAGCTCACCTGCAATGGGCGTGATGTTGCAGGGCGGCGTCACCTCGGTGTCCGTGTCGGTGATATCGTCGCCGTCGATGGGGGGCGTATTCGGGCATCCAATCAAGAGCTCTCCACCGTTGGTGCACTTTCCGGCGGACCAATTGTAGATGCTGACCTCGTTGTGTTTGGCGAAAGAGCCCGTGAAATCTGGTGAACGAGTATAAGAGACACCAGACAGCGAGGGCACGTTAGCCGTATCCAGAATCTCGCCGTCGAGCTGCAGAGAGACCGAGGTTCCGCTGTTGGAGAGCTGCAGTGCCTTGGCGGAAACCAAGGACTGGGTGCTGCCCAAACTGCACATCGGGGTTCCTCCACCATAGAGAACCAGGCCGCTACCAGGCTGCAAACAACCAGTGAGCGTCGTCTTCGAGGTGGCGTTGACGAAAACCTCGACACCCTCCAGATCAATGACCTTGTCGCTGACATTCACGACCTCGACGAATTCATCCTGCCCCGAATCCACCACGCCATCGCAGTTGGTGTCGTCGACGCCCGCCTTTGGGGCGGAGAGCACTTCGTTGATCAAGACATCGCCCAAAATCGGCGTGTCGCCTTCGCATTGAACGATGTCGGGGATGTCAGTGTCGTCACCTTCGATGATCACCTCACCCGTGCAGCCGATCACCAGCTCAGCACCGCCAGTGCAGGTGCCGGGTGAGAACTTCAACGGGCTCACCTCGTCGTGCTTCACGAATTCGCCCGTGAAGTCCGGCGAACGCGTGTACGAGACACCGGACAGGGAAGGCGTGTTCACGCTGTCTAAGTCAGCACCTTGGAACTGGATCGAAACCTGCGCCCCGCTGTTGGAAATGGACAACGTCTTGGAGCTGACCAGTGCAAAGCTACTGCCCATGCTGCAGTTCGGCGAACCGCCGCCATAGACCACCATCCCATTGCCAGGCTGCAAACACCCAACCAGGGTCGTCTTCACGGTTCCATTGACCGCCACACCCACCCCACTCAGTGAGACAACGTGGTCGCTGGCGTTGACGATCTCCACGAACTCCTCTTGGTCGGAGACCGAGACACCATCACAGTTGCTGTCATCGACGCCGGACTTGGGAGCAGAATGGACCTCGTTGATGAAGAGATCGCCGCCAACTGGAGGGGCACCCTCGCAATTCAGAATCTCCTCGGGCAGATCCACCCCATCAAGACCATCTGTCTCTGCAGGGTTGTAGTTTTCGCAGCGTTGATTGAAGCATCGCTGACCCAGCTTGCAGTCCTTGTCGGTGCTGCACTCCTTGTCGTCGCCACATGCAGCCAGCATAGCCACGAGCATTGCGACGACGGCGAATACGATCCTCGGTCCTCTCATCCTGCCCCCCTTACGATGATGGCGTGGCACCCCAAGCCGTGCCCAGATGGGCTGCCCTTCCAACGCTGCAGTCTAGCGGTGCTGCCGCCTCGAATCAATCTGATCCTCCAAGCCATTTCGTATCGTGGCCGCGCCGAACCCGTCACCGTGCGCAAAGACCGACGATGTAGCCCGGTCCCCCTGACTTCCGCCCCACAGCAAAAGCGGCCGCAGCCCTGCGCACTGGCTTGTTTGCACCACAGCTCTTATGCTGCACAGGTCGGTGACCAAGCCGCCACGCCACCGGGGTTGAGATGCGACAACTGGCCTGCTTCCTCTCAGCGCTCTGTGCGCTCTACATCGCCTCCGATGCCTTTGCCCAAAGCACCGCGCTCGACGACGAAACGCAAAGCATCCGTGCACTCATCAACAAAGAGGAGGGATTCGCCGACCGCATGCGCGCCTATGCACAACTCTCCGCCCCCCTCGAGAGCTTCGCTGAGCTGCTCGACTCCGCAGCGCCGCTGCTTCGGGAGCTCGGCGAGATGAGTGAGAGCCTAGGTCTCTTCACCATGCTCCTCGAGCTCGATCCCTCCACCAGCTCCGCCCACGCGGTCATGAAAACCCTGACCCAGCTCGACAACGTCGAGGACCTCAAGCAGACTGCAAAGCAGCTCCAAGTGCTAGGCGCAGACATCGAGCGCCTGTCACGCGCTCAAAACCTCGACTGGGATGAGCTCGGAGCGCTGCGCGCCACCCTCCCCAAAGGTCGCGAAGCGATCACCAAGGTGCTCGAGGTCTATCAAGACTTCGCCCCCATGGTCAAAGAGCTCAGCGAGGGACTCGGCAGCGTCGAGAGGGAGCTCCTCAGTTCACTGCTCGGCAGTGACCTCTTCGGCCTCCCACCCGAGCTCAGCAACACGCTGCACGCCTTCATCGGCACCTTCTTCGCCGACATCCACCGCAGCGTCGAGCTGCTCGAGACCCTCGGACAGTACCAGGCCACTGACCTCGAGCAGCTCACCCTGCTCGAACAGGCCCTGCTCGAGGCCGAGGCCCACCTCGCCCATGACCAGGCCATCGCGCTGCTCGACAGCGGGCGACTCGAAGATGCACGCGCCGCCATCGACCTGCTGTCGCAAAACTATCCCCAAAGCCCCTGGTCAAGCCGCGCCCAAACGCGCCTGCAAGAGGCCCTCACTCAGACCACCAAGGTGCTCGATGAGAGCCCCGAAGCAAGCCTCGAGGCCCCTAGCGCTTTCCCCTGGACCCTCTTCCTGCTGGGCTTGGCTGCCGCAGCGACACTGGGGGCCGCAGTCGCCATCGTCTGGACACGACACCGCGCCGCAAGACAGAAAGTCGAAACGCCAGCGCCGACAAAGGTCGGGCCAGCAGCTCGACGACGACGCCCCTGAGCAACAAGCATCGATATCAAGGCTCAGGCATACAGAAGCCGCTCGTGCAGGCTTCGCCGGTCAGACAATCGCCGCTCGTCCAGCACGCCTTGCGGCACTGTGCATCGACACAGCTCATGCCCGCCTGACAATCTGCGTTGATGCTGCACTCCACCGCCGGCCGCCAGTCGGGTCGGCACAGCCCCTGGTCGCAGAACTCTCCAGCTCCACACACCGAGTCGTCGGTGCAGCTCGCGATGCAGTAGCCGTTGATGCAGGCATGAGCATCGGTGCAGTCGGCGCTGAACTGGCATTCACAGCCGCCAGCGGGATTGTCTCCACAGTAGCCATCGATGCAGATCTGAGTGCGGCTGCAGTTCTGGTCGGTCTCACAGGCCAAGTGACAACGCCCTGCCACGCAAATGCCAGCGCCACATTGACGGTCCTCGCTACACGCCTCTTCCAGCTTCTGCGGTGTGTCGCCTGAGCACAAGCCGTTCACGCAGACCTGAAACTCGCGACAGTCAGCGTTGCTCACACAGGGCGTCGTGTCACAGATGCCATCTACGCAAGCCTGCCCCGAGGGACAATCGCAGTGCGTCTCACATACCGTGGTCTCCGTTCCCGGCTCGGGAACCACACAGACGCCGTTGATGCACTCCTCACCCAACGAACACTCGCAGCTCTGAGTGCAACCTGTCTGCGACTCAATGCAGCTGCCATCAATACAAAGCTCGCCATCCTCGCAGTCCGCATTGACCACACACTCACCGCGCAGTACGCACACGCCGTCGATGCAGACATGGCCCGCTTCACAGTCGGCATTGAGCACACACTCGCTTGGGCGCTCCACACATTGGCCATCGATGCAAAGGAAGCCGGTGTCACAATCGCTGCCCACCACACACTCCGGAAGTTCAACAGGAACGCAGGTGTTGTCGAGGCAAGTGTAGCCTTCCTGACACGGTGTGTTCTCACTGCACAGTCCAAGCAGGCACTGACCCTCTTCGCAGCGATAGCCAGGCAAACACTCGGCGGCCGAAGTACACGAGAGCGGCGTCGAATTGGGCTTGCAGAAGTGCTGCGCGTCACAGTAATAGCCCGCAGGACAATCGGAATCACCAAAACAATAGGCGGTCACACAGATCCCAGCTTCACACAGCTCACCAGGGCCGCAGTCCGAATAGGTCTGACAGGTCTCAGGCGTGACAATCGCTTCGCAGTAGCCCGAAGGCGCGCAGTACTCGCCGCTCATGCAGTCGGCGTTCGACGCGCAATTCCCCGTGACAACACAGATATGATCCACACAGCTCTCACGGCTCGAGCAATCCCAGTCACTCTCACACTGCCAGTAGCCGTCCTCACAGGCATAGCAGCCGTTCGTGTCACAGCACTCGTTCTCGTCCAGCCAGAAAAAGCAACCGCCAAGTGTCGGTGCCAGAGCGAAAATCATCACGCTGAGTGGAATCCAGGATGCGCGGCTCATCACTTGCCTCCTCGTCTGCGGGCTCGGACCCAGGCTGCTGGGCAGCCACGGCCTTCCGTGTCGCCGCCCCAATGTGCAAGCGGTGTGCCGTCTGCTCTGCGCCACACTCCGCTCGCAGCACTGCAAGCAGCGCAAGCGCCCCATCTCCGCCGATGGAGCATTCCTCCCCCGGAGCCGGAGCAGCCTTGCCGCGCTCGTCCCTCCCCCGACGACCTACTTCACCCGAGACAAAGCTGTCAGTGCTCCTGCACCCCGTGGCGCGTTGCCACCCACAGACGCTGCCCCTGCGCCGCCCACGCCGTCACGTCCAGACTCGGCGCAAAGCCCTGCGGCGCTGGATGAAGCTCAGCATCCGAGTGGCCCGTCGACAAGAAGAACGCGCCCTCACCGAGCGTCCCCACCCACATTCCGCCGTCCACCGCCTGCAAAGCACCCAGGTTGATGCGCATCGGCGCCACACCCTCCGCCACTTTCGGCGCCACTGGCAAGCCGCCTTGACGCCAGATGAAGAGCCCCTTCGCTGCAGTCCCCACCACCAGGGTCTGCGCATCCAGCGCTTGAACTGCCGTGATCCAGTTGTCGCGCAAACCTTCCTCACCTGCACGCATCACCTGCCAGCCCACCTCCGGTGCATCGTCTCGATGACGCCAAGCCAAGCCATCATTCGTGCCCGCGACCCAAAGCTCACCCCAGACCGCAACGCTGTACACAATCCGGTGCGGCAGCCCATCTTCCCGCTGCCAATGCTGCTGAAGCTCCAAGGTCTCGGTGTCCAGCAGCCATACACCACAGCTCGTCCCCACGAGAAGCTGCGGACCGTCGACCACCAGAGCGTTCACGTGGCCACAGGGCAAGTCATCACGCAGCGCCGCTCGCACCGAACCTTGCGCGCCAATCACCGCCAAGCCCTGACTCGTCCCCACCCACAGCTCTCCATTCTCAGAGTAGGCCAGCGCGTTCACCTCATTACTGGGCAATCCTTCGTCCACGCCCAGCCGTCGACAAGCGGCCCCATCACACAATCCCACCCCAGCCCGGAAGGTCCCCACCGCCAAAACGTCACCGTAGACCGCCAGCGCCGCGCTGTCCGCCGAGCCTGGGCCAGGCAGCTCGATGCGCTGCGTCCCCGCGTCGGTGAAGCGCAACAACGCGCCACCACCCCCCACCCATGCCTCATCACCCAGAAACGCCGCCGCAAAGGCCGCCTCCTCGAGGCGCTCCAAGTACAGCAGCTCCCCGCGTCGCAGCAGCACCTGACCATCGGCGAAGCCCAAGAGCAGAGAGCTCCCCTCCCCAACTGCCGCCGCCGTCGCGTGGCGCCCTTTCATCCCCGCAGGCAACTGCAAACCCTCAACCTGCCCGAGCAAACGCGCGCCAGAGCCGCTCGCCACCAAGAGCGCTTCCCCAAAGACGGCAAGCCCATCGACAACTCCGTTTAGCTCCTGCACAAAGTCGCCACACTCAGCAGCACGCCACAACCCTCTTCCCCGGCTAGCCAGAAAAAGCTCGCCCTCATGCAGCGCCATCGCACTCAACCAGGGAACCCCGCTGTCACGACACTCGACCACCTGCTTTGATGCAGTCGCGGGGCCGTCCACCTGCGGGTCGGGGTCGGCCTGCTCATCCTCTCGCTCAGACGTAGACACTCGACAGACCTGACCATCCCAGCTCGCCGCATAGAGCTCGTCTGATTCTGGCAGCCGCGCAAAGGCCCGCAGACGCAAGCCCTCAAGCGCTGGCGCGCAATCACTGAGCGCGCCGTCCTCGGCAAGGCGCTGGCAGCCGCCGTCATCGAAAGCCACCCAGAGCTCCCCAGCAAACCAGGTCAATGCAGAGATCCCGTTTTGTCGCAAGCCGTTACGTTGGTGCAAGCGTCGTTCGAGTTGACCGTCTCGATAGGCCAGCAGCCCTCCCCGAGTGCCCACCCACATGCGACCGTCAAAGGCGCACAGCGCCTGCACCTCGTGCGCGTCAAGCAGCACCTCGTCCGCAATTATGGGCTGCGCTGGCACCGCAGAAACACTGTGCAGAACGGCGAAAAGAGCTGCCACGATGCTTACCATCCGAGCCTCCCTGTCACCGAGCGGGCTCTCCAACCCCGAAAAAGAAGAAGGATTCCAAAGGGCTAGCCCTTTGGCGAGGTTTGGGGCAGCGCCCCACCAGAACCAAGAGTGCTGCTCAGGGCTGCGTCAGCGCGGCGAGGCTCTCGCCGGCTACCTCATAGTCGACGCTACGAAACGTCGCGTTTCCAGCCACGTCGACCACTTCGATGGTGAGCGTGAACCGGCCGCTGCCTAGCCGACGTCGGTGTTTGAAGTCAAAACTGAATCGCTCGAAGTCATCTGTCAGCATGCGCTCGCTGCGGCCATCGGGCAGGTGCACGCGCACGAACTTGATGCGGTCGGGCAGCAGCTCTGCCCCCAAGCGGGCAGCATTTGTAGGGACTTCTGCAAGCTCGAGGCGCACGTCGACGGCGATCCGCAGAACCTCATCGAGTTGCACGCTCGCTGCCGGATCCTGCCACTGCACATCATCTCGCACCCAGAGGAAGGGCTCTTCGCCTGCCTTCGATAGCGCCAGATCGAAGCGCGGCGCGCTCGCGTCGACCTCGAGAGGCAGGGAGAGCAGCTCGCTGCGGCCATCAGGCAGGACCACCACGACCAGGATTTCGTAGGCCCCGTCCGCCACGTCGACCGGGACCAGGAAGCGGCTCAACCAACGCTGACGCTGCTCGTCGAACTCCAGGCTCTGCACCAAGCCCCAGTGGAAGTAGGCGGTCACGCTGAGGGCGTCCTCGGGCGCGCTCACACTCAGCTCCGGATCGCCTGGTTGCACGTAGTTGGGCGCGATCTGCCAGCCCATTTTCTCGTCGCTCTTTCCTGCAGGCAGGTTGACCGCCACCGCCTCACTGCGCAAGGGATCTGCGACGTCGACGGAGACCACCTCGTCAACCGCGACCATCGCCGTGAACTGACTCATCACCCCGTAGTCCAAGGACAGCGCGAGCACCTCGTCACGCACACTCCACTCACCGCCTTCACCCAAGGCGTTGGTCAGGACCGCCTCAATCCGCCGACGGGCCCAGAGCTGCGCAAGCACTGGGCGCTCGCCCTCGGCGCTGAGCTCCACGTCGAAGCTCTGCTCGAAGTCCTCGCCACCCATTCGTCCCCTCACGGTGACGCTGCCCTTCCCGGCGGTGGCATATCGCCCCACCACACGCAGGCTCTGCCCCTCAAAAAGGTCGGGAATCGGATAGGGACTCAGCTTCTCGATGTCGAGTCCCCCCCAGTCGAGCTCCAGATCGGTGAGCAAAGGGCGGCGAATTCTCTTGACGAAACGCTCCACCACCGGCTCTGGGTCGTCGTCCTCGTCGAGGTAGAAGCTCGTCCCCCGACCCAATTCCGAAAGTTTTTCGAGCAGATAGCGGTTCACTGAGGTGCCCACGCCAAGGCTGAAGAGGCGAGATTCCCGAAGCAGCTCTCTGACCAAGGCCAAGACAGTGTCGTCATGACCGATATACCCGTCGGTGAGGAAGAGTACGATGCGCATCCGTCCAGGCTCGTTGACGGGCTCGAGGGCTGCCCTCACGCCCCGCTCCATGTCGGTGCCGCCGCCGCTGCTGAGCTGCTCGAGATAGGTCTTTGCGAGGGAGAGGTTTTCTGGGGTTGCGGGCAATGGGCTCTCGCTGATGGCGCTGCTCTCGTCGCCGAAACGGATGATACGAAAGGTGTCGTCGGGGCGCAGTTCATCGAGGCAGCGGCGCACCAAGGCCTTGCTCGCATCGAGAGGGGCACCGTGCATGGAGCCGCTGGTGTCGAGCACGAAGACCATTTCTCTCGGGACAGCCAGGTCTTCTGCGCCCGAGGAGGGTGGGATGAGGCTGAGCTCGAAGAAGCCGCCGCGCTCATCATGGTGAGAGAGCAGGCCGAAGCTGGGAGCCGCGTCGGAGAGGGCATAGTCGATGATGATGTCCCGGTCGGCGGCGCGCTCGTCCTCGGGCAGGCTGAGGCTGACGGTCCGCTCGTCGAGCCACTGCATCGACGGGTGGTGGCTGGGGCTGCTGAGGGTGACGATGGGCACCGGGGCCTCGATGCGGAGCACGAAGTCGAGTTCGTAGGCGGTTGAGACGCCCTCGGGCAGGACAGGAGGGGTGATTCTGGAGCCGTCGACGACAAGGTCGGTGTCGGGGAGGCGACCGCTGCCGGAGCTGCCGATTTCTACGCCAGGGACATAGCGAGGCCCGACCACCGTGGGAAACACGAAGCGATATCCGCCATCCTCGAAGGCGATGGTATCGACGTAACTGATGAGAACCGAGATCGGCTGGCCTGGCTCGATGTTGCCGACGCTTTGCGTGAAGACATTGGCGCGTTCCTGCTCGAGCAGCGCAGCGCTCTTTCCCTCGTCGATGGCCGCCTCATAAATCGAGACGGCCTCTTCTCTTTCTCGCAAGGTAGCGCGAATTCGACGATTTCCGATGAGCATGCGCATGTCGGTGACGGCGGCATGCTCGGGCAGGGGGAAGACATAGATCGCCTCGAGGCGCTCATCGAAGGGGTTCTCGAAGCGCTGCTCGACCGAGACGCTGACGCTCTCCCCGACGACCTCGGCGCTGACGGCGATATCCGTCAGCGGCATCTCGACGAGCTCCTCTCCACGCTTGGCAAAAAGTGAAAGGCGCTGCTCTTCTTCAGCCTGAGCAAGAGCAACAAGAGCGACAGAAAGGGTGAGCAGAGCAAAGAAAACGACACGCGACATGACGACACCTCCTTCGTGGGCGACAGAGAGGCGCAGTGCACCGCGGGTGCCATATTCTAAGCCTACGGATACCCTTGTGAATTCATCGCCGACCCGAGCGCGAATATGTACTGGGCATATCTAGCGAGAATCTCTGTATGTGTCCAGTTCCACTACCAGCACTACGCGGAGAAGGCTCCATCCCTCGGGGTACCGAGCTGCCAGCACTATCGCAGCGGACCAGGCGCGTCTTCGGCAAGCATGAGCTCATCCAGGGCATCAACCCGACCACCTGCAATGTGGGCCGCCTCTCGGCAGCCTCCATCGCAGCGGCCGATCGCGCTACATCGCCCACAGGACTGAGGCAGATGCGCGCGTTGGGTGAAGCGCTGCCAGTAGGGGTGCCGCTTCAACGCCTCCAGCTCGTCGACATGCACCAAGCGCTGCGTCGAATGATTGCACACCCGAAGCCAGCCAGAGGGATCGACCACGAAGAAATCGATCGCCGCAGAGCAGCGCGAGCCAAGGTGCAGGTGCTCATACTTGGCTGGATCGGCCACGCACAGTGGCAACTCCGTCCCGACCGAGCCACGGCGCTTGGCCCGCGCCAAGATCGACTCGGCGATATCGAGCATCTCTCGCACCTGAGCGACGCCCAGCTTCAGTCGCTCAGCGTGCAGGATCCCACGGCCACCGGCCAGAAAACGATTCAGCAGAAGGCTATCCGCACCCGCGATCAGCGCCTCAGCGATGGTCTCATAGAGCTCGTGGAAATTGAGCGCGGTCACGGTGATCCCCACGGTGGTCTTGACTCCCGCTGCGTGGGCTCGCCGAAAGCCCTCGAGCACATAGCTGGGATCACCGCCCCCAGTGTGCTCCGCAAAGGTCTTCAGTCCGGGCAGCGAGAGGCTGAGGTGGATATCGTGCTTCGCGCACAGCGCGATATGCGCATCGCTGAGTTGCTTGCCATTGCTGAGCAAATAGAGCTTGGGCGGCGCTTGACGGCGCTGTAGCTTGCCGTCTACCGTCTCGACGTGGGTGCTCAGCAGCCCTGCCGCGTGCTCCAAGAGCTGCGTCACCCCTTCCTTGAGCAGCGGCTCTCCCCCAGTCAACGCAATGTTGGTGATGCCCATCCCACACAAGCGCTCGATGAGCCTCTTCCAAGCCTCGACGTCGAGCTCTGGCCGACGCTCGAAGGTCTGGGCACCCGGAAAGCCGCGCTCGGCCGCGTCCAGCGGCGCATACCACGGGCAAGAACAGAAGAGGCACGCGTGGTTACAACGATAGCTCAGTTCGAGCACCGCCGTGCTTGGCAAAAAAGAGACCGCAGCGCTTCGATGCATCTTCCACTCAGCAGTGTCGAGAAGGGGAGAAGAGCTGTAGGGCAACGCCCCACGCCCCGCCACAGGGCTCTCCCGTTGGCATCTCTTGTATTGCACATTCTCGTCGAGCTGACTGCATTGCTGACACGAAACCCGCACCGCAGCACAGCAGGGTACCTCGCCTCTGCCCTGCTCTCCCTCGCCGCCTGCTGCTGCCAGCCGCCGCAAGCTCCGCCCAGCAGCATCAGCGAGGAAGAACGTGCCTTTGCCCAGTGCCGGACGAATCTACAAGGAGACTGGCAAGCGGCCGGTGTCAACGCCCACTTCGACGGCACGGCGCTGCTCACCCTCGATCTCGGCAAGAGCCCCACCTTGCTCATCGTCTCCATCCTGGTCTGCGACCAAGAACGTATTCTCGCCTTGGCCGAAGGAGTGCAAGTCGAGGTCCAGCGAGAGGGCGCCGACGTGCTCCTGCTCAGCGCCCCTGGCTATCCGCGCGTTCGCGCCACCAGACGAGCCCTGCCCTCGGCAGCTCCACCCTGAGTTCAGCCCGCCTCTGTCGCCTCGAGGGGAAGGGGCAACTGCAGCTCCTGAGGAGCCCGCAAAAGGGTCAGCACGTAAAACGAGAGGCCTGCGGCAAAGAAACACCAGACCGAGCTAAACGTGTAGACGAAGAAGAGCAACGTCAACGCAGCAGCGATGGCCATCATCGCGCCCAGCAGCTTGATCCGATGTGATGACGAGGCAAAAAGTGGCACCAGCGTCAAGACGGCGTAGAGACCATGAGAGAGGTCACGTGGGATCGCATCGTCAAAGACCAGGTCGACGTAATAGCCAATCGAATGCTCATGGATCTTCACGTGCCACAGGTCGTAGTCAAACACGAAAGGCCAGTACATCGCTCCGCCAAAGACCAAGCCCACGCCGGTCATCGCAAAAAACAAGCGACGACGACAAGCCACTCGCTCGGCTATCGCCGCCGCCAATGGCACCCAAAAGAGCCAGAGAAAGTGCGAGAAGAACATGAACCCCAGAGCAGGCGTCCGCGCCCGCTCCGGCGTCGCCGAGAGCAAGTCAAGCCAAACGAAGCCCTCCACCACCTGCTGCAGCCCAAAGAGCAACGGCAAGGCCGCAAAGGGCAGAAGCTCGCGCCGTCTCCACCCCAGCTTCAAGCTGTATGCGCTGCTGAGCACCAAGCCACCGCCGAGTATGAAGCTACCTGTCGCAGAAAAACACACGCTCCAGCTCCTTCGCAGCCGAGCTCGAAAAGAAGAACAGAGCACGGGCAACGCCCGCGCGCAAGCAACTGAACATGCATCGGCTCAGAGGGCAAGGGAGCCTGATGCATGTTCTTGTCGATTGGGCACTTGGCCTGCTTCCCCCAACTTCTTGGTATTCGTTCGCTCTCGCGAGACCCTCGCAGCGCTGCGCAGGCGCATCGGATGCGCCCGCGACAGACGCTGACGCGTGCCTCGCTTCGCTCACTTCTTGTCGATTGGGCGCTTGGCCTGCTTCCCCCAACTTCTTGGTATTCGTTCGCTCTCGCGAGACCCTCGCAGCGCTGCGCAGGCGCATCGGATGCGCCCGCGACAGACGCTGACGCGTGCCTCGCTTCGCTCACTTCTTGTCGATTGGGCGCTTGGCCTGCTTCCCCGACTTAGTAGCAGGGGCCAGCAGTCGTCGGCCCAGACCGGAGGCAAAAGCCGCGCGATTGCTCGCGGGCAGAGCCCACAGCCGTATTCTTACGTCTGACGATTAGAGCTGAGCTATGATGGCGTCGGTCATCTGCGAGGTGGTGGCCGCGCCCTGGCTTACCGCCTCGGGGCCGCCGCGCAGCTTCATCATGTCATAGCAGCGCACCTTGCCCTCGGAGACCACGGTCTCGATCGCGCCGCGGATCTTCTTGGCCATCGCCTCTTCACCGATGTAGTCGAGCATCATGCAGGCGGAGAGGTGCATCGCGATGGGGTTCACGATCGAAGGCGAGAGTTTCTCGTACTTGGGTGCGGAGCCGTGCGTGGGTTCGAAGACAGCGCATCCCTCGCCGATGTTGGCGCTGCAGGCAAAGCCGAGGCCGCCGACCAAGCCCGCGAAGCCGTCCGAGACAATGTCGCCGAACATGTTTCCAGCCACGATCACGCCGTAATCCTCGGGGTTCTTGGTGAGCCACATCATCTGCGCGTCGATGTTGGTCGACCAGAGCTTGATCTCTGGATAGTCCTTGTGCACCCGCTTAGCCGCATCCTCCATCATGCCAGAAGTCTCCCTGATGACATTGGGCTTCTCGCAGACCGTCACCGAGCCGTAGCCGTACTTGCGCGCATAGGCAAAGGCGGCCTCGCAGATGCGACGGCAAGCGGTGCGGGTGAAGATGCGGGTGGACACGGCGAGGTCCTCGCCAGGGACGTGGGCAAAGGCTTTGAACTTGGGGTGGGTGTTGAGGGCGTCGCGCACCTGCGGCGGCGGGTTGCTCCACTCGACCCCAGAGTACAGGCCCTCCGTATTCTGGCGGAAGATCACCGCATCGACTCGAGGCTCCTCGAAGCCCTTGGCACTGCGGCGAATGAAGTTCAGGGGGTTGTTCTTGAAGGTCTGGCAGGGACGAATGCAGATGTCGAGATTGAAGTGCTGACGCATTCCAACGATCGGGCTGTAGTAAACATAGCCCTTGCCCTGCAGGGACGGGTCGAGTTCAGCGTCCGCTGCTTTCTTGGGCTTCGAGGTGATCGCCCCAAAGAGCCCCACCTTGTGTTCGGCGAGCAGGTCGATGGTGCGCTGAGGCAGAGCGTTGCCCTCGGAGCACCAGAAATCCCAACCGATATCGCCGTTCACCCAGTTCGCCTCGAAGCCAGCAGCCTCGAGCAAACGAATGGATTCCGGAAGCACCAACTTGCCAATACCATCACCGGGCATCGCGACGATCGTACGAACACTCATGCGCAAACCTCCTGAAGCGCGCCATACCAAGCAGGCGCGAGAGGCTCAAGACGTACTCAATCCGCGCTCGCGAAGTCAAGTGGATCCGGTCGGGGGCGATCCGATTCTGCACCCAAGCGCAGCCGACACCCGTTAGCGGGCTCGTCGATGGAGCAGCGCCAAGGTGTATGGCTTGCGCCACAGCTTGAGCAGCAGATGGGCGTCATCCAGAGCAGAACGCAGTTCATCTGCATCATCCTTGCCCAGGTGCTCATCAGCGTGGGTGAAGAGACGCAGCAAGTTGACGTAGGCCATGTCGATTTGGCTGCCATCAGCGTCGGGCTCGACCCCCAACACTTCGTAGGCGTCGGCAAACCGTGCCTGCTCGAGCTTGCTGAGGCAGGCCAGATAGCTCAAGCCCGCTCGTCCACGTCGCTGACGCGCAAAGAGTTCGATGGGGGTATCCTCAGACGAGTGCACTCTGCCCAAGGCGATTGCATCGCTGCTTTGCTGGTAGGCGCGCAACGCAGAGACCAGGGCCTCGTCGAAAGCGCTGGGCTCGAGCCAGTGATGCGCCCCTGCCTCGAACGCCTCCCGTTCATCCTCGATGAGCTTCCCCCCCTGGGCCACCAACACAACCCACGGCAACGGCTCGCTCCGCTTTCGCAGTGCACGCAACAGCAGGATGACCTCTTCTTCGTTTTGCCCAAGGGGCAGGAGCAGCAGGTCTGCTGGCTCGCTTTCGAGCATGCCCATGAGCTGGAGCACGCTCGACGCAAGGGAGAGCTGCAGCTCCAGTCTCTCGGCCAGCAGCGCTGGCTGCAGCGGACCCCAGCCGTCCTCGATCAGCGCACATACCTTGGCGGACACACACACCTCATACCTGATCGAAGGCCCTGAACTCCATGGTAAATACGCCCCGGCCCTTGGTCATCGAGCGCAGCTTCATGGTGTAGCCAAACATCGTCCGCAAGGGCACCAAGGCTTTGATCACCGTCCGCAGCTCCCCGCTCTCCACCGACTCGATGGTGCCATTGCGCAGCGTCAGATCCGAGATGATGTCGCCGATGTGTTCCTCTGCCACGACCACGTCGAGCTCCATGATCGGCTCGAGAATCACCGGGCCCGCATCCTTGAGCGCATTACGCACGGCCTCACCGGCAGCGATGCGAGCGCCGAGGAGAGACACGTTCCCCTTGGGATCACAGCCAATGGAGACGACATCGGCGTGCACGTCTGCGACTTCCTCGCCCGAAAGCGGACCAAAGGCGAGGGCATCTTGCACACCGAGCAACACGGCATTGACGATGTCAGGCTTGACATAGGCGTGCGTGCTCGGCAGCGCGGCGGCCCAGGTACGACCGGTGCCACGTGCGTTGGGACGAACCTTGACGCCAACATCGCCAAAGATTGACCCTTCATCGGTGTCCCGTGCGAAGACCCCCCGGCCCGTCGCCTCGGTGGTACAGGTCTCACGGCGCACGACCGAGGGCTTGCCGCGCCGAACTGCCGCGCCAAACTCTCGTTGCAGGCGGTCACACACGATATCCAAATGCAGCTCGCCCATGCCGCGCATCACCATCTCGCCGGTCTCGGGATCTTCCTCCACCTTGAGGGTAGGGTCCTCGTCGGTGAGGGCAGCGAGGGCCTCGGTGAGCTTGTCTTTGTCGCGAATCGACTCGGGCTCGATGCTGATCGAGACCACCGGCGCCCGAGCTTCGATCCTCTCGAGCACGATGGGATGCTGCGGATCGCAGAGGGTATCACCGCTGCCGAAGTTGCGGGTTCGCGTGAGCGCGATCATGTCGCCGGCAAAGGCTTCACTGATGCGCTCTGCACGATTGGCGTGCATGCGAAAGAGGTTCTTGATGCGTGTGGTTTGAGACTTTGTGCTGTTGAGGACGTTGTCGCCCTCACTGAGCTTTCCAGAATACATCCGTAGATAGATGTACTTCTGCCCATCGATGTGTTGGACCTTGAAAACGAGCGCAGAGAAGTGCGCCTTGGGGCTACGTTCCCAGCTCAGAGGATGGCCCTTGGGATCGACGCCAGTGAGCGGCCCCACCTCATCGGGAGAAGGCAGATAGTCGACCACCGCATCGAGCAGCGGCTGGACGCCTTTGTTGCGCAGTCCGGAGCCACAGAAGAAGGGCACCGCCTTGTTCTCGACAGTGGCTTTGCGCAGCGCAGCTTTGATGAGCGCGCTGTCGATCTCTGCGCCCTCGAGATACAAGCTGGCGATATCGTCATCCAGGTCGGCGACCTGTTCGATCATGCGCTCGCGAGCTTCCTCGGTTTGGCTGCGAAACTGCGCTGGAATCTCCGAGAGCTCGACCGTATGGCCCTGATCGGAGTCACTGAACGCGAGCGCCTTCATCTCGATGAGATCGATGACGCCCGCAAACTCCGAAGCGCTACCCATGGGCATTTGCACGGGGATGGGATTGGCGCGCAGGACCTTGCGGACCTGCTCGACGCAGGACTCGAAGTTGGCCCCAGGGCGATCCATCTTGTTGGCGAAAGCAAGGCGCGGAACCTTGTATTTCTCGGCTTGCGCCCACACGGTCTCGCTCTGCGGCTCGACCCCGGAGACCGCATCGTAGAGTGCGACGACGCCATCGAGGACACGCAAACTGCGCTCCACCTCGACGGTGAAATCGACGTGTCCTGGGGTATCGATCAGATGCAGCTCGTGCTTGCGCCACTCGAAGCTGCTCACCGCGCTGGTGATGGTGATCCCGCGCTCCCGCTCCTGCTCCATCCAGTCCATGGTGGCGTCGCCATCATGCACCTCGGCCATCTTGTAGGTGCGCCCCGAATAGAACAGGATGCGCTCGCTGACGGTGGTCTTCCCAGCGTCGATATGCGCCATGATACCGAAGTTTCGAATACGTTGGATAGGGGTGCGGGCCATGGTCAACTCGTCCAATCATTCGTTCAGCGTCAGAGTCAGTGCACCATCTGAGGCAGAAACAGGTAGCCAAAGATCGATCCGCTCGCCGTCACTGAGCAAATGCAGATGATGCATCCCCGGAGGCACGGAAAAGGACAGCGGGACGGTGCCAAGACGCTGCTTCCCTTGGTACACCTCCCAGGCGACAACGCCGCGCAGCTCGATGGGAATCGAGGGCAGCTCGAGCTTCGCTTCGAGCAGCGTATCTGGCTGCACCTCGAGCACCTCGACATGACGGAACGTGTCATCCTCGCCAAGCAGCTCCACGAAGTGACGACCACTTGGCAGCCGCATGGCCTTCACCGGCGCAGGGCCTAGCTTTTCCCCATCAACCCGGACCGTCGCCTTCACGTCGGCTTCGACCGCGAGCTCACCAAAGCTGTCATCCTGTGGTGAACGTTCGAAATTCGGAGCGTGCAAGCGCTGCTCTCCGGGCTTCAAGACGAGCCGATCCTGCAGCTCGATGCTCTGGTGGCGCAAACTGACCTGCACGCTACGTTTGGCCGGCAGCAACAAGGTCGGCAAGGGCGTGTGGCCTGCAAAACGCTCATCGATGAAGACCTCGGCACCGCGCGGCCAAGAGTCGATATCGAGGAGAGCGAGCTGCGAAGCGCTGCGCGGCTCGAGGCGCAGCTCAGCATCCATGCTCGGCGCATCGAGGTCGATGGGAACGATGCCCGTTTCATGCTCATAGGCATAGAGCAGCAGGGTGTGCTGGCCCTCGAGCTGGAGCCCGTCGAGCTGGCTTGGCGGAATCGTGGGGTGCAGCTTTCCATCCACGATAGCGAGGCTGTTCTTGGGCTGCACGCTCAGCCGCAGCGTGCCCTGCGGTGGCTCGGGCGGCGTGGGCGCAGGCTCTGGCTCGAGCTCGAAGCTCAGGCTCAGAGGTTCGTCACCAGCGCCGACCTCGATTTCGTCGAAGATGGAGCGATAGCCGCTCAGCCGCAGCTCGAGGCGACGCTGCGAACCTGGCTGCACACGCAGCTCGAGGGGAGTCGTGGCGTTGACCAGGTTTCCGTCGAGGTAGACGCTCGCACCCGGGGGTTGAGTGCTGAGCTCGACGACCCGTCGCTCAGCAGCCGGCTCGGCTTCCAGCTGCGTTGCAGGCGCTTGCTGAGGCGGCTGCTCTGGGCGATGGAGCAAGAGCAGAAGAATGGCGACGAGTCCACTGAGCACTGCGACGACCGCGACCAGGATAAGCACACGATTGGTTCGGTGGGGAAGCTGAAGGCCG
This sequence comes from Myxococcota bacterium, assembly GCA_034002465.1. Taxonomy (GTDB): domain Bacteria; phylum Myxococcota_A; class Bradymonadia; order UBA4248; family JAVFAO01; genus JAVFAO01. Next base: position 21,382 of record JAVFAO010000028.1, read on the forward strand.
GGCTGGCTGCCCTCGTTCTCGACGGCGATCTCGACCTGGGCGAGGCGGCTGGGTTCAGCAGCACGCTGAACAGGCTTGTTGACGGCCGTTTCGATGGTGGAGGCGCTCAGTTCGAGGGGAATGCTCGCGGGCTGCGGCAAAGCCCCAGGATCGGGCTCGGGCTCGAGCTCTGCGTCATCGGACCAGTCGACCTCGTCAGCTTGTTCGGCGCGTTTCTTGAGCAGCGCAGCGAGAGGATCGAGGCGCCCAAAAGCCTGCTCGGCGGCCTGGATCGCGGCGCGACGAAAGCGCTGCTCAGCGCGCAGTTCTTGGTCGAAGAGCTTGGCGAGGTAGGCGCCGACGAGCTGGGTGCTGGGCTTGGAACCGGAGATTTTCAGGAACTTGCGAAGGTCTTCGGCCAGCTCTAGGGCGCTGGCGTAGCGCTCCGATGGGTCTGCAGCGAGAGCCTTGAGCAGGACTCGCTCGAGGAAGCGCGGATAGCGCTCGAGCAGTGAGCTGGGCGGGGGCACGCTCTCTTCGGTTATGGCTTTGAGGGTTTCGATCTGCGTCTCTCGCTTGAAGAGCCGCTGCCCCGTGGTGAGCTCGTAGAGGATGATGCCGAGGGAAAAGACGTCGCTACGGGCGTCGACGGCATGCCCACGGCACTGCTCGGGGCTCATGTAGGCGTATTTGCCAGCGAGCATGCCCTGGTGCGGATCGTCTTCTTTGTCCCGTGCGAGGCGTACGATGCCAAAATCGAAGACCTTGGCGATGCCGCTGAATTCGACGAAGATGTTCTGTGGGCTGATGTCGCGATGCACGATACCAAGAGGCTCGCCGTCGTGGTCTCTGAGCTCGTGCAGGTAGTGGAGGCCCTCGCAAGCATCGATGCCAATCTTGATGGCGTAGTCTTGCGGCAACGGGAGGCCAAGTTCGGCCCCTCGCTCTGCCATCTCGGCGACGGTGACGCCGAGCATGTGCTCCATGACCATGTACGGGGTGCCATCGTAGACACCGCAGTCATAGGTGTGCACCACGTTTGGGTGATGCAGCAGGCCGCTGATCTCTGCCTCTCTCAGAAAGAGACGAACGTAGTCAGGGTCTTCATAGTATTGAGCGAGGATACACTTGACGACCGCAAATTTCTCGAAGGGCCCTGGACCGAGCTTGAGTCCAAGGAAGATATCGGCCATCCCACCGATGCCGATGCGCTTGAGCAGCACGTAGGGACCGAACTTACGGTTGAGAATCACGTACCGCTCCACGCGGTCAATGGCTCAGGGCCGAGGTCGAAGTGACGGGGAAAGCAGCGCGCTCGAGCAGAAAGAGCAGGGACGCAGCAAGCAGAGATGCTCATTACTCTTCGAAGAAGTTGTCGAGGAAACCGCCAATGCTCTTGATGTCCATGGTTTTGCTGAAGTAACCGTGCAGATCGTGCTCGATGCAAAAAGCCTGCAAAGTGGGCGCATCTTTGTCACCGAGCGCGACGATCACCATGTCCTGAAACTTCTCGGACGAAGTGAGGGTGGCGAGCAACTCCGCCACATCGAGCCGCGGCATCCAGGGATTGATGAGCAGCACATCAGGGCATTCGTAGTCGATCTTGGCCAACACCCCATTGGGACTGGTCATGCGCAGGACGTCGTAGCCGCGTTCGAGCAGCGCCTTCTCCATCTTCATGACATCGAGAAGGCTGTGATCCAGTAGCATGACTCGGGTCTTGCTCATCGTCTCCTCCGGCATTCATGGCCGCGGCGTACACAGACCATCGCCCGCTTTGCTGTACAGCGTGCCTTCACTCCCGTCAAGAAGTCCACGCGCCAGGATAGCCAAGATGGCGAAGACGCGCTGCGAAACGAAGCCGAACTGTGCCCGCCACGAAAGGCGCGCAACAAGTTGAGGGAACAGGCCAGCGCCCCATCGACAAGAACACCGAGCTCGCGGGGCGTTCGATGTGGCGGCCCAAGGTGATCATCTGGCTTCTCAGCAATTCAAGCGCAGTCTCACCTGAGTGTTGCGCCCAATCACTCGGCGCGGCTCGCGAAGGGCGGGGGCGTGGCGAGACGCGAGGCAACGAAGAGCCATTCGGCCAAGGTAAAGCCGAGCAATGCGCTGTCGTCTTGGACGAGGTGCAGAAGCTCCGCGCGAAAGAAGCCGTCAAGTGCGAGCAGAGTGCTGCGCGCTGAGCCATCGATGCGCGCGTCTTCGAGCAACACCGAAACCGCGAGCCAGGTCCAAGGAGCCCAGACCATGCTCAAGCGCCCCAGCCGATAGGCGTTGGGGGCGTGCACTTCAACAAAGTCATTATCGAACACAGAGCGAGCGCAGACCTTTCCGTCCCATGCACAGTCAGCCGCAATGAGCTCGACCGATTGCGAGAGCAGCCGAGCATCGTCGACTTCCAGCAGCGAACTGTCGGCAGCGAGGGAAATCGGAATACTCGCAAAGGCGACCAAACCGGCCCCCTCACGCAACTGGAGCTGCTTGGAGTTGGGTGAAGCGATAGCGGCGCGAAGCTCTGTGCGCAGCCATGCCAAGGCTGAGCGGAGTGCGAGGTCGTTGACCCGCTCAGGCGCACGACGCTTGCCTTCGAGCAAAGCGAGCGTGGCGAAGATGCTCTGGTAGCCATCGCTGGCCGGATCAAGTGGGTCGGCGAAGCCTCCATCAGCGCGCTGCGCCGCGAGTAGGTAGTCCATGGCCCGACTCAGCTCGGGCTGCAGAAGCTGCGCAGGTCCCGAGGGCTGACAGGCCCACAAGACGACCCAGGCCGCGGCGGGAGTCTCCCAACCATCGTCGAACTCGCCCCAGCCGTACGACAACTCGAATCTCGACAACGCTGCCCTGGCGCTGTCCAAAGCTGCCTGCTCCACCTCTGCGCCGCAAGCATACTGCGCACTGGCAAGGGAGCAAGCCAGCTGCGCGGTCGCCCAGCCCGTAGCAGGCAGGGGTGTGATCCCGGTAAACGCACCATCTGATTGTTGCTCACGGGCCAGCCTCGGCGCCCATCGCGCGCACAGCGTTTGGGCCATCTCTTGATTCGACACCAGCTCCTGCGTCGTGGAGGGTGACGGGGACGAAGGCAAGAGCACGAGCAGGCTCAACACCACCAGCAAGAGCCCAATCGAGAGCGCGAGTCCGACTGTCCAGGCACGCCACCTTCTCGAACGCTGGGTGGGGGCGAATTCGGCAAGCTTCGGAATATCAACCGATTTGAGGGTGTCGTTGGTGGGGCGCAGTATCTCACTGGTGTCATCGCGCCCGACCAAGGTGCGTCCGACCCTGAGTGCAGCGACCCTGTCCAGGTCGAGCTCGACGGCCCTTTGCCTGGAACCTTGTGCCGAAACCTCGGCCCGCGCCAGAAGCTGCGCCCCCCATTTCGAGTTTTGCAGCTCTGGAAGCGCCAAGAGCGCTTGCATCATCTGGCGCATGTCTGCAAAGCGATGGCGTCGCTCTCGAGCCAAAGCAGTGTGGACGAAGCTGCAGACCTCGGCAGAGAGGTAGGGCGCGAGCTCACTCAACGGAACAGGATCACGGGTGGTCGTGGCAGCAGCAACTGCGACGGGATTACCCTCGAAGAGCAGTCGACCACCAAGGCATCGGTAGAATACGGCCCCCATGGAAAAGACATCAACCGCCGGGCCGATGTCGGACTCCGCTCGGATCTGCTCGGGGGCCATGTACGCCGGTGTCCCAACCCAGCCCCCCTGGGTTTCGAATCCGCGCCCCTCCTGCGCAAAGAGCATCTTGGAGATGCCGAAATCGATGAGCTTGGGCAGCAGCTCCTCGCCCTGCTGGTGCAGAAAGATGTTGGCCGGCTTCAGATCGCGGTGCAGGATCTTGGCGTCGTGTGCAACGACCAAGGCCGACATGATGGGCGCGAGCAACTCCACGGCTTCCTTGAAAAACAAGGGCCGCCGACATAGTCGCTCTTCGAGCGACTGCCCGCGCAGAAGCTCCTGAACGATGAACCAGCTTCCGTCCTCGGCGCGCCCGAGGTCGAAAACCGTCACGATGTTGGGATGATCCAGCTGGGAGGCGACCCGCGCCTCTTGGAAAAAGCGGGCCAAAATGGGCCCACTGCTGATTTCGGGGTGAATCAGCTTCAGTGCAACCTCGCGCCCAATCCACTCGTTCACCGCAGCGAAGACCACCCCCATCCCGCCAGCGCCGAGCAACGCCGTGAGCCGATATTTCTCAGCAAGGAGCTCACCGACTCTCTGCTGAGCCAGCGTTTCTGGGGACGCCACTGCAGGCCTCCGGCAATACGTTAGGAATACATCATGGCTCGGTCACGCAGTCGGCTTGTCACGAGGGGCATCGAGCCGTGCCCGTCCAGCGCCGAACAAGAGCTCGAAAACCTCTCGATAGTGCTCGGCAAAATGAAATTCCAAGCCAGCCTTCACGTGCTCTGGAACCTCGACCAGGTCCTTGCGATTGCGCGCAGGAAGAATCACATGACGCGCCCCAGCCCGTCGCGCCGCCGTCACCTTCTCTTTGATTCCCCCAACGGCGAGCACGTTGCCGACCAGCGTGATCTCGCCTGTCATCGCGAGCCGCGCTGGCAACGCTCGCTCCAGGAGCAACGAGAGCAACGAGCTGGTGATCGCAATACCCGCTGAAGGGCCATCCTTGGGGACACCGCCCGCTGGAAAGTGGACGTGGTAGTCGAGCTTCTGGAAGGCCTTCTCGTCAATACCCAGCGCTGCCGCGCGCGAGCGCACATAGCTGAAGGCGATTTGCACCGACTCGGCCATGACCTCGCCGAGTTGCCCCGTCAGCTTGAGCTGCTCCTTCCCAGGCATCCGCGTGGTCTCGATGAACAGGACCTCGCCGCCGAACTGTGTCCAGGCCAGCCCCGCAGCGATGCCCGGCCCCTGACCCCGGCTGATGACCTCATCGGTGAAGGGCGCAGGCCCGAGCAACGCCTCGAGATTGCTCTTGTCGACCTTGTGTACGCTGTCGGTCTCCCGAGCGACCTTGGTCGCAATGCGACGACAGACCTTGGCAATGGTCCGCTCGAGGTTACGTACGCCTGCCTCACGGGTGTAGTCGCGGATGAGCTGTTTGAGTGCACCATCGGTGATGCGGAGGTTTTTCTTGCTCAATCCATGCGCCGCGATCTGACGCGGCACGAGGTGATGCTTGGCGATGGCCAGCTTCTCCTCGTCGATGTAGCCCGCCAGCTCAATCACCTCCATGCGATCCAAGAGGGCCCGTGGAATGGTGGACGTGGTGTTGGCGGTGGCGATGAACATCACGTCAGAGAGATTGAAGGGGACGTCGATGTAATAGTCGGTGAACGCGTTGTTGAGCGTCGGATCCAGCACGTCGAGCATGGCGCTGGAGGGGTCGCCGCGCCAATCGGAGCCGAGCTTGTCAATTTCATCGAGGATGAAGACCGGGTTTCGTGAGCCCACTCGCTTCAGACCCTGCAGAATTTTCCCAGGCATGGCGCCAATATAGGTGCGACGATGCCCCTTGATTTCCGCCTCGTCGCGCAGACCGCCCAGGGAGAAGCCAAAGAACTTGCGCCCCAGCGCGCGGTTGATCGAGCGGGCGAGGCTTGTCTTTCCGACGCCTGGAGGGCCCACGAAACAGATGATCTGGCCCTGATGGTCGGGCTTGAGCCGCTTGACAGCGAGGAATTCGACGATGCGCCGCTTGATGTCCTCAAGGCCTTGGTGGTCATCATCGAGCACCTTCTCGGCGTGCTCGAGGTCGAGATTGTCCTCGGTGACCTGCGCCCAGGGCAGATCACAGAGCCAGTCCAAGTAGGTGCGGATCATGTGGTATTCGGCTGCGTCGGTGGTGAGCAAGCGAAGCCTGTCGAGCTGCTCGACTGCGCGCCGCTCGGCCTCCTCGGACATGCCGGCGGTCTTGATCCGCGCATCGTATTCTTCGATGTTGAGCCCCTTCTCATCTCTCTCCTCGCCAAGCTCTGCCCGTATGGCCTTGAGCTGTTCACGGAGAAAGAACTCTCGCTGGCTCTCCTCGATCTTGGCGCGTATGCTCTCGTGGATCTTTTTCCCAATCTCAATGAGATCCATCTCCCGCAAGAGCAGCTCGTAGACCTTTTCCAAGCGGAGCTTCACATCCAGGCTCTCGAGGAGCTGCAGCTTGTCTTCGAGCTTGAAGGGGAAATGCGCACCGATCATGTCGGCGAGCTTGCCCGGTTTGTCGAGCGAGACGATGGTGTCCACTGCTTCTTTGGGGATCTGCGGGCTGAGCTCGGCTATCTGAGTGAGGGCGCGCTGCACGTTGCGCCACAGCGCTTGCAGCTCGTCGTTGTCCTCGTACTCGTCCTCGAGGTACTCCACCTGTGCAATGAGGCGATCGCTACGCAGAAATTTGAGCAAGCGCATGCGTCTCCGCGCGTGCACGAAGAGGGTGTAGCCGCCATCGGGCATGCGGTGCATCCGCACCACATGGCCGAGACAACCGATGCGTGCCAGCTCCTCCGCTTTGGGGATTTCGTCCTCACCGCGGTTGAGGACGAAGCCGAGAAAGTCGTTGTGGGCTTGCGCGCGCTTGACGATCTCGAGCAAAGGACCTTGAGAGACGACGATGGGCAAGATGACGTCGGGAAAGACCAGCATCTCGCGCAATGGAAAGATGAAGACATTCTGCGGCAGATCGCCGTCGTCGTCGTCGAGCTCGAGCTCAATCAGTTCGCTGCTGGTGTCGTTCATGCACTGCCTCCGCAAGCCCAGCTCCAAGCTGGGCGAGCGGAGTGTACGACAAGCACCCAAAAAAGGCCAAGCAGATGCTCGTGCAGCAGCTCATCTGAGATGCCGAGGCCAAGGAAGGAAACAAGTTGCCCGCTGCTTGCCTGGCTCGCTCATGAACGTGGAGCGAGGGCTGCTGCAGCTTCGTCGGGAGCAAGCGTTGCCTCGTCCCCGAGGACGAGGCTGGCGAGCTCGAACGGCAGAATCAGAGGGCCGTTCCGGTGATGATGACATTGTCGAGGCGGTCGGTGCCGCCGGGGAGGACGGTGGCACCGTTGATGGAAGTGGTGCTGGTGACCACCCAGCGCAGGTAGACCACGGCCTTATCGTTCATCTCTGCCGGCAGGGGCAGATTGCTGAGCGGAGCCCAGGTCGAGGCGGCGGGGATGCTGACAGTGCCATTCTCCACATCTACCCAAGTCGCGCTGTCGAGGCTGTACTGCAGCTTGAAGTCACGCGGACCAGTGTTCGAGCCATACTGACTGGAGTTCTGCAGCGCCAGATTGGTATAGCCAACGGTAGAGAAGGTGGCCAACCAGTACTTGCTGTCGACGCCATCATCCCAGGTGTTGGCGTTGGCCGCGCGAGAGCCATTTTCGCCAGCCACGTAGTTGCCAACCACCGCGCCGACCGCCGAGATGGCGGCGCTGTCGATGTTGAGCGCCGAGCCACCATCGGCGAGCAGCGTCTCAGCGTCGAAGGTCCAGGAAGCGACCACCGGGCCAGTCTCACTGTAGCCCAGGAAATCCGCGGTGTTGGCAGCGGCATCCATGGCCGTGCCGAGGATGTCCTCGACAGAGCTGGCGACCGTCACCTGGTAGGCTTCAGAGGGGGTCTGGGTGCTGGTGGTGAGCACCACCTCGTTCCCATTGACCACCGCCGCGCTTGCGCTGAGGCCATGGTTGAAGGTGAAGGAGGAAGCCTCGACGGTGCTGGCATCGAGGGCGCGGCTGAAGCTCAAGGTCAGCTCCGTGGCAGAACCGGCCTCGGCGTTGAGGATGCGAGGCGCGGGGCAGATGGCCTCGGCAAGATCGCCCTCGGCCCACGCAGACACCTGGGCACGGCTGGTCTCGGCGTTGGCGTAGAGCCAGAGGGGAACGAGATCGACCTCGACCATGCAGCCTTCCTCGAAACCAAAGTGATCACGAAGCTCGACGGGAACGCGGAAGAGCAGGTTGGGGTCATCGGCAAGGCCGGTGGTGGAGATGGCGGCGCCGCGGAAGACCGAGCCTGCCGTGGCGAAGGCACCGGCGATCTCGAACTCGACATTGATGAGCTCTGACTCGTAGTCACGAACATTGCTGACGATGTCGGTGGCGTTGCTGACCACCTGCACCAGCTCGGAGACGTCGTAGCCGGAGCCGAGCACGGTGGGATCGGCGGCGGGCTCGCCGTGGATCATGCCTTGGACGAAGGAGACCGAGGCAAGCTCGAGGTTGATGACGTCACCCACGGCCAGTGTGGTGTCCTCGTCCGTCACAAAGAGGGCCGGGCCGACGGGACCAGCCTGGATGAAGTAACCACCCTTGTCGCTACCCATGGTCGGCTTGACGTAGGTCACGGCAGCGCCGGAGATGGTGAAGCTGCCGGCCTCACAGCTCAGCGTCGTGGTCTCACAGGCCGCACGGGCGGCCGCGATTTCGGCGATGGCGGCGGGATTGGGCTCGACCACGGGGATGTCGTCGTCGGGCTGGACGTCTTCATCGGGCTGGACGTCTTCATCGGGCTGGACGTCTTCATCGGGCTGGACGTCTTCATCGGGCTGGACGTCTTCGTCGGGCTGGACGTCTTCATCGGGCTGGACGTCTTCATCGGGCACAATGTCCTGATCGGGCTGGACCTCTTCATCAGGGTCGACGTCGGGCAGCACGTCGGTGTCCGGCGTGGTGTCCTGATCCGTGGTTTCAATGGTGTCGGTGTCGGCCGGAGGCGGCTTGGGATCGTCCTCACCACATGCGGTGAATGCGAAGCCCAAGGGCAAGAGCAGCAGAAGCGCCAAGAGTCGTAGACGATGCATCAGATTCCTCCATCTTCTAGGAATACGAACGTCGCGGCCTGAGCGCCACGACAGCCAGAAGCCGCCCTATTATGCCTAGCTTCTTGAACAAATTGCAAGTCCCCTGGGAATCCTGAGAAGGCACTTGGGTTTGTGCCCTGGCCGAGGACGAGCTATGCTCTTCGCGCGCCAACCGCGGCGCACCCACGCGATGCTCTGATCCCCTCGGGAAGTGTTCAAAAACACTGGGAAAAGCAGAAGACTCGCAAGGCTGAACCTCGCTCACCCCCAGCTTCCAAGGAACGCCTATGCCCTGGCTGCGCATGTTCTGGATCGCCAGAAAACAGAAAGTCTACGCCCAGCTCGACGCCAGCGGCCGCCTCCTGCAAGAGGGCGGCCGGGTCAAGATTCGCTTCAAGCTCTCAGATGAGCGAGAATACAGCACCAGCCCCTCCGCCCTCAACGCCCTCCCGGACGAAGAGCCCCAGCTCGACCCACAAGAGCTGCGCGACCAACGTGACTTCTCGACCACATCTGCCGAGCAGAGCGTCGAGGCCGCCGCCGCGTTGATGCCGCCAACCCAAGCCGTCCGCGTCTGGACCAGCGTCGAAGGCTCGGACACCTGCCTCGGCCTGGCCTGCATGCTCGCCCACGGCGAGCATCGTCGGCTGCTCTGGGATCACCTTGTCGGCGACGCCATGGAGGAAGCCCAGCGCGCCGCCATCCTCATGGGCCTCGATGCCATCAAGGACACAGCGCGCCCGGTGCAACTCATCCTCGGCTTCGAGCTCGGCAAACACCGTGTGCTGCTCGACGCAGAAGTGGAACGACGCGGCTTCACCAGCATCGAGGTCGCCAAGGACCGCGCCTCTGCAGACGCCGTCGAGACTCGGCGTATCGCCGCCCGCGCCGCCATCGAACGCTCCCACGGCGACCGCCGCTTCTTGCGCCGACAGGCCTCCAGTCAAGAGCCTCAAGCCACCCAGGAGAAAACAACGAAGGGCATAGGCGCTCGAATCCGTGTCGTCGAACGGCCGGGCAATATCCCTGACACCCCCAAGGCAGGCGAGATCCTGGCCTTCACCGACGGCGCTTGCCAAGGCAACCCAGGACCAGCGGGGCTCGGCGTGGTCATCCAGGATGGTCGAGAAGTCATCGAAATCTCAGAATACCTCGGACGCGGCACCAACAACATCGCCGAGCTTAGCGCTATCCTTCGGGCCCTCGAGAGGATCACCAACAGTGAGCGTGAGGTCCACCTCTACACCGACTCCAGCTACGCCATCGGCGTGCTCGCCAAGGGCTGGAAAGCAAAGGCAAATCCAGAGTTGATTGAGCGAGTCAAACGAGAGTTGAGCCGCTTCTCGAAGCTCACGCTCTACAAGGTCAAGGGGCACGCAGGACATGCTCTCAACGAACGGGTCGACGCGCTCGCGCGTGATGCCGTGAGCAAGAAAGGGGCGCGCTAGGAGCAGTCAAGCTTTTCGTGGGGGGGGGCCCCCCCCCCCCCCC